>JAKARZ010000018.1:23167-38109 GCA_021828405.1 Bacillota bacterium
ATCTCCCGGACGGAGTCGTTCACGCTCTCCCCGGACCCCCTGTTCGTGGACAAGGTCCGCGATGTGGTGGGCCTCTACCTCGACCCGCCCGAGCGGGCGGTCGTGTTCTGCGTGGATGAGAAGACGCAGATCCAGGCCCTCAACCGGATGCAGCCCATCCTCCCGCTGCTGCCGGGGACGCCGGAACGCCGCCGCCATGACTACCAGCGGCATGGGACCACGAGCTTGTTTGCCGCGCTCAACCTCCAGACGGGCGAGATCGTCGGGAGCCTCCATCGCCATCATCGCACGCAGGACGTCAAGCAGTTTCTGGACCGGATCGACGCTGCGGTCCCGGCGGACTGCACGGTGCATCTGGTGTTGGACAACTATGCGACCCACAAGGCGCCCCCGATTCACCGCTGGCTGGTGAAACACCTGCGGGTTGCCCTGCACTTTACGCCGACGAGTGCGTCTTGGCTGAACCTCGTGGAGCGGTGGTTTGCGGAATTGACCACCACGAAGCTCCAACGGTCGGCCCATCGGAGCGTGGCGGACCTGGAGGCGGACATTCGGACGTGGATCGCGGCGTGGAATGACCAGCCCCGGCCCTATGTGTGGGTGAAGACGGCCGACCAAATCCTCGCGGCCCTTGCAACCTATTGCAAGCGCATTACTGACTCATGACACTAGCAACGTGACCAGGATAGGTTGGAGCGATGTCGGGGTCAAAGGCCCGCCAGGCGTCGAGGTAGAGCAAACTTTTGAGGCGCTTGAAGGCCCATTCGATCTGCCAGCGCAGGCGATAGAGTGCCAGGATGTCGGCGGCATCGTCGGTGGTTGCGGGCAGACTGGTGAGCACCAAGACAACGTCCGCGGCCTCCAGGGTGGCGGACGTCACGGTGTGACCATGCTGGCGGGCCTTCCGCTGCGGTGCATTGCGCTGCGGAAGGAGCCGGGGGCCGCAGAGCTGACGCCGGCGCGGCCATGAGGGGCTCGAACATTGAGCCAATGCTGGCGAGGGTGCGCCGGCACCGGCACCTCTATGCGTTCGAGGCTTCCTCAGGGGGCCAGGCGGCAGACTCATCCCACCGCCGCGCCATCGCCTCCATGCGGGCCACCTGCTCCGGGGAGCGCTTGGGCCGCACATCGCGCAGCGTGGCTTCCGCGGCCCACCGCACAAACGGCGCCATGTCCGACAGAACTCCAACTGACTCCTCGTAGCCTTGGACGAACGCAGCCACAAACGCCGGGATCCAAAAGCCAAACGGGCCCTGGGTTGGCCCGTCGAGCGCCATGCAGGCCACCGTGCGGGCGACGTCGAGCCGACGGTCGCCGACGCCGGCGTTCACCCAGTCAACAGCGGCCATGGTGACATCGCCCGTGACGACCAAGTTCATCGGATGAAAGTCTAGGTGGACCAGGGTGGGGACGTCGCAGGGCGGCAGCTGCTGGAGGCGGTGGACTTCCGCCGCGGAGTGCGGGCGAGCCCACCCGACGTCCAACTGTCCGAGCCCCGGGTGTCCCCGACCCGCGTCATGTATGGCGGCTTGAAATCTGCCAGCCGCTCGTGCCCACACCGTGATGCGCTGCGGCTCTTTCACCAGACACTCCACCAAGCCGGATCCAGCCACCCACTCGGTCAGGAGGCACGCCACTTTGGGACCGCAGTGCACGCCCACGACCCGGGGGCCCACGCCCAATTCTGCGGCCAATCGGGCATTGCTGGCTTCGCGCACAATGGCGAGGGCCTGCTGCGGGGGCCGCACCCTCAGTGCAAATACACGGCCGTCTGCTCCCGAGATCCGGTGCACCGGGGCTGAAGATCCCCCGAGAGGGGATTCCGGTTCCACCAATGTACCTGTCAGGTTCAAGGCGGCTAAGGCATGAGCCATCAGTGTCAAAGGTTTTCCACCCTTTCTGCGAGGACGGTTCGGTGGATTGGCTGCTCCGCTTATTGTAATTAACTGCAACCCGACAGACGGAGGTCGCCAGCTCCCCGCGCCGATCCCCCGCCCGCCCAGTCACCTGGTTGGGGGCTGCGGCTGGCTTCCAGACGGGCGGAGGATGGTCGTGTCGGCGCCATCAGTGCAGCCCCTGGTGCGACGGGTCCATCGGACGGCGGCTGAAAATCTATGGTGCGGCGGAAGCATGGCACCTCAGGTAAAGGGAAGGCGCGGGGTTGCTCCGACAAACGTTGACGACCGGCGGCGCACGGCTCACGATGGGTAGTGGCGTGCTCATTGTCGCTGACGCCGTTATCTGACCCAAACCTGATGGGGTCCCGTGTCCCGATATTGCTGTGGTCGGGGCTACGACCTGGACAGGACACAAACGCCCGGGCACGGCCGTGACCACGATGAGCCGGGTGGTCGAGCAAGCCTGTCGCCGGGTCAGGGTCACTCCCTTCGGCGCACACTGGCTGCGACACCGGGCAGCGCGAACCATGCGCCCGGCGGGGGCCCCCTGGGAAGAGGGCTAAGTTCTGCGCCATCGGTGGTTGGTCACGACGGCCCATTATGCTCAGGCCATCATGACGAGACGCGTCGGGGCCCGTCCCTGGTTAGGGGGGATCCCCGATGACCGCTGGGCGCGCCGCCCTTCAGCAAGATGTGCCCGGGCGCCGTGCGCTCGGATTCACGCTGCGCCGGCCCGAGACGTGGCTCACCCGCTTGGGAGCGTACCGGGACCACGTCGCGGTGACCACGGTGACGATGGAGCGGGCGGTCCCCTGGGGGTCCCTCGGCCCGCCCACCCGGACACCCGGACGCGCCGCCTCCGTGTCGTCCGCAGCTTTGCGCGCTATTTTCACGCGCGGGGTACCGGGGACGGACGTCCTCGCCGTCCACTCCCAACGACCGGGGCCGTTTGTCGACACCATGGAGGAAATGCGCGCCCTGATGACGGCGGCCGACCACCGACGCCCTACGTTCGAGCGGCGACCGACCGGCCCATGATGGGGTTGCTGACGGAAGCCCATTTCCTCGATCGCCTGCCTACCCAACGCCAGGTGAGTCCGCGCACGATGGCGGCCTACTGCGATGGGTGGCGGCTCTTACGGCGATGTGCGAGCACGACCACGGGTAAGACGCCCCGTTACCTCGATGGGTCCGATTGAACGCCCCGCGCATCGGGGACTTGTTGCAGGGGCGCGAGCGTGAGCGGTACAACCCCGTGCGGACACGGAACGTTCGATTAGCCGCGATGCATGTGTTCTTTAAATACGCTACCGATCGGCATCCCGAACCTGCGGCCGTGATTCAACAAGTGTTGGCGATCCCCTTTACGCGATAGGGTCTGCCCGACATCAGGCGGGCAGACCGCCACGCGGCGGCCGGCCGGTAGCCGAACGGTGCCCCGCGCTGCGCGGAGCCGGACCAACGACCTGGCAGGGAGACCCCGACCTTTGGCGAATATCCTCCATGAGACGCGCCATTCCCACGAACGGAGGCATCATGGCCCACTCTCATGGCACTCTGACGGTTCACGTCACCGCGCCGCGCGAATGCCTGACCGCGTGGTGCACTTGGGCGATGGACGCCAAGGCCGGGCCCCCCGCCACGGTGGCGCCGACGCCCCTGGCGGCGGCCCAGCTTTCGCGGTGGTTCCGCCAGCGGGTCGGCGGGCAGGCCGGTCCCCGCGTGGCGGCGTGGCACGGGTGCGGAGAGAGGGCCGGGGACGACGACGCGCTCTGGGCTCGGGTCCTGGCGCCGGCGCTCGAAGACACCCTGCCGTCCACCTCGCCTTACCGGGGCACACCGGGGGCGGCGTCCGCCGTGTTGCGGGCGGCAAGGGTACTGCACGACCAGCGTGTGCCCAAAGGACGCCTGGCCGAGTTGCCGGCCGCCCTGGCGGCCGCGCTGACGGGTGCATGGGCGTGGTGGGCGCGTGTGGGGTGGGGCAGCGCCGACGGTGGCTGGGCCGAGGGGACGTTGGCCGGTGATGGACCGCTGGCCGTGTACGGTGCGGAGGGGCCCGGCCGCGAGTGGGTGCGGGAGCAGTCGCGGCAGCGCCCGGTCCACCTGTTTCTCGCGTCGGCGGGTGGGGGGGCGACGCTTGCCTGGTGGCGGCGCCAGGGGGCGCAGGTGGTGGACACCCGGCCCGCCCAGTCGACTCGGCTCCCGACCCGAGACGTCTTGGTGGTGGCGGACCGCGATGACACACGGTGGGCGGTGGCGGAGGCGCTGGCGCAGGCCGACGTGCGCCACGACGCGCTGGTGATTGCGCCCCGAGGATCGGCCGCCGCCCTGGCTCGGGACTTGCGAGCCTTGGGTTGGCCCGCGACGGCGCACCCGTTGCCCGAGGGGCCCACCTTTGGCTTGGCTGCCTGGGAGGCTTCGGTGGAGCGTGCCCCCCTCGCCTCCCTCATGGAGTGGGCGCGAAACACTACGTTTCCCGGTGCCGCCGCCGAGCGCGAGCGACTGTTCCAGCACGTGGGCCACCGGAAAGAATGGCCCCCGGCCGTTCGGGCGGCCCACGACGCGATGACGGCCGCCCGGGCGGCGCTGCTGGCGTCGGGAGACTGGAGCGCGGTGGGTCGTCAGGCCGCCGGGTGGGCTGCCGCCGCAGGTGTGTCGCTCGGGGAGACAGATCCGGCGCTGGCGCGGTGGAGTGCTGCGCGGGTGCCGACGGCGCTGCGCAGCATCGAAGCGTGGATGGTGTCCCGGCTCCATCAGCCCGCGGCGCCCCCGCCGGACACCTCGGTGTGGGTGGTGGAGGCCGATGTGGCCGCCGCAGGCTTCACGCCCTCGGCGCTCATCGTGGTCGGGGACGCGGCGGACCCGGGATCGGAGCCGGAGCCAGATGACGTATCGGCCGTGTTGACCGAGCGCGTTCGCGCGCAATTGGGTCTGGCCACGGCGGCGATGCGCCGCGAGGCGGCGCGCGAGCGGCGGGATCGAATGCTGGCGCTTTCCGAGCGCGTATGGGTTGTGGTCGAGGAGACCGCCGAGGCGTCTCAGGCCCATGACGCGCGTCGGGTCGAGGTGCCCCGCCACCACGGCGTGGGGCTCGGCGTGGCGCTGGGTCGGTCCCAGCCTCAGTTTGGCGCGTTTGATGGGCACTTCGACGCCGGGGTCGTCCCGGCGCCCCACAGCGCCAGTGGGTTTGAGCGCTACGGGCGGTGTCCGCTGCAGTACGCGTGGCGAGCTTTGGGTGTGGAGCCGATGCCCGCCCTCTCGGCAGAGCCAGACCCGCGCTCCATCGGGAGCTGGATGCATCGGGTGCTGGCCAGCGCGGCCGGATGGGTACCTGCGCCGCCGCCGGCCGCCGTGCGCGAACTGCTGGACCGGGCGGTCGCGGAAGATCCTCCGGCCGCCACCGTGCTGCCCGGGCTCTTGGCCGGCCGATTGGAAAGCCTGGTGGCCGACCTGGTGGCGGTGTTGGCCGCCTCGCCGCCGAAGGGAACGCTGGCCGCTGAGCTCCCGTGGGAGCTCACTTGGCGAGGCGTCACGCTCACAGGCGTGATGGACCGCGTCGAGCGGGCGCAAGATGGCTCCGTGGGGGTGGCGGACTACAAGTCGGGTGAGCCCCCTCCCGGCACCGTCCATCCGACCCGTCTGCAGTTGGCTCTGTATGCCTACGCCGCCAGCGAGGTTTTCCAGGTGGAGCTCTCGCGGGTGTCGGCGGCGTATTGGGGCATCACCAGCCAAAAGGGGTTTGCGCATCGAATGCTGGAACCCCCGATCGCCGAGCGATGGGAGGAGGCTGAGGCGATCATGGAGGGCGTCCTGGAGCGGGTCCGGGCGGGGGAGCTTTTCATGTTCCCTGCCCAGGGCGCGTGCCGCACATGCGACTGGCGCACGGCATGCCCGCAAGACGCCCAGGCGCTCGGCCGGCAGAAAGCCAGGGCGGTGCCGGCGTTTGCCCGCTTGTGGCCCGACCGCGGAGAGGGGAGCGGCGATGCGGACACACCCGATTGACCAGACGGTCCGCGACCGCGTGTGCGAGAGCCTCCAGGAAAACCTGGTGGTGGTGGCCAGCGCGGGCACGGGCAAAACGACGCTGCTCGTGGACCGCGTGGTGGCAGGGGTGGCCCGCGGCGTCTACCGGCCGGCGGGCGTGGTCCTGGTGACGTTTCTCAAGAACGCCTGCGCCGAGTTGGAGCGCCGTCTGGCCGAGCGGCTGGGGGAAGCGGCGGGCCAAGCCACCGGCGCCGAACGCGGCCGGCTGGAGGCCGCCCGGGCGGCGATGGGGGAGTTTCGCATCACCACGTTGCATGCGCTGGGCCACCGCCTGCTCATGCGCTACGCGCTGGCGGCCCACCTCGCGCCGGACGCCGAAGTCTGGGAGGCCGAGGAGACCGAGCGCCAGCGAAAGCGCTGTCTCGCCGAGTGGCTGGAGAACCTTTCGCCGGAGACGGCACCGCTCCTGCATCAGCTGGCGCGGCACGGGGTGACGTTTGCTCAGTTGCAGCAATTGATGCGGCAGCTCAAGGGCGTGCCGCCCGAGGCGCTGGGCGGGGGTGCGCCCCCGGCATCCGCCCTGGCGCTGCTGGAGGATTTTCACGCGCGGCTGGCCCCGCTTCAGGAGCGCGCCCAGGTGGCAGTGGACGCGTCCGACCCGGCGCGCCGCCTCGTCGAAACGCTGGCCGGCGATGTCGAGCGCTGGCGCCAGTACGGGGCCCCCTGGTGCGACGGCCTAGTGTACTCCTGGCGCTTTCCGAAAGTCACGGCCGGCCGCCAGGCGGACTGGCACCCGCACCAGGCGTGGCTGGCGGAGCAGAAAGCCGAGCTCGCACGCATGGGCGACGATCTCCGCCACTGGCAGGGGGACACGCTGACCCAGCTCATGGCGGGTGTGTGCGAGCTCGCTGGTGACTTTGAGCGCGCGTTTTTAGAGTGGCGGCGCGAGCGCCGGGCCGTCACGTTCGGCGATCAGGAGGCATTGGCGCTGGCGCTGCTGCGCGACCACCCCGCCATCAGGCGGGAAGTGGCCGGCAGCATCACCACGCTATTGGTGGACGAATTTCAGGACACGTCACCCACGCATGTGGAGCTGGTCCAGTGGCTTGCGGCGGACCCTGCGGAAGACCACCCCGACCCGGACCGGCCGCCGGCGGGCCGCCTGGTGATCGTGGGGGACCCCAAGCAGTCCATCTATCGCTTTCAGGGAGCCAACCTGAAAAACGCCATGGCCTGGATTGACCGCCTGGAAGCGTCGGGGGCGGCCAGCGTGGTCACCCTGACGGCCAATTTTCGAAGTCACCCCGGTGTGTTGGCGCCGGTGAACGACCTGTTTGGCGCCCTGTGGGCTGATAGCCGCCCCGGGGGCGAGGACCCGACGTATGCCGAACTTAGCGCTCACCGCGACGATCCGCCGGCGCCCCGTGTCTTTTACGACAACCCCCCGGGGGAGCGCGCCGACGACCGCCGGCGGGCCGAGGCGGACCGGGTGGCGGCGATTGTCGCCAGCGCCCACGGCCGTCCTTGGCTGGACAGGGCCGGGCGGGCTCGCGCGCTGTCCTTCGAGGACATGGCCGTGCTCCTTCCCAATCGGTCGGGCTTTGCCCATCTGGCCAGCCGGCTGTCGGCGGCCGGCATTCCGTTTCACGCAGCCTCGCGGGGGTTTTACCGCCGGGACGATGTGCGCGGCCTGGCCGCCATCCTGCGGGCGGCCGTCGTGCCCGAGGATCAGGTGGCGGTGCTGGCCGCGCTGCGCTCGGTGTGGCTCGCGGTTCCCGATGCCCAGCTCGCCGTCCATCGCCAGGGCGGGGGGACCTGGAATCCGGACGCGGCGGCGCCGCGGCCGTCAGGCCCGGTGGCCGCGGCGTTCGCCACCCTGAATCAGTGCGGCCGCTGGGTGCGGACCGAGGGGGTGGCCAGCATGCTGGAACGGGTGGCCTCCGCGAAGGATCACGATCTCACCGAGACCGAAGCGCTGAACGTCCGCCAGCTTGTGCGCTCGGCGCAGCAGTATGAAGGGCGCTGGGGCTACTGGGAGTATGCCGAGTGGCTCTGGCAGCGCGTCATGGACGCGCCCGACGCGGACGAGGCCAGCTCCCCCGACGGCGTGGCGGTCACGACGGTACATCAGGCGAAGGGCCGCGAGTGGCCCCTGGTGGTTCTGACCGGATTTCTAGCGAAGTCCCTGGCCGAAGCCCGGGTGCTGGTGGATCCCACTATGGGGGCGGCGGTGTCGCTGGCCAAGGTGGAGACCCCCCACTGGGAGGCGCTCAAGGCGGCCAACAAAGCCGCCGAGGCGGCCGAGGAGCGCCGCCTCTGGTATGTCGCGCTCACCCGCGCCCGCGACTACACCGTGGTGGTGGACGGGGGGCGCGGCTACCCGCTGGCGGATGGACTGCCGCGCGTACCCTGGCCCGAGAGCCACGACGCGTAATGCGATCGCCTTCTTGCGGCGTGTCTTAGCCCCGTGCCCGGGCCATATAACGTCTTCAGCAAAGGCCTAGGTGGGGAGGCGAGGTGGGCACCGCGCGGTGGTGGTGGGTGCTGGCGCTGCTGGCGGCGGCACTTTATGTGGCTTGGCATCTGTTTGGCCGTGGGCATCCGGTGTGGCGAGCGAGCCGCCAGCTGCTGGCGAGCCTGCCGTACGGGGACGGGGTGCACGATGTGGGACGCTGGGTGGGTGTGGATGGCCGCCTCCACGGCCCGCTTTCGTTCGCCGTGGGGGGCGACCAGGTGGGCATCGCCGACACCTACCACCAGCGGGTGCTGTGGCATCCTCTGGGGCGAGCCAACGCGCCGTGGACGGCGCGCAGCGTCCCCGAGGCGATGCTGTCGAGCATCGCCTGGGACGGTTCCCGGCGGGGCTGGCTGGTCGCGGACGACCACGCCCACCAGCTTTGGATGGTGGGAACCGACGGGGCGAAGCGAGGCATCCGCTTGGCGGGCCAACCCGGGACCACCGTCGCGTGGCAGCAGCTGATGGTTTCTCCCACCGCCGTGTACGTGGCGTGGACGACGGTAGGGGCGGGCCAGTTTCGCACCGCGCTGTCCCGGTATCGGGCGAACGGGCGCTCCCAGCTCGTGGCCGCGTGGGGTCAAACCCAACTGGGCGAGTGGGAACCTCCCGGCCGGCCACTCATCCGCGTGCCCGCCACCAGCTACACGCTGGGAGAAGGGGGGCGCCTTTATGTCGAGGCGCCCACGTCAGAGCCCGCCAAGGTCGCCCTCTGGGAGTTCTCGGCCACCGGTCAGCCGCTGGTGCACTGGAGCGTCCGAGTGCCCGGAGTCGTCTTGGTGAGCCGCCTCGTGGGCGAAGCGTTGGGGCAGGTGTATCTCGGCGTGAACCTGGGGGTGAGGGGCGAGCGGGCGCGGATCTACACGGCGGCGCCGCGGGAGCCCATGCAACTTCGGCTGACACTGCCGCCGCCGCGGGAGCTGCTGCACACCTACGTCCGCGTGGGGGTCCATGGTACGCTGTACTGGGTCGTGTCCACGGCGCGGGCGTATCAAATTTGGGCCGACAGCCGCCATCAGGTGTTCACCGGCGGCCTGCATCTCTAGGGGAAATCGCTGGGCCCAAGTGTTGTGGGGGATGAAGCGCAAGACATGTCGAGGAGCTGACCCGCGTGGAAGAGCCGCACATCACGTCGGAGGACTTCGTCCGCTATCTGGAGCGCCGCTTTGACAAGCCCCGTCGGGATTTTCGGGTGGGGCGGCGCGTAATGCTCAGCGACGTGGCCGGTTTGCCGGCGTTCATCCAATCGTTGTCGCTGGTCGAGGCTCCCACCCGCCTCTTTCGCGATCCTTACTACAGCCGTCCGGCCGCGCCGCCGGTGGACATCTCGGTGATGCGGGGGCCCATCGGCGCGCCGGCGGCGGTATCGGTGGTGGAGGAGCTGGTGGCGTTGGGCGCCCAGGAAATCTGGGTGCTCGGCTACTGTGGAAGCCTCCAGCCGCATCTCAGCTACGGAGCGCTCCTGATTCCCAACGCGGCGCATGTGGACGAAGGCACCTCAGCCCACGACGGACGCACGGGCCCTTCTCATCCCAACGCGGACTTGCTGATGGTCCTCACGGGCGCCGCGCCCGACGTGCCGGTGGGCGCGCTATGGACGACCGACGCCATCTACCGCGAGATGCCCAGCCAGATCCGACGCTATCAGGAGCAAGGCGTGCTGGGCGTGGACATGGAAACCTCCGCCCTGTTTCATCTCGGCCACCACTTGGGCGTGCCGGTGGGAGCCCTGATGGTGGTGAGCGACGAGTTGTTTCACGCGTGGAGCCCAGGCTTCGGCAGCGAGGCCGTGCAAGAGGGCTGTTCCCACGCCTACCAAGTCATGTCGGGCATCCTTACCCGCAGTGACCGCGTCTCCTGCCCATGAGATCGCGGTGGCGGCCGCGCAAGTCCGCGTGTGGCCGCCGTGCCCGGGAGGGGACGCTGCGCCTCGTCTACCCCGAGGAGTGTGCCGCAGAGGTATAGACGAAATCGCGAGGCCCTCCGCTGACCGCCAGGCAAAAGTCAGCGGACGCGCAGGCGACGGCGTCCAGCCCATCCCACTCGGTCTTAGCGGGCAGAGGCCGCAGGACCCACTGGTGGTCAAGTTGCGCCACGGACGTCCCCCCGCCTACGGCGATGCAGAACCCGACTTGAGGACACGATACGGACACCAAGGGCTGGTTCGTCAACGTTACCGGACTCACCCACCGGGTCCCGTTCCACGCCACAGCCTGGCCGTTCTGGGTGACGGCTAGGCAAAAGGCGCTCGAGGGGCACGACACGGACAAGATCCCGTACCCGGTCGGATCGATGAGACGCGGCGAGGTCCACTGGGTTCCGACCAGCTCGGTGGCCTGGCTCATGCCGTCGCCGACGATGCAGAAGCCGGGGTGGGCGCACGAAATGGTCGTGGGCCCATTGGTCGGATTGGGCACGGTATCGACCACGGTTCCCCCCGTCCACGAGGTGCCATTGTACTGCCACGCGTCTCCGGTTTGCCCGATGGCCTCGCAGAACCCCGGCGTTGGGCAACTGATGCTGCGGAGAGCGGAGTGGAGCCCCAATTGTGCCGCCGCAGTCCACTGCGACCCGGTCCACGCGTACACCACCCCGTAAACCGACGTCGCGAGACAAAATCGCGGTCCCGTGCAGGAGACCGCCGAGCCATCGCCGAACGACGACGAACCCTGGGTCGTCCAGGTTTTCCCGTTCCACACCGACCACTGCGTGGGTCCGATGGTCATGCAGAACGTGGTGCTGGTGCACGACACGGCCGACGCGACGGGCGCCACCTCGGCGGTCCAGTCGCAGTCCACTGCGACCCGGTCCACGCGTACACCACCCCGTAAACCGACGTCGCGAGACAAAATCGCGGTCCCGTGCAGGAGACCGCCGAGCCATCGCCGAACGACGACGAACCCTGGGTCGTCCAGGTTTTCCCGTTCCACACCGACCACTGCGTGGGTCCGATGGTCATGCAGAACGTGGTGCTGGTGCACGACACGGCCGACGCGACGGGCGCCACCTCGGCGGTCCAGTGTCCGGCCAGGCGATGGGATGGGCCGACAGGGTTCGCGGGGCGGCCGGGTGAGGACGCAGGGGATTTAGCGGCCGGAGCCGGGTGTGATAACCCACACGCGGCTGCGGTGACAAGAAGCAAGAGCGTCAGCCCCGCGCGGGCCGCGAAGCCCATGCGCCGACGTGTGCGCCTGGCGGTGTGCGGGACTGGGAGCGTGGCTTTCGGGCCGTCCCCGCGGCGGTCAAGTTTGAACGCCCAGGCCCGTCGGCCGCCCGGCGCCAGGATGGTGCGCCACAGTGCATTCATGGGGATCCCACTCCTGTCAGGCGCCACAGGCCATTGGGGGTGCCCGCGTAGACCGCCCCCGCCTGGGTGACGTCCAGTGCTTGGATGATGGCGTTATTGATCGCCGACGGGGCGGGGCCGGCTCGGCTCCATCGGCTGCCGTTCAGCATCCACACGCCCGCCGACGCGGTGCCCACCCAGATGACGCCGCGGGCGTGGCTGACCGCCAAGGCTTGAATCACAGGCGTCTCCGGCAGCTCGGTCCATCCGCTGGAGCGGTTGACCCAACTCCCGCCCACATACTCGGACAGGCGGGACACGGTGCCCGCAAGTTCCTGCACACCTGCGAGGACGTGCCCGCCAGCGCTCAGGGCGAGGGCGGTGACAACCACGCCCGGGGTGTGGAACGATCCCAGAGACTGCCAGCCGGCGGTATGGGTATAGGTTCAGACGCCCTGGTGGGTTCCCACGACAAGCACCCCGGCAGGGGTGTACCGCATGGCGGTCGGGGTGTGCCCCAATCGGCCCAGCGGCACCCATGCCCCGTGCAGATACTGCCACACGCCGCCAAAGCCGTCGGAGGCGCTGTTCACACTCACGTTCCCCGGAGGGTAGCCGCCTGCCGTGACATGCCCATGAGGCGACATTACCGCGGTGACGGAATACACCGGAATGTCGCCATAGGCGAGAGCGACCCGCAACCCGGGTCGGTTAGCCCGGACAGCTCCAGCCATCCGGCCTGGCCGTACGCCAAAACACCCTGGCTGGTTCCCACCAGCACGGCGGAGGCGCCGACGGGGGTGATGGACCGGACGGTGCGACCGGCCGGCAGCAATTCCGCTCCCAGCGTCCGCCATTTTCCGTGGGCATAAGCCAACACCCCCTGCTGGTTCCCTGTCCCCACATAGAGGGTCCCGTGGGAGCCCGCCAGCGCCGTGACGTTGAGGGTACCGGTTTGCGGCACCAGCGACCAGCCCGCTCCCGCTGGCTGGTTCGCGGGTGACGAGGCGCGCAGCGCCGCTGCACCGCCGCAGCCCACCGCTCCGGCGGCCACGAGCAGACAACCCATCCAGAATGTCCACCGATGATGTCCCCACCGGGACCATGCCCAGGCCGATCGCCTTCATGTGCCTCCTCCGGCAACGTACGTGAATCCCAGCGGAAGCGAGGCCGTGCACGTGGTGCCGCCGCACGGGGCCGACACGGCCACCGTGGCCTGATAGCTCGACGCGGCGCCGCGGGCCAAGGCTTGGGCGGCGGCCGGGTCACTGGGGATCGTCACCGTCAAGGTGTTCCCGCTGACAGAAAAGTTGGCCACGCTGCCGCCCACCATCACTTGGGTCACTGTGGCCAGCCCCGTCCCGGACAGCACCACGATCGCTCCCGCCGTGCCGGAGGCAGGGGAGACGCTGGTGATGGACGGCCCCGCCTGCGACGAACTTGCGCGCAGGGTTGCCGTGGCCGCGGCAGCCTTCCATTGGGGAGACCATGTCTCGTTGGCGTTCCACACGTAAACCAGGACCTGGTGAACATGCCCATAGCCCTCCGTAAGAGCCTCCGAAGCCCGACAGCACGATCTTGTCGTTGGACCACAGGGAAATGTTCGCCGTCACCCAGTCGGAACACTGTCCCCAGCACTGAGCCCCTTGGTCCCAGTGATTCCACCCGGTATCCCAGCTGGCGGTGGCATCCAAGATGCGCAGGTGGTTGCCCGTCCCTTGATAGGGGGTGTGACTGCCAAAGCCCGACCCCGTGATGGTGACGGTTTGGGACGCCGCCGGTCCGATGGCGCTGACCCCGGTGATGACGGGCTGGCTTCCCGGATGGGGCCGCCAAAAGACCGGCGCAGGGCCCGAAAGGTCTTGCGCTTGGAGGTCGCCAACGATGGCAGCAGAACACCCTGCACTGTTGCCGGGATACGTCTGTCCCACGGTGAGCGGGGTGGTCAGTGAGCACGCCGCTCGGCGCGCTGCTGAGGTTGGTGGCCGTCAAGACGAGTTCCTGGCCGGTAGCTACGACGTAGGCTGGGGTGGTGCCGCCACAAGCCACGGTGTTCCACAGCGCCGCATCGGCGCTGGCTGCCTGACCGGCCGCCTGATACTGTGCAGTCACCTCCTGGGCGGCCAGGTTTCCGAGGGCCGAGAAGGTGCCGGCCGTGGGGGCGGGATGGCTTGTCAGCTCGCCAAGGGTGCCCAGCGCCAGGCCGCCCGCCCCGAGCTCATAGAGCCCGGCCAAAAGATGCGGCGCCACGTCGACCGCGTCAAAGGCCGTGCCCATCTCCCGCAGCGCGCGCGCTGAGGACGGCACAGTGGGGTAGACCGCCAACCCCACCCGTGTCTCGGGCGTGTCGAGGTGTTCGGCGGCCAGGGTGGCCGAAAAGGTGGTGAGCAGTTGCTGACTTTCAGCGGGCGACACCGCGAACCAGGGAACGCCGGTGCCCTGCCCGCTGACGGCGGCCGTGGGCGCGAGGGCAACCGCCAAGCCCTGGCCCACGCTTTGCATGTAGGTTGCCGGCTGTGACGCGCCGACCTTGGACCACACCGAAACGCGGACGCGGTCCCCGGCGTTCCACCCCACGTTGACCGGGGCGGCGAGCCTCGCTGTCCTTCTGTCCGGTGGGCGGCTTCCAGCCTGCACTCCAGTGCAGGGTGAGGTCCTGCAGCCTCAGAAGCGGTGACCACCCCTGGTACGGTCGGTGCTCCCCGAGGCAGGTTCCCGTGATGATGAGCGGCAGGTTCACACCCGCGTCCAACCCGGCGACCCCGGTGATGCGGAGAGGGCAGGATCCGCTTCCCGAGGTCGCCACGCTGGTCGAGACCGTGGACGGCCCCGTGAAGCCACAGGCCGCGAGCACCCCAGCCAGCAGCAGTCCCGAAAACATGCGCCATGTCCTTCGCTTTTTCACATCGGGGTGCTCCTCTCCCGCCCGTTGGTGCTCGGTCGGCGTTGGCTCACAGTGTAGAGCCAATCTCCAACAGCTCACCCGAATTCCTACTGCAGTGGGAGTGACAAGTGGGCTTGAATGCCGGAGTCGTCTGCCCAGAGAGGGTCGAGGGTCACGGCAGAGTCCGTAAACCTCGCGGCGCGGCCAGCCCAGCCGCTCAGTCGGGTGGGGTGTAATTCGAAAGAGGCGGCGGGCTCGCGTAGCGCTGGGCGCGGGCCGCCGCGCCCTCGGCCAACAGCGCCTGAATGGCCTGGGCTCGTGGCAGGCGGGCCAGCTCGGGACTGGATAGGAGCCCGTGTAGCCGGTCCGCCGCAT
>JAKARZ010000070.1 GCA_021828405.1 Bacillota bacterium
GGTGCGCCGGGCCGTGCTGCGGACGGTCGACTTCTGGTTGGGAATGGGGGTCGACGGGCTCCGCCTAGACGCTGTGCCGTATCTCTTTGAGCGGGACGGCACCTCGTGCGAAAACTTGCCCGAAACCCATGCGTACCTGAAAGAACTGCGCCGGCACGTGGATGAGCATTTTCCCCACCGCATGCTGCTGGCCGAGGCGAACCAGTGGCCGGAAGACGCCGTCGCCTACTTTGGCGACGGCGACGAATGCCACATGGCGTTTCACTTTCCCCTCATGCCCCGCCTCTTCATGGGCCTCTACCAAGAAAGCCCCGAACCCATCCTGGACATTCTCGAACAAACCCCGCCGCTCCCCGACGGCGCTCAGTGGGCGCTCTTCCTACGCAACCACGACGAGCTCACGCTTGAGATGGTGACCGAGCAGGAGCGCGACTACATGTACCAGGCTTACGCCGAAGACCCCCGATCCCGCATCAACTTGGGGATTCGGCGCCGCCTCATGCCACTCTTGAACAACAACCGCCGCCGCGCCGAGCTGATGCACGCGCTGCTGCTGGCGCTGCCTGGCACCCCGGTGCTGTACTACGGCAATGAGATTGGCATGGGCGACAACATCTACCTGGGGGACCGCGACGGAGTGCGGACGCCCTTTCAGTGGAGCGGCGACAAGAACGCCGGGTTCTCGACCGCCAACCCGCAGAAGCTAGTGCTGCCGGTGGTCACCGACCCGGAATACCATTACGAGGCGGTGAATGCGGAAGCCCAGCGCGCCAATCCCCACTCGCTCTGGTGGTGGCTGAAGCGTCTCATCGCGCTCCGCCGCAGCACGCCGGCGTTTGGGCGCGGCGAGCTTTTCGTCGTCAACGCCAACAACCCGCACGTGCTCGCCTTTGTCCGCAGCCTCCCCGAGAGCGACCCGCCTGAGCACGTGCTGGTGGTGGCCAACCTTTCGCGCTTCGCGCAATTGGCGGCCCTGGACCTGTCCCCGTATCAGGGCACCCACCTGGTGGAGCTATTTGGCCGGACGGTGTTTCCCGCCGTGGCGGCCGACCTGTATCCCATCACGCTGGGTCCCCACGGGTTCTTTTACTTCCGACTGGACCCGGTGGCCGCCGAGGTGGGCGGTGTGCTGCCTCTGGGCGCGCCGCTCACGGTGCAGCAGACGTGGGAGGAGTTGCTGGACGAGGGGGCCGGTCGGCAGGCCCTGGAGGTGGCACTCCTCAAGCACCTGCGCCAGGCGCGCTGGTTCGGCGGGCGGGGCCGGCATGTGGCCCGTTGCCAATTGGAGTCCCAGTGGCCGCTGGCCGCGTTTCGCCTGCTCACCGTGCGCGTCACCTACCAGGATGGGGGACAGGAACGCTATCAAGTGCCCGCAGGCTGGAGCGACAATCCCAGCGGGCATGACCTGGTGGAGGTGCGCACCGACGCGGGGCAGAGTGGCTACGTGCGCGATGCGGGCCAGGATCCGGAATTCAGTCGGGCGGTGGCCGCGCGCCTAGCGCGTCGAAATTCCCGCGGACGCGGACCCCTGTCCGGATGGACCCAAGCCGCGTTCCTGCGCCGCTGGAACGACCCGGACTCTGACTGGACGCCGCACCCGATGACGCGCGAGCAGTCCAACACGTCGGTCCGGCTGGGCAACACGGCGCTCTTGAAGCTGTACCGCCGCCTGGAGCCGGGGCCCCAGCCAGACGTGGAGGTGACGCGGCACCTGAACCGGCTGGGCTTTGCGCACAGCCCCACGATACTGGCCACGCTGGACTTCGTGGACAAAGCCAGCAGCGGGCGGGAAGCGCCGTCCACCACGCTGCTGTCGGTGGCGAGCTACGTCCCGCACACGGAGGATGGGTGGGAGTGGGCCGCGGGGGCAGCCCGCGCGTACGTGGACCAGCCCAGCCCCGACGCGCTGGCCGCCCTGCTGCCGGATGTGGCGCGGCTGGCCCGCATCACGGCCGACATGCACCGGGCGCTGCTGTCCCCCTCCACGGATCCCGCGTTCAAGCCCGAGCCCCTGACTCCGTTTATCCGCCGCAGCTTGTGCCAGGGGGTGCGCCAGGACCTGACCGACACGCTCCGCCGGCTTGCCCGCGCCCAAGCCGCGCCAAAACCGCTGGACCCGTGGACGCTCGGGCTGGTGCGCCGCGTGCTCGAGGCCCGCGGGCCATTGACCGCGCTCGCCGACGCGGTGCTGGACGCCCCGCTCACCGTCAGCCGGTGCCGCATTCACGGCGACCTGCATCTGGGCCAGGTGCTTTTTACGGGCGAGGATTTTGTGGTCATTGATTTCGAGGGCGAGCCGCGCCGCCGCCTGTCCGAGCGGAGGCTGAAAAGCCTGCCGGTCCGCGACGTGGCCGGTATGCTGCGCTCGTGGCACTACGCCGCCCTGTCGGCCGTCGGCGCGGCGGGCGCCGCCCTGGCCCCCGATGAGCGCCGCGAACGCGAGGCGAAGGCTCAGACCTGGCACCGGGCGGTGGCGGACCACTACCTGCGCGCCTACCGGGAGTCTCTGCCCCTGGCCACCGGCGTGCTGGCGGAGGCGGGCCACGATCCCTGGCTCGGCGCCTTCATGCTGGAAAAGGCCGCCTACGAAGTCCAGTACGAGCTGGGCCACCGGCCAGAGTGGGCCTGGATCCCGCTCCTCGGCCTACTGTCGCTGGCGGGCATCGCAGAGCACGCGGAGGAGGACACGCCATGACCCCCAGCCCCGACATCTCTCCCGAAAACCTCTGGCTTTTCAACGAGGGACGCCATAGCCGCATCGACCGGTTCTTGGGGGCCCATCCGCGACCCGACGGCTGGACCCAGTTTGCGGTCTGGGCCCCCAACGCCCGGGCCGTCTCGGTCATCGGCGACGCCAACGGCTGGGGCGCGGAGGCCGCGCCGCTCGCTCCCCAGGGGTCGTCCGGCGTGTGGGCGGGCGTGCTGCCCAACTTCCCGCCGGGGGCCTTGTACAAGTACCGCATCGTGGGGCCGCACAGCCCCGAGCCCGTCGACAAAGCCGACCCCGTAGGGTTCCGCCACGAGTGCCCGCCCTCGACCGCGTCCCAGGTGTGGGTGCCCACGCACGACTGGCAAGACACGCGCTATCGCCAGGCCCGGGCCGGCCAGCCGCTCAGGTCCGAGGCGGTCTCGATCTACGAACTGCATCTGGGGTCGTGGCGGCGGACAGCCGACGGCCGGTGGCTCGACTACGACCGACTCGCCGCCGAGCTCATCGGCTGGGTGCACCAGGAAGGCTTCACCCACGTCGAGCTGCTGCCCGTAATGGAACACCCCTTTTACGGGTCGTGGGGATATCAGACGACGGGCTACTTTGCGCCCACCGCCCGCTACGGCACCCCGAACCAGTTCATGGACTTCATCGATCGGCTGCACGGCGCGGGCATCGGCGTCATTTTGGACTGGGTGCCGTCGCACTTCCCCACCGACGCCCACGGCCTGGCCCGTTTTGACGGGACGCCGCTGTACGAGCACGCCGACCCGCGCGAAGGCTTTCATCCCGACTGGCAAACCCTGATTTTTAACTATGGACGGCACGAGGTGAAAAGTTTTCTGCTGTCGAGCGCTCGATTCTGGCTGGATGTGTACCACGCGGACGCGCTCCGCGTGGACGCGGTCGCGTCCATGCTCTACCGCGACTATTCCCGCGCGACCGGCGAATGGATCCCGAATCAGCATGGCGGCCGCGAGAATCTGGAAGCCATCGCCTGGCTCCGCCAGATGAACACCGACCTTTACGCCGCATGCCCCGGGACGGAGACGATAGCGGAGGAATCCACCGCGTGGCCCGGGGTGTCGCGCCCCGTCCACGACGGGGGCCTCGGATTTGGCTTTAAGTGGGACATGGGTTGGATGCACGACACGCTTCAGTATTTCGCCCTGGACCCGGTTTACCGCCGCCACCACCATCAGGAGCTCACGTTTCGGATGATCTACGGGTATCAGGAAAACTTTGTGTTGCCGCTCTCGCATGACGAGGTGGTACACGGCAAAGGCTCGCTCGTGGAGAAGCTGTCCGGCGACGACTGGCAGAAGCGCGCCCAATTGCGGATGCTGCTGGCGTACCAATGGCTGCTGCCCGGCAAGAAGCTCCTGTTCATGGGCGGCGAGTTTGGCCAGCACGCCGAGTGGAACCACGACCAGAGCCTGGATTGGCACCTTCTGGATGAACCCGCGCACCGGGGCACCGCGCGGCTCGTGGCCGACCTGAACCGACTGTATCGGGCCGAAGCGAGCCTCGGGGCCACCGATCACCACCCAGACACCTTCCAGTGGGTGGTGGCCGACGATGCGTCCCAGAGCGTGTACGCGTGGCTCCGCACCACCCCGGTAGGCCGACCGGTGCTGGCGGTGATGAACGCCACCCCCGTCCCCCGCCTCGGCTATCAGGTGGGCGTGCCGGTGGCGGGCGCGTGGCAGGAGCTGCTCAACACGGACGCCGACACGTATGGCGGCAGCAACCTCGGCAACTGGGGCGAGGTGGTGGCCAGCGCCCCCCCGCAGCCCGGGGGGACGCCTCGGCTGGCACTCACCCTGCCGCCCTTGAGCCTCCTGGTGCTGGCGCTGGCCGATTTAGGCTAAGGCAGCGGGTAGCCGGCGGCGCGATAGACGGTGTACCACTCCTCGCGGGTGAGCCCGACCCGAGCCGCCTGGCAGCGCTCACGCAGCCGATCCTGATTCATCGTGCCCACAACCGGCTGCATGTGCGCGGGGTGCCGCAGGAGCCACGCGATGACGATGGTGGTGGGGCTCACCCCATGATCCGCCGCGATGCGTCCCAGTGCCTCGTTCAGGGCTGGAAACTTGGGGTTGTCCAGGAACACGCCCTCGAAAAAGCCATACTGGAACGGTGACCAGGGCTGAATGGTGATTTGGTGGAGGCGGCAGTAGTCCAGCACGCTGCCATCCCGGTCGACGGACTCGGTGGTCAGCATGTTGACGTTCAAGCCGTGGGCGATCATAGCGGCGTTGGTGATGGACAACTCTGAACCTCCCCACGGCTAAAGCCGGGGGGTTCTATTTGCGAGTGCCAGCAACCTTTTCTCGGCTCTCACAGCCTCTTGCGAGACGGCTACACCATCCGAGCCCTCAGTTGCCAGATTCCCCACGATTCCGACCGTGGCGCAAACCTTCTCGGACGACCCGCTCTGACTCGGACCGCCAGGAGCGCGGCCAAAGGAGGACGGCAGCGGCCGTCCCCTCGCAGGTTGGTTTGAGGTGGCCCGTTGCCAAGCCGTCCGCAGGAGCGGTTCCGCACCTGGCTAGGCTTTTGCGGCCTGGTCCGCTTGGAGGGCCTCTTCTTCTACGTAGCGGGCTAGAAACCCGCTGAATAGATCCCGTTGCATCACCGCGCCGCAGACGCAGCAGTGCACGCGCTCGGACAACCGTTTGGGGATGCGCCGTCCGCAGACGCAGGTTTGGGAGAGGGCCGTCGTCCGGGTGTTGGATTCCATGACCTGCCCGCCAGCGCTTTCAGCCTTGCGGGTCAGGATCGCCAGAAACAACTTCGGAGCCCGAACGCTGATGGATCGGCCAAACATCTTTTGAAAGGCTTTGTAGGACAGCTTTTCCGTCTTGATGATGACCCCCTGGGCGATAATGTGATTCGCCATCTGCCCATGCAGGGTCCGCCGATGGGCCGCTTCCCGACGGAACAACTCGGCGAGACGGGCGGCGGTTTGCCGTTGGCGCCGACTGGCCTTTGTCGGGTGTTTCCCTTTGATCGCACGGCCTTGGGCATCATAGCAGTCGGCGTTATTGGCCCGGCGCTGACGATCCAGATGGCGTTGCAACCAACCGATGGCGGCATGATCGCGGACCATGTCGGCGGCAAACTGTTGCAGATCGGCCGACGTTTCGCCGACCCGGGCAATGGTGGACGGGCCGATGTCCAAGCCCTGGGGTTTCGGTGCCATAGGGATGCTGAAACTGGCCCGTCTTGGGGTCCAGTTTCCGCATCGGCAGTCCTTCGCAGACCAGTCGGGCAAACCAGCGGACGCGGCCCCGGATGGGGTGACGAACCAGTCGCACATACTTAATGCGCTGCGTTAGCCCATACGCGATGACGGGATCGCGATCGGCCTTTGTCTTCATCGGCAACACCAGCGATCCCCAATGCAGGGCCCCATCCCGCCACCGCAGCCCGGCGTGGTTTGACTTCCCTTCCAGACCGCCAATCTGATGGAGCCCCCGCCGGCCTTTAAACCGAACCTTCTTGGCTTGGCCCAAGGCCATGCGGTTGACCGCTTGGAACGCCCGCTTTGTGAGGGTTTGACCGATCACGGCGTCCACATGCTCGCCAATCCAGGAGTGATGGATCTGCGTGGCGTACCGCGAGAGGTCCGACTCGGTGAAGCCGACCGCTTTGCGGGCCATGGCGAAGGCGAGAACCCGTTCCACCGGCTGAACCCGGGGAATATCCCGCTTGGCGGCTTGATAGAGCCTGGATTGCTGCAACAACCGCAGTCGTCGCAGGGCTTCGCCCAACAGCGCATTGTAGAGCTGCCGCGCCGCGTCAAATCGAATGAGGAGTTGCCGTTCCTGCGGGGCGGTGACTCGCAGAGGCACCTCGCAGACGAAGGACGGCGTGGACCGCTTAGACCGATTTTGGGTTTTCGATATCCTGTTTGATGACGGCAAGCGGGGCACCTTCCTCCGACCGGACTTCCATCTCAAGACGCTCAGGCCAACTCCCGGCATCGATACGCGGGGAAGCAATTAGGAGTGGCATTGTCGCCCATAGAACAATTGTACATCCTGGTGATGTCTAACACAACACCATTAAAGAACTTTTTGTCCCTAGTGGGCCAACGGGCTTATATCCCCATGCCTAACGGCAGGGGCTCTACGCCCGATTTGGTAACTGGTTGGCCACCAGCGGCTGGCGGACAGACTGCGCCAGCAGCTCGATCTGCATCGGCTTCATGTTGGACACGCCAAAGTGGCGCACCTTGCCACTGGCCGCCAGGCGGTCAAATGCCTCGGCCACTTCATCCGGTTCCACCAGCGCATCGGGACGGTGCAGCAACAGCACGTCCAGGTAGTCCGTCGCGAGCCGCTTGAGGCTGCCGTCCACCGACTCCAGAATATGTTCGCGCGAAAAGTCAAAGGCTCCGCGCCGAGTGCCACATTTGGACTGCAGGAGGACCGTGTCCCGGCGGCCCCGGGACAGATGCACCGCCTCGGCGAAGCTTCTCGCACGCACCGGCCCCGTATATGTCCGCATGGTCAAAAAAGTTGGCTCTCAGTTCCAGCGCCTCCGCCACAAACCGCTCGGCCGCCGGCTTCTCCAGGTGACGGAGCCGCATGCACCCCACCGCGACCACCGGCATCATCACGTCCGAGGTCCCCAGTTTCATGGTTCTCACAGGTATCCACCTCGTTGAAGAGCATTGACTTGTCTCTGGCCGCCATGATACCGCACCCCCACGCCACGCAGCTGGCCGACGGGGTATCCTGGGTGCAGCAGGATACCGCAGAGGCCAGAGGGAGCCCGAGAGGAGGAATTTCGGTGGCGCTCCTGATGGGGAACCTGGTACACGACCCACGCCGGCCCGAGGAGCCCCGCGAGGGGGTCGTCATCACGGTCACCCGGCACCCCATGGGCCTGGCGCGTCTCTTGACCATCGCGTGGAAGGACACGGGCACCCTCGAGGAGCTGGACGAACGAGAATTTGGCGAAATGGACGATTAGCGCCGCAACCCCAGGGTACGCACCGGGTGCTCGTCAGCCGCACGAGCCAAGGGCCGGAAGAGGGATGCCCGAGTCTGGCGGGTAGGGCCGCACGCGTATCGCCAAGCGGACGGGGCAGTCGCCGGTCCAGGTGGGCAAATACGGCAATGCCCTCCGGGGGCTTCAAACACGCGGTTCCGGAGGTCCGCTGCAGTTTGCCGAAGGATTTTGGTTTGAACCAGCGGGCCATCGCCAGGGGTGTCGGCTCTATGACGGAGGCGGGCCAGGGTTTACGACACGGCGCCGAGAGCCACCCGGCTGGCGGCGCCCACGTGCTCCAACAGCGCCACCTGGTCCGGGTGGCACGTGAGAAACAGCACCTGATGCCGCTCGGCAAATTCGCGCAGCACTTCCACCATCACGCGCTGCCGCACCGGGTCGGCATTGACCAGGATGTCGTCCAGCACGATGGGCATGGCGCGCCCGCGCCGGGCTTGCTCCTCAATCCACGCCAGCCGAAACGCGAGGTACAACTGCTCCCGGGCGCCCCGCGACAAGGCCTCCGCGCGGTACACCGCCCCGTCGGCCGCCTGCACCTCCAGGTTTTCATCGTCCGTGGCCCACAGCATCCCGTAGCGTCCGGCCGTCATGCGGCTGAACAGGTGCTGGGTGTCCTGCATCACCTGGGGCTGCCGCTCCCGCCTCAGCGCGTCGCGCGCCACCTGAATCGCCGACTCCGCCCACGATAGCTCGAGCCACGCCAGTGCCCCCCGTAGAACCTCCTGGCCGAACAGCTCCTGCTGGAGGCGGACCTCCGCCAGCGTGCCGGACCGCTCGAGGGCCTGCCGCGCTATCCTTGCCGTGGCCACCTGCTCCATAACGCGGCCTCGCTCGTCCGCTAGCGCCTGGCGATCGGCGCCCACGCGCTCGCGCTCGTCCTCGAGGCGCTCGGCCGTCCACGCCCCAAACACCGACCGGAAGTCCGCTCCCAGCGACTGCACGACGGCATCGGACGCGAGCCGCTGCTCCAGCCGCGTCACCTCGCGGCGCGCATCCTGCCAAGCGGCCTGCCGCTCCATCTTGACGACAAAGTCATCCGCCGACAAGGCTTCCACCTCCCTCCAGATGACGCTGAGGGCTTCGCGGGCCGCCGCACAGCGCTCGGCCGCCTGGCGGCGCTCATCGCGCGCCTGCGCCTCCCGCTCCAGCAATTGACCCCACGCGTGCCTGTGCTCCCGCCAGGTTTGCCATGCCTCGGCGGATTGCC
>JAKARZ010000071.1 GCA_021828405.1 Bacillota bacterium
GTCGTCGGGCGGTCCGGTGACGAAGGACAACACGAGTGCTGAGTTCTACTGCACCATCTTTGCGCTGGCGGAGTCGCCCGTGGCCAAGGGGGTGCTGTGGGCCGGGTCGGACGACGGCCTCATCCACGTCACGCGCGACGGCGGCGGCACGTGGGTCAACGTGACGCCGCGTGACCTGCCCGAGTGGGCATTGGTGTCCGTCATCGAGCCGTCGCGCACCGACCCCGCTACCGCGTACGTGGCCGCCACGTGCTACAAGAGTGACCAACTTGAGCCACTCCTCTACCGCACACGGGATTTCGGCGCCACGTGGGAAGCCATCACGGCCGGCATCCCCGACGATGAACCCACCCGCGTGGTGCGGGAAGACCCCAGGCGCCCCGGCCTCTTGTGGGCCGGTACGCTGCGCGGGGTGTACGTGTCCCCCGATGGCGGGAGCGCGTGGGCGCCGCTGACGTTGAACCTGCCCGTCGTGCCGGTCTGGGACATTGCGTTTCGCGAAGCCGCGGTTGTGCTGGGCACGCACGGGCGCGGGTTTTACGTGCTGGACGATGCCACGCCGCTGCGCGTGCTGTGGGACATGGACGAGCAGGCGTCCGTCCGCTTGTACCCAGGCGCCCCCGTCATCCGCCCTCGGGGCGGCCGCGCGGACGGAGGACGCCGGGAGGGAGCCCGAGGCGTTGCCGTGGTCGACAGCACGATGGCGGCCTGGGAGCGCACGTGGGATCGTGAGGGCGAGCAGGTCGTCCGCTGGCTGGACGCGGGGACCAATCCCCCAGCGGGGGTCCTTGTGCACTACTGGCTCGGCCCCGATGCCGCCGCCACCGCCGAGACGCCCCTCACCATCCGCGTGCTGGACGAGGCGGGCCGCGTCCTAAAGACGCTGTCGTCGCACCCGGCGGATCCCAAGCCCGGCGAGAAGCCAGAAAAGAAGCTGGCCGCGACGCCCGGCGCGCACTTGGCGCTGTGGGATGGCCGCTACCCCGACGCGCTGGCTATGCCCGGCGCCGTGTACCGCGGGGGCGGCATCCGGGGCCCTCTGGCACCGCCTGGCACGTACCGGGTGGAGCTGGCGCTCGGGTCGAGCCAGGTGGTCCGCGAGGTGGAACTTCAGCGCGACCCCCGCGTGGAGGCGACCGAGGAGGACCTGACAGCGCAGTGGGAGTTGCTCATCGCGATTCGAGATCAGGTATCGGCGATTCACGAACTGGTGTTTCGCATTCGGCGCACACGTGACGCGATTCGCTTCTACCAGGGGCTCGCCGGGGAGCCGGGGCCCGCAGCGCTGACCGAGGCGGCCGCCGCACTCTGGGCTCGGCTGGAGGCGCTGGAGGTGGAGCTGCACCAGACGAAGGCGCTGTCGCCCAAGGACCTGCTGAATGTACCAGGCAAACTGGCGCAGAGGCTGGTGTCCCTGGCTGGGGCGGTGGGCACCGGCCAGGCGCGCCCCACCACCCAGATGCGAGAGGTGCATGGTGTCCTGACCGAGCGGTTCGCATCACTAGCGGCTCAGGCAGAGAGCATCTGGGCGGAGGAGGCCGAGAGCTTCCGCCGTGTTGTGGAATCCCTCCCCCTGCCGGTGCTGCCGACGTCCTAGGCGCCGGGTCGGGCTATCGTGTCCATCGAACCCAGGAAAGGGTCCGGCTCACCGGACCCTTTCCTCATGGCACGGGTCGGGGATCGGCCCCGATTGTCGGCGCCTCGCGGGATCCGGGCAGTGGCCTGGCCACGCGGCCGGCATCCGCGCGGCCCGAGCCACCCGCCCTCGAGCCCAAAGCACGGAGGCGGCGCGGACACAGCGAGTTCTCCGAGGAACAAAATGGCATCTCGACCGAGTTCCCGGCGATTGAGGCGCAAAGCCATTTGGATGGGGAGGATTAATATGGGTCAACATGGACATACTGGCCGCCGAGGTGATGTTCATGGATTCAAACACCCCGCTCGACCCCGGGAAGGCGCCAGGACGGCGGCCTCGAGGGTCGGCGCGGAAGGTGCGGCCGATAGCGCAGTGGTTTGCGGGGGCTTCGCGGAGTACTCTCATGGGCATTCTCGCCGGAGTGGTGGTGGTGGGCGGAGCCGCCTACGCCGCCGCGAATCTGGGCGGCTTTCGCGCGGTGCACACGACCGCCCCGGGTGCGCCGGTGCGCCGCCACCCGACCGCGGGCAGCCCCACGCCCATGGCGCCGCCGGGACCGCATCCGACGGCGGCCATGATGCGGATGCCGGTGGCGGGCCGGGTCGCTGCCCCGTTTGGCTGGGTGTACAGCACTCGCCTGAGCGAGTGGTACTACAACCCCGGCGTGACACTCGAGGCCACGCCCGGGGAGGTCGTGCACGCCGCCTGGGGCGGGAGCGTGGCGGCCGTGGGTCAGGAGCCCCTGATGGGGCTCACGGTGGAGGTGAATGACGGGAGCGGCTTCACCACCTTCTACGGAAACCTTGGGCAGGCGAAGGTCAAGGTGGGGCAGGTGCTCAGCCTGGGCGCCGTGATTGGGACGGTGGCCGCGCCGAGCCTTTACACGCGGGTCGCGGGATCCCACGTCGATTTCCAGGTATTTCAGAAAAGTCAGGCCGTTAACCCGGCCCACTTCATGAAAGCGTCTTCGTAGCCGGTGTAGCGCGGCGGTCGCCCTCGAACGCGGCCGCTCTGGGGCCGGCTGCGGGGCGAGGGCGCGAGGCAAATGGCGGCGCGCATGCCAGGGCTTGCCCTGGCATGCTTTGGTTTTGCGGCTCATACATTCAACCAATCCGCGGGGGGAGAAAGGGGCCGCAAGGGTGAAGGACCACATCTGGCAGCGCGTGGTGGACGTGGGCAACTACATCTTGCGTAGTCGGGCCACCGTCCGCGACACCGCCCGGGTGTTTGGGGTTTCGAAGAGCACCGTGCACAAGGACGTGACCGAACGACTGCCCAAGGTCAATGCCCAACTTGCCGATCAGGTGAAGAAGGTGTTGGAGATCAACAAAGCGGAGCGGCATTTGCGCGGCGGAGAGGCCACCCGCCAAAAGTTTCGCCACCAGCCGACCGCCTGAGCCCCCGCCGGCTCCCGCCCCTATGGGGCGGGAGCTCAGCCCTCAGCGTCACGCCACGGGCGCCCCAATGAGGGTCACGGTGGCGGTTTGCTGCGTGTGCGCCGGGGTGACCCACGTCACGGTAATCCGGGTCCCCGGCGGTCGCGCTTTGATGAGGTGGTTCAAGCTTTGAATGTTGCCCACTTTGGCCCCGTCCACCGCCACCACCACGTCTAAGGGGGACAGGCTGGTGCTCGCGGCCGGGGTGTCGGGCAGCACGCGCACCACGACGGCTCCAACGCTGGTGCCCAGCCGCCGCTCCTCTGCGGGGCGCAGGCTGGTGGGGTTCACCATTTCTACCCCGAGGAATCCTTGCCGTTTCAACAGCACGGTGGCGCTGCCGTGGCCGTCCTGGATCGCGCGGACGATCGGGAGGGCCCGGTCAATCGGAATGGCGAAGCCCGCCCGCATGGGACCGGAGCTGCCTCCGACGATGGGGGCCACCGCGCTGCCTGCGGTTTGCCCCGCCGTATCCAGGCCGATGACCTGGCCGGCCCGGTCCAGCAAAGGTCCGCCCGAGTCGCCGGGTTCGAGCACCGCGCTCATCTCCAGCATGTTGGTGAGGTGCTCGGTCGGCACGGTGTAGCCGGTGGCGGTGATGGCCTGGCCCTCGGCGATGATCACACCCGCGGTGACCGTCGGCATGCCGCCGAGCCCCAGCGCATTGCCGATGGCCACGACCCCGCTCCCCACTCCGACAGCCCCCGAATTGCCCAGCGGGATGGTCGGGAGTTGGGACAGTCCCTGCACCTGTAGCAGGGCCACGTCGGCGGTGGGGTCGACGCCCAGGACCCGCGCGGGGTAGGTGCCACGATGAGGGACAACCACGCGGATGGTTCCGGCACCGGCCACCACGTGGTTGTTGGTGAGCACTTGCCCGGTCGCGGTCAGAATCATGCCCGTGCCCGCCACCTGTCCCTGGCCGTAGGCGAGTGTCACGTTGATGTCGACAATGGCGCTGTCCACGCGGGCGGCGATGGCGGCGGCGGGCATCGGGGCGGACGTCCGCACGGCCAGCGGCTCGCGCAGC
This sequence comes from Bacillota bacterium, assembly GCA_021828405.1. Next base: position 4,103 of record JAKARZ010000071.1, read on the forward strand.
AGATGGGCGAGGCCGACAGGCGGGCGGCTCTCGGCAAAGCTCGAGAGCGTGCCGGCGACGGCCACTGCGGCCGCAGCGACGGCGGCCGCCGCGAGGGCGGTGCGCCCCTGCGAGGGGCGGCGGCCGGACCCCGGGGATCTCGGGGAGTCATGCGGGGATTGGTCGCCAGCGCGCGGGTATCCCGCGCCGCCCGTGTCGGTGTCCACTTGGTCCACCCCGCTTTCCGGCGCTGACCCCTATGCCGCTGCCGCTTCGACCTGGTACCCCTATCATGCCAGACCGAGGCTGTGGTGCGTACCCCCTGCTCGAGCGATCTGCAGGTCATCGGAGCACGGTTGCAGGGTGACGGCCGCGCCGGATGGCTGCCGGCGTGATCCGCCGAGGCCGGAGCGACGTCCCGGATCCGGCGGCACAGGCGACGCCAGTGCGCGGGAGATGCGTGTGCGAACCGGGCCCGGCCCAGGGAATCAGCCCGCAGTCAGCGGCGGCCTGGGTGGTAAGACCGAGGGCGGCAGAGCCGGGCGTCCAGGCCAAGGCCAGGCCAAAAGGAAGATCAACCGCGGCCGATGTCGGCTGGGGACGGACGACGGGGGCGGATGGGTCCGCCCCCGTCGAGGATCCCGAGTCCGACCCTGACAGCCTACTGCACCGGCGCCGACGTTAGGTTGGCGCTTGCGGACTGCTGAGTGCCGCTCGGCGTGACCCAGGTGAACGAAATCTGACTGCCCGGGGAGTGGCTGTCGATGGCCTGGCCCAATTGGCTGATGTTGCTGACCGCGTGCCCGTCCACCGACACGATGACATCCCCTGCCTTAAGGCCACTCTGGGCCGCCGGGGTGCCGGGCAACACCCGGATCACCGCGGCGCCCGTCTGGGAGCCCAATTGCTGCGCCTGCACCGGCGCCAGGTTGCTGGGGTCCACGACTTCCACGCCCAGGAAGCCCGCGCGCGTCAGCAGCACGGTGGAACTGGCCTGCCCGTTTTCAATCTCCGACGCGATGCGCAGCGCCCGGTTGATGGGGATGGCGAACGCCACGCTCGAGGGGGCCGTGTTGGGCACCCCGATGGGCGCGTAGGCGCTGCCCCCCGATGTTTCGGCCGCAGTGTCCATGCCCACCACCTGTCCCTGCAGGTTTACCAGCGGGCCGCCGGAATCGCCGGGCTGCAGCGAGGCGTCGGTCTGCAGCATGTTGGTCAGGTGCTCCGAGGCGCCGCTGCCGTTGGTGGCCGTGATGGACCGCCCTTCCGCCGTGATGGCGCCCGCAGTCACCGACGGAGGGCCGCCGAGCCCCAACGCGTTGCCGATGGCCACCACCTTCGTGCCGATGGGTGTGGTGGACGAATTGCCGAACGGCATGACGGGAAGGTTGCTGGCGCCGATGAGTTGCAGGACCGCCACGTCATCCGTGGGGTCCACGCCCAGCACCTGGGCGCGATAGGTGCCGTGGTTCGGGACCACCACCTGAATCGTCCCCGCCCCCTCAACCACGTGGTTGTTGGTAAGCACCTTGCCGGACGAGGTAAGAATCATCCCGGTGCCCTCGGCCTTGCCCTGGCCGTAGGCCAACTTCACGTTGACATCGACCACCGAGGGCTCGATGCGGGCCGCGACCGCCGCGGTGGAAAGCTGGCGGCTGGTGGTGACGCCCAGCGGGTGGTGCAAAAGGCTGGTCAGGTGGTTGGAAGCCCCCGAATTGAGATAGGTGGCCAGGGCTCCACCGGCCGCACCGGCCACCACCACCAGTGCCACGGCGCCAAGGAGGCCCCGACCCCGCCGCCGGGGTGGCGGAGCAGAAGGTCCGGATGGCCCCGACTGCCAGGAGTCCACCGGGGTCGTGGGGTTCGTCTCTGAATTCTGGCGGATCCCTGGGTCCTGGTTGTTCTGGTAGTCTTGGTCCATGGAAGCACCCCGCTTTCGTCCTTGTTCCTGGCCATTGTGGCATGCAAACCTGAGAGTGTCCTGAGAGATGACTTAATCGCTCCCTGCAATGGAAAACTGAGCTCTCAGCGCTCTCACAGGTTTCGTGGTTAGATTGTCGGATGAGGGCGAGGCGCGGCGGCGGCGCGCCCGAGCCGAATCACAGCGAGGGCAGGTGGGCTTCGTGGCGGACTCAGAGGCTCAGCACATTTTGGTGGTGGACGATGAACCGTCAATTGTGGATGCGGTCGCGACCACGCTGCGGTATGAAGGATATCGCGTGTCCGAGGCCTCCAGCGGTCAGGCGGCCCTGTCGGCCGCGCAGGACACCGCGTTTGACCTCGTGGTCCTCGACGTCATGCTGCCGGATATCGACGGCTTTCGGGTGACGCGGCGCCTCCGAGAGGACGGCATCCGGGTCCCGGTGCTGTTCCTGACGGCCCGCGACGCCGTGGATGACAAGATCAGCGGGCTCACGGTCGGCGGCGATGACTACGTCACGAAGCCGTTCGCCCTGGCCGAGGTGGTGGCGCGCATTCGCGCCATCCTGCGGCGCACCGGCGACGACGCCCTCGGCCAGTCGACTCTGCGCTTTCATGACCTGGTCCTGGACGAGGACACACACGATGTGACGCGGGGTGGGCAGCCAGTGCAGCTCTCGGCCACCGAGTTCCGGCTGTTGCGCTTCTTTATGCAAAACCCTCGCCGTGTGTTGTCCAAGAGTCAAATCATCGATCACGTGTGGCACTACGACTTCGGCGGGGAGGTCGCGATCGTGGAAACCTACGTGAGCTACCTTCGCAAGAAGCTCGACCGGCTGGGGCCGCCCTTAATCCAAACGGTGCGGCTAGTTGGCTATCGGCTGCGCGAGCCGGAAGCGTAGTGACACTGCGCGACCGACTGCTGTGGGCCGCCGCCGGGGTCGCCCTGCTGGCCGTCCTTGCGACGGGACTCATCACCTACTCGGCGGTGAGCTCCTTCCTGTACAGCCAGGTGGACCAGACCTTGGTGGCAGCCCAGGGACCGCTGCGCCAAGCCCTGTTGGCGGGCCGGCCGGTGAGCCTGTCCGTCGTGGGGCGCCTCGCGCCGGGCCTGTTTGTTGAGGTGCGGGCACCGTCCGGCTCGGTGCTGGGGTCGGTGGAGGCGGTGACACCCGGCGGCCCCGCCCTTGCTCCGCGCCTGCCCGCCCACCTGCCGCTGGGTCGGCCGGGCCCAGCGGGGATGAACCAGGGCCTATTGCTCACAGTGCCGGCCATGACGTCGGGCGGGCCGCTGTTTCGCGTGCTGGTCGCGCCGCTCCCCGAGGGCGGCCGGCTGATTCTTGGGTACCCGCTGTCCGCCGTGACCACGGTGCTGCGCGAGTTGGAGTATGCGCTGATCGTAGTCGCGGCGGCGGCGCTGTTGTGTGCCGAAGCGCTGGGCTGGTGGCTGGTGGGCATTGGGCTCCGGCCCCTAAAGGCCATGGAGCGTACCACCACCGCCATCGCGTCGGGCCAGCTGGATGAGCGGGTGCCCGAGGGAGCCCCGGCATCGGAGCTAGGCCACCTGGCGCGCTCATTCAACGTCATGCTGGACCGCATTCAAGAGGCGTTCCGCCACCGCGACGCCGTCGAGGACCGCCTGCGGCGCTTTGTGGCTGACGCGTCACACGAGCTCCGCACGCCGGTGGCGGCGGTGGCCGCCTACGCGGAGCTGTTCCATCGGGGAGCGGAAAAGCGGCCCGAGGACCTGGCCCGCGTGATGCACGGGATCCAGGGTGAAACGGCGCGCATGACGCGCCTCGTGGAGGACCTGATGCTGTTGGCGCGGCTGGACGAGGGACGCGCCCTGGAGTCCCAACCAGTGGAGCTGCTGTCGCTCGCGCTGGAAGCGGCCGACACCTCGCGGGCCGTGGGGCCAAGCTGGCCGGTGGAGGTTATTGCCACTCGGCCCGTCGAGGCGTGGGGAGATCCCCTGCGCCTGCGGCAGGTGCTGGACAACCTTTTGGGTAACGTCCGCGCGCACACCCCACCCGGAACCCGGGCCCGCATCACGGTGCGCGCGGACGACGGGTGGGCGTGGGTTGACGTGGCGGACAACGGACCCGGCATGCCACCGGACCAGATGAGGCGTGTGTTCGAGCGCTTCTATCGGGCGGACCCGTCGCGCTCGCGCCACACCGGGGGCGCCGGCCTGGGCTTGGCCATTGTCGACGCGATTGTCACCGCCCTTGGCGGCCGGGTGACGGTCGGTTCCTCCGCCGAGGGGGGCCTGGAGCTCTCGGTGCGGCTGGCGCGGGCGCCGCGACCCGATGAGGGCGGCACCGGATAGGCGAGATAGTAGCGGCCATCGCGGCATGAATCAACGGTTCGGACTTGCGCGGGGTTATCGGATGGGGCGTCAAACCCCGGCTTTAGCCGTGGGGATATCAGCCCTTTGGCCCGCGAGGGCCAATCTGTTTCCTCCCGGCGCTGGCCAATTCGTCGTGAGAAAGTGGCCCCCGGCCGGCCTCGGCATTAGAATGATGGCGGCGATCGACCATATGTGCGTAAACAGGGGGGACGAGCGGCATGGTCATCCGGCGCGGCGACCGGTTCCGCCTGGACCCCTCGCCCGAGGTGGACCGGCGGCTCACCACGTTTGTGGGGCACGCCCGCTACGTCTGGAATCAGGCGCTGGCCCTCAATCGGCGTCGCCTCGCGCAGGGGGTGCCCTTGCTGGGGTACGATGACTTGGCGGGAATGCTCCGGTTCTGGAAACGCACCAACGAGCGCGGCTTCTTGGCCGACGCGCCGTCCCAACCGTTGCAGC
>JAKARZ010000019.1 GCA_021828405.1 Bacillota bacterium
TGCAATTCCTTGACGCGGCGTTGCTGATCCATCCGTACCATACCTCCTGCCGATCCCCCTCTCGTGAGCGTGCCGTCGGCACGCCGGCTCCACCGTAGAGCGGGGGGGCGTGTTTGCCCAGGACCCGCGATGACAATGGGGAATTCCCGATGATGACGATGGGGAATTCCCCTTGCCGATCCTGGGTATTTTGAGGGTACGATTTACAGGTGGTGGACCGACCGAGCCGGACCCAATATCCCGGAGCGCATACGTTGACCATTGTGGCCGACGGCGGCGGCCGCCACGGATCCCGACCGCCTCTCGTTCACCCACGCGGTGCATGTGGTCCGGCGCACGCTCACCCGGCCCCCGGCCTTTTCCCCCTAACGCCTGGGCGCGCCGCCGAGCCCAGGTGTTGGGGGAGATCGCGGCGGTCCGGCTCCCGCCCCGCCGTTGCCGGGTCAACCTCCGGGTCGTGAAACGCAAGATGTCCAACTGGCACCGAAAACGCGGGCGCCCTCAACTTCCGGTTTGGCGAGACCCCGTGAGCGTCCCTCAGTCAACGGTATTGGGGCTAGGACTACCGGCTCTATGTGATTCTGGACATCTACCGCCGCACCGTGGTGGGGTGGCTCGTGGCCCCGACGGAGGCCACATGGCGGGTCGCCGCGGTCATCCGCGCCACCGTGCGGCGCCACGGCGTCGCGTGCGACCCCTTGACTTTGCAGGCCGGCCACGGGGCCGCGATGGTGTCCCCGCCCGTCGCGGCCCTCTTGACGGAGCTCGGCGTGACGAAGAGCCCCGCCCGGCCCCAGACCTCCAACGACAACCCGTACTCCGAAGCCCAATTCACGACCCTCACGTATCGGCCCGACTTCCCGGATCGCTTCCCCCGCCTCGCGGCGGCGCGCCGGTGGCTGCGGCGGTTTTTCCACTGGTACAACACGGAACACCGGCACAGCGGACTGGGGTGGTTGCCCTCGGCGGTGGTGCACCGCGGCGACGGGCCCGCCGTCCAGCGGCACCCGGCCGCCGGCCTGGCGGCGGCCTACGCTCGCCACCCTCAGGTATGGGGCCGGCCCACCCCAGCCCCCGGCCCTCCCGGACCGCGTGGCCATCAATCCCCCCGAGGGTCCCCCGTAACAAGAGTGCGTGCATGTCTTGGCCTGATCTGTCCCCAGGGGCTTGACACCTACCGATCCGGGGGGCCCTCCCACGAGGCAGGCGGCGGCTTGCGGTCGGGTGCCCGCCACGGCCCGCCTGGACGCCGGCCGTGCGTTGCGCCCGCCAGGTCGTCAAGGGCGCCGCGCAGAACCCCCGGCGTCGCTCGGCACGCACTCCGGTGCCCATGCACAGCCGCGGTCACGGTCGGCGTCGTGTAGCACTAACGGGTTTTCCGCCGAGCCCATGCGTCTAACGAGAGCGCGTGCCGCAACAGGTTGCGTAGCGCGTGCACCCGACACCGCTGCCACGGGGCCCCTGGGAACACGGGGTGAATCGCCGCCGCCAAGCCATGGTGCGCGTCGCTGATGACCAAGTGGCACCCCCGCGAGCTTTGTGCCGTCAGGTCCCGCCAGAAGCCGGTCCGGCACGGCAAGGGGGCAAAGTCGTTTCCTCCCGCAGCGTGGGCCTCTGCCTGGGGACCCGTGTGGGCCGGCACTCCCTCCACGGTGGCCCAATCACTCCGCAGCTGGTCGTCTATCGAAGCACCCGGTGGCCTCGCTGTTAGCCTCGCTTCCTCACAAAGGCATTGAACCGGCGCGGGAGTCCCGCACACCGATCCAATCGAGCCTCCTCCGGATCAGAAGGATCTCCCGCAAGCCTAAGAGGACCCCGCTACGGGAGTGGGGTGAGGATCGTCCACTCCACCGGCGGCTCTTCGCCGCCGCCGATGTTGATTCTCCTGGCGCACTGTACGGCCAAGAGCCGTCTGGTTGCAGCCGTGCGGTCACGAGCCGAGTTGGATGGGCTGTATCGCCACGGCCCCCGCCAGTCCGGCACTCCCTCCGGTGGCCGGAAAACCCGCGCAGTCACCCAAGCCTCCACCGCCACCGGACCCTACTGGAACTCCAAGGGAGACGTCGCCCCCCACGCCCCCTGCCCTGCTGCCTCCCCAGGTGTCTCCAAGGTAGCGGTCAGCAGCGTGGTGGGCCCCAAGTCGACGATCGTTCCACTTTCGCTGTAGAGGGAGGGGTAGTGAACGATACCGTCCAAATTGCCGCTGGCATGCCGGCACCCCCTGCGGATCCGGCTCCACCTCCAGCCCCGCCGATGGCCTCCACCATCGGGTGAATAACCGATGCACCCCAGACGGAAGAGCTCTGCCCGCCGCTGCCGACCTCTCCCGGCGCCCCTCCCGCCCCTCCATTTCCGACCAGCACATTGATAGACTCTCCCGGACTCACTTCCGTGACCACCTTGCCAAACTCCCCGCTGGCGCCCCCACCCCCGGCCTGAGAGCTCGTGGCACCGGCTCCGCCGCCCCACGCCTCCATCTCAACCGCATTCACTCCGGTGGGCACCGTGTAGGTGTAGGTGCCTGGCGTCGTGTAGACGACCGACCCCGTGAATCCCGGAACGTCCTGGGGTCCCTGGGGTCCTTGCGAGCCGGGAAGCCCGGTGAGCCCGGGTTGGCCTTGGCTGGCCAATGAAGTGACACACCGGAGCCCCAGTCGGCTTGGGTCAGCGGGCCGTACAGTTACTCAGTCGCGGTGTCCACATACATGTCGCCAAGATTCCCCCGCCCCACGGTCGGCGCTGTGGATCCCGTGAGCAGTTGCGTCGGTGGCTGGGCGTCCACGACCGCTCCGGAGCCGAGGGCAGCCGACCACGCCTGCTTCGCCAGCTCGGCGGCTGGCAGCACGTACGCCATGATGCGGTAGACCGTGTTGAGGACGAAGCTGTCCCTGTTGGAGTAGTTCTGCGCGTCCGTCCAGGACCCATTGGGACTTTCGACCCACAATTGGTACTCGGGTGATGGAACGTTGTTCGCCGTGGCGGTAATTACCACGGCTTCTCCAGGGATCTCAAGGGTGTCAGCCAGCCGTACCGCCAGCGTGGGGAGCCCCGCTGCCGACCAGTCTGAGAGCTTCGCCTGACCCGAGGGAGTGGCGCCCCGCTGGCTGTGCTCGTGTCCCGCCACAGCGAATGTCCAATGGAATTTGGCGCCAGAAACTCGGCGCCGACATCACGCCGACCGGCTGGGTCGTTTGCGCCTCACCTACGTGAAGAGATCCTGAAGGAGAAGGGATTTGGTCCCGGAACGGAGAAACTTTCCGTTGGGATCCCGTCTGCAGAACCGGCGCGTCCGTGTGTGGAGGGGACAGCGTGCAGCCATGAAGCCCAATGTCCACATGGGTTTGATCATAACATGACCGCGCGGCGTTGGAACGGGGGACGGTGGCGGCCTGCCTGTGACCCAGGGCCTCGCCCCAGACGCGTCAGAAGCTGACGATTCCGGTCATCCCGCGCCAGCCGTGCGTGTTGGGGCGGCCCTACGCCTGGGCAGTGGTTCCGGAGCATCGCGCATTAGAACGGCTCACCATCGGACCGAAACGTCGCTCGACCGACAGGGTTTCAGGAGGAAGAACTCGCCGGGTCACTGGGACTATCCAATTTCCCGTCAATCTTGCGGCAGCGCCCCCCTGGTCCTGGTTTGGGGTCGGAGCGCGCTGGGCATCGGGACAAAGGCGCCACGCAAGCGGTACGGCTCCCCGGAACCCACGCGTCGCTAGGCCCCAGTCCACTCTTCTTCGGCGCCAGGTTGCCTCCCCGTGAAAGCCATGCGCGGGCGTGGTGCCTGTCCAAACCTCCCCGTTGTTCTGATGCGTCGGTCGTGTCGCCCGCGGCACTTGCGATGAGGGGGGGCGGGTGCTGTACCCCTAATCGCGACTGCCGCTTGGCATCACCTTTGACCCCAGTCCCTCGCCCCAGACCGTAACGCCCCATGGCTAGGGCGTTGCACTTGTGCTACGACGACTTCATGCACAGGAGCATCACGCAACGAGCGTTGCGCAACAACAGCGGCGCCATCATGCGAGCCCTGGATCGCGGCGAGACATTTGTGCTCACGCGGAACGGCGTGCCGGTGGGCGAGCTGGCGCCGTTTTCCCGTCGACGATTCGTGCCGGCCGCCGCCGTGTGGACGGCGTTCCGTGGAGCACCCGACATCGACGCGGCCCAGTTCCGATCCGACGTTGATGCGATGCTTAACCAAACGATCGCGGCGCGTGAGTGAACTACGTTTGGTTCGCGGTCTTGTGGACACGTGCGTCATCATCGATTTGCCGCACATCGACCCACAGCAGCTTCCCCAAGAGCTCGTGATTTCGGCCATCACCCTGGCTGAGCTGGCCGCAGGACCGCACGCAACGGGCAATTCGCAGGAGCGCGCTCGGAGACAGGATCGTCTGCAACGGGTAGAAGCCCTCTTCGACCCGTTGCCTATCGATGCGCCCGTGGCGAGAGCCTACGGGCAACTGTATGCGGCGGTGGTCGCTGCGGGTCGCAAAATGCGGGGGCCTCGCGCATTTGACTTGATGATTGCGGCGACCGCGCTGGCCAATCAACTTCCCCTCTACACCAGCAATCCCGGGGACTTTCGTGATGTCACCACCCTTGTGGAGATCCGGTCAGTGTCCCCCGCGATGCGGTGATAAATGGCGGTGCATCGCGGAACATCTCACGGCGCAGCTAACCACCTTTGCACGACGCCTGGTCGATCGGTGACTTCCGCAGCGGCCCGGGACCGATTCACCCGTGGCCAGGCGCAGTGTGAGGAGAACCTCTCACGTCATTCTTCCAGACCTCCCCATCGTGCCGCCTCGCTCGGATGTACGGCTGGCTCCCTCCCCCGCAGAGGTGGAGACCCCTTCCGGCCTGGCGCGGGGCTCGACGTGTGGCAGCCGAAAGACTGGACGCTCAGCCTGTGGCTTTCCGTCGGCCGTCAGGACGGAGCGCGTCCTTTCTCTACTGCGACCACCCGGCCGTGGCTCCCGGGGGGTCCCACGGGGTCCTTGCGCATGGCGCGGGGCACGGGGCGGGGAAACTACACGGCGTCGACGATCCATCTGCGGCAGGGCACGCGCCACTGACCCGTGGCCGTGATGGCATGTCTCCGTCGTGGCCCGGTGCGCAGGGTGGGCCCCCGTCACGCTATAATTGAGACGTTACACAGCAGGGTCCAGAGAGGGAGCGTCATGGCCGAAGCTGGTCGGGTATTACCTATCGATATCGAAGTGGAGATGCGCCGGTCCTACATCGACTACGCAATGAGCGTGATCGTGAGTCGTGCGCTGCCCGATGCGCGCGATGGCCTAAAGCCCGTACACCGCCGCATTCTGTACGCGATGCACGAGCTTTCGAACGGGCCCACCCAGCCGCACAAGAAGTCGGCCCGTGTGGTGGGCGAAGTGCTGGGCAAGTACCACCCGCACGGCGATCCGGCCGTGTACGACGCGATGGTGCGAATGGCCCAGGATTTTTCCTGCCGCTACATCCTCGTGGATGGCCACGGGAACTTCGGGTCGCTGGACGGCGACCCACCCGCCGCCATGCGCTACACCGAGGTACGCATGTCGCGCCTGGCCACCGAGATGCTGGCGGACATCGGCAAGGACACCGTGCCGTTTCAGCCCAACTTTGACGAGGAATTTCAGGAGCCGGTGGTTCTGCCGGCGCGCATCCCCAACCTTTTAGTCAACGGCACGTCGGGCATTGCCGTGGGCATGGCCACCAACATCCCGCCCCACAACCTGACGGAGGTGGCCAACGCCACCATCCACCTGATTGACCACCCGGATGCGCCCATCGAGGACCTGCTGCGGATCGTCCCCGGGCCGGACTTTCCCACCGGCGGCCTGATCCTGGGCCGCGAAGGGATCCGCCAGGCCTATACGACCGGCCGCGGCATCATCACCATGCGAGGAGTGGCCGCCACCGAAGAGGGTCTGCCGGGCCGCATGCGTATCGCCATCACCGAGATCCCGTTCCAGCTCAACAAGGCACGCCTCTTGGAGCGTATCGCGGCGCTGGTGCAGGAGCGCAAGATCGAGGGCATCGCCGACCTGCGCGACGAGTCGGACCGGCACGGCGTGCGGGTGGTGCTAGAGCTAAAGCGCGACGCCAAGCCGTTGGTCATCCTGAACCAGCTGTACAAGTACACGCCGCTGCAGCAAACATTTGGGATTATCATGCTCGCGCTGGTCAACGGGCGGCCAGTTGTGCTGACGCTGGCGGAGATGCTGCAGGAGTTCATCGCCCACCGCGAAGTGGTCATCACGCGGCGTACCCAGTTTGATCTCGAAAAGGCGGAGGCGCGTGCGCACATCCTGGAGGGCCTCCGGATTGCGCTGGAGCACCTAGACGAGGTCATTGCCCTGATTCGGGCCTCGGAGAGCCCTGAAGCAGCGCGCACGGGCCTGGAAGAGCGTTTTGGGCTCTCGGAACGGCAGGCTCAGGCAATTTTGGACATGCGCCTCCAGCGGCTGACCGCGCTGGAGCGCGACAAGATTGAAGCCGAGTACCAGGAGGTGGCGGCCGAGATCGCCCGCCTGAAAGGCATTCTGGCCGACCCAGCGCTGGTGCGCGGCATCGTGAAGGACGAGCTCATTCAGGTGCGCGACCAGTATGGGGACGCGCGGCGCACCCAGATTGTCGCCGCCGTTCAGAGCTTCGCGGACGAGGACCTGATTCCCGAGCAAGCGATGGTGGTGACGATGACGCACCGGGGCTACATCAAGCGGCAGCCGGTGGCCACTTACCGGGCGCAGCACCGCGGGGGCCGGGGCATCAGTGGGGGATCGGTGCGCGAGGACGATTTCTTGGCGCACCTGTTCACCGCCTCTACGCACGACTATCTGTGCTTTTTCACCAACAAAGGCCGGGCCTACCGGGTGAAGGTGCATGAAATTCCCGAGGCGTCGCGGCAAGCGAAAGGCAACGCGGTCGTGAACCTGCTGCCGCTGGATGCGTCCGAACGCATTGCCGCTGTGCAGGTGCTCCCCAAGGACGCCACCGAAGGCTTTTGGGTGTTTGCCACCAAGCGCGGCACGATCAAGCGGACGCCGCTGGAAGCTTACCGGTCCTGGCGCGGGGCGGGGCTCATCGCCATCAGCCTGGATGACGACGATGAGCTGATTGCCGTGGACACCGGGGCTGGCGGGGGCGACATCCTGCTGGGCACCGCCAAGGGCGTCGTGATTCGCTTTTCGGCCGATGACGTCCGCCCGATGGGGCGGCAGGCGCGTGGCGTGCGCGGCATCCGGCTCAAGCCGGGAGACCGGGTGGTGAGCCTGGCGCTGGTCAAAGACACGGGCCAGCTACTGGTGGTGTCTGCCAACGGCCAGGGCAAGCGCACGCCGATTTCCCGCTTTCGGGTTACCGGCCGCGGCGGGCAAGGTATCATAGGCATGCAGCGCACCGCGAAGACTGGTGATCTGGTGAGCCTCATCCCCGTTCAGGGTACCGAGGAAATCATGCTCATCTCCGCCGAGGGTACAATGATCCGCACCCCGGTGGCCAGCATTTCCGTCCAGGGACGCCCCTCGCAGGGGGTGTCCGTGATGCGGCTGGGCGAGGCGCAAAGTGTGGCGGCCGTGGCGCTCATCCGTAGCGAGTCAGACGAAGTCGAGGAGCCATGACGGACGCAGCAGACGAGTACGAACCCACAGACACGAGAGTGGCTGTCATGCGGCAAAAAGGTGGCGAAGAGATGGCACAGGTAAATCAGCGTGATCGGGGGACCGCCAGCGTCAAAGAGGGCTTGGCGGAAATGCTGAAGGGCGGCGTTATTATGGACGTCACCACCCCGGAGCAAGCTCGCATTGCTGAGCAGGCGGGCGCGGTGGCCGTCATGGCGCTCGAGCGCGTCCCGGCCGACATTCGCGCGGCGGGTGGCGTGGCCCGCATGGCCGACCCCAGCATCGTCAAGGCCATCAATGCAGCGGTTGAGATTCCCGTCATGGCCAAGGCGCGCATCGGGCACTTCGTCGAGGCGCAGGTGCTGGAGGCGCTTGAGGTCGACTACATCGATGAGAGCGAAGTGCTGACCCCGGCCGACGAGCAGCATCACATCGACAAGTGGAACTTCAATGTGCCGTTTGTCTGCGGCGCCCGTAACCTCGGTGAGGCTCTCCGGCGCATCGCCGAAGGCGCGGCCATGATCCGCACCAAGGGGGAGCCCGGAACCGGCAACGTCGTCGAGGCGGTGCGGCACCTCCGGACCGTACTTGGCGAGATTCGGCGCGTGACGGCGGCGCCCGCGGAGGAGCTGGGCACGCTGGCTAAAGAGTTCGGCGCCCCGCTGGAGCTGGTGCGCCGCGTCCGAGAGATGGGGCGCCTGCCCGTCGTGCATTTCGTCGCCGGCGGCATTGCCACCCCCGCCGATGCCGCTCTGATGATGCAGCTGGGCGCCGACGGCATCTTCGTCGGGTCTGGGATCTTCAAGTCGCAAAACCCCGCCGCCATGGCACGGGCAATTGTGCGTGCCACCCTGCACTACAACGACCCCGCCGTGATTGCGGAAGTGTCCGAGAGCGTGGGGCAGGCTATGCCCGGGTTGGAGATGTCCACCCTCGCGCCGAGCGACCGGATGCAGGAGCGCGGCTGGTAGGTGCGCGTCGGCGTCTTGGCCATCCAGGGGGACGTGCGGGAGCATCGCCGCCACCTGGGGCGGCTGGGGGTTGATGCCCCAGAGGTGCGGAGACCGGGCGAGCTTCTAGGGCTCGCCGGTCTCATCATGCCGGGCGGCGAGAGTAGCACGATCGGGATGCTGATGTCCGAAACCGGTCTCTTGGATGCCCTGCGCGTCAAGGTGGCCGAGGGATTCCCCGTGTATGGCACGTGCGCCGGGATGATCCTGCTCGCCGATCGCGTGCAAGGAGCTCGAGGCGCCTCGCCCACCTGGCTGGGGGGCCTGGATGCCACGGTGGCCCGCAATGCCTATGGGCGGCAGGTCCAGTCGTTTGAAGCCGACATTCCGGTGAGCGTGCTGGGCCCGGAGCCGGTGCACGTCGTGTTCATTCGCGCCCCGCGCATTCTGTCCGCAGGCTCCGCGGTGCACGTGCTGGGGGAACTTGACGGCGAGCCCGTGCTGGTGGAGCAAGGGGCCATTCTGGCCTCGAGCTTCCACCCGGAACTCACGGACGATCTGCGCATCCACCGCTATTTTGCCGCCAAGGCCCGGCGGTTTCTGGAGGAAGTCGCCGCCCAACCCGCCACATAGGCTCGGGCCCGACACCTTTTCCGGTGCCCTCGCTTCCCGGCTGCAGGTAGCGGTCCTTCTCCCGTTGCATGACCCCATTCGCTTCGGCCACCTCATCTCGGAGCCCGACACGCCCAATTTCGCGGCGGATGGCCGCCGGCCTCCCCGTGACGCCTGTCACCGCACCGCCCCCCTTGACGGCCGGGTGCACAACCCCGGTTCTCAGAAAGTTAACTCCGCGATCTCAAGGGCTTAATACGAACTATTCATAATGACTCCGGGACCGTGTCCCCGAGTGCCACGGGGTTTATCAGAAAGGAAGATCGGGCGTTATGAGCGACGGATCTAACGAGTCCATCCGTGATCGAGTACTCCAACCACTAGAAGACACGGGCTTGCAGAGATTTCATTTCCGTACATGGCTTACTGCTGGTATGGGGTTTTTCACGGATGCCTACGACTTGTTTATCATCGGTGTAGTCACCACTCTTCTGGTCCCAATTTGGCACCTGACAACATTGAATCTTATGTTGTTAAACAGCTCAGCTTTGTTTGCTGCAGTGATCGGCGCTCTTTTCTTTGGAAGACTCATGGATCGACTGGGGCGCAAAGCGGTGTATGGGATAGAGGCAGTTCTGCTTGCTGCGGGAGCCCTGTTATCAGCATTTTCCGTCAACTTTTGGATGTTGCTGGCGCTCCGCTTCGTTGTGGGTCTCGGTGTCGGCGGGGACTATCCCATGAGCGGCGTCATCATGAGCGAGTACTCCAATCGCCGCCGGCGCGGCTTCCTGGTGAACTCCGTCTTTGCCATGCAGGGCTTCGGCCTGTTGGTGGGCCCCTTGGTCGCCGTGTTGCTGCTGCGCAGCGGCGTAGCGCCGACCCTGGCGTGGCGGATCATGCTGGGCCTGGGAGCCATTCCGGCGGCCGCCGTCATCTACCTGCGGCGGCGCATCGCCGAGACGCCCCACTTCTCGCTGGGGGTCAAAGGCGCCGTGCAAGAGACGGCCGAGACGGTGGAACGTCTCACGGGGGTCCCGGTGACAGCAGCGGGCGTTCTCTCAAGCTTGGACAACCACATCTCCGTGCTGTTCCGCAATCGCACGTTCCTGCTCACGCTAGTCGGGACGGCGTTCTCCTGGATGTTTCTCGACATGGCCTTCTACGGCAACAGCGTGTCGTCAGGATTGGTGATGACCGCCCTGCAGCCGAACGGCACGCTCCTGACGCACACGTTGACTTCGTTCTGGATCTTTTTGGCCGCCGCCGTACCAGGGTATTGGGTATCGGCGCTCTTGATAGACCGCCTGGGCCGGAGGTTCATCCAAGTGCTGGGGTTCTTGGTCATGGCAGCGGCTTACGCGGTGCTGTGGCTGGCTCCGGGCATCACCGCGGTCCCAGTCACCTTCCTCTTGGTTTACGCGGTGAGCTACTTTTTCATCGAGTTCGGGCCCAATAGCACCACCTTCGTCTATCCGTCAGAGGTATTTCCGGTTACGGTGCGGGGCATCGGCTTTGGCATTTCGGCCTCTGCCGGCAAATTCGGGGCGGCCGTGGCAGCCTTCTTGTTCCCCCTGCTCCTGGTTCGCCTCCAGTTGCCCGGCACCATGGGACTGTTGGCGGGAATTTCCTTGCTGGGAGCCCTTCTGACAATCTGGGTGCTGCGGGAGCCGAAGGGCTTGACCTTGCGAGAAGCCTCGCAGGAGCGAATGGTTGACCACGATGCGACGCCCATCATGACAGCGGACTAGAACGCCGCCGGGGGCGGCTCACTCTTATGCGACGTGAGCCGCCTTCCAGGCTCATCAAGGAGACGGCCGCTCCAGCGAGCGGCCTCAAGCCTTCAAGGAGGTGGACCTGTGGGCCACCAAGGTCAGCACCCGGATGCACCGCGGCCCAAGGTCATTGTGTTCCCGACGGCGCGCCGGCTCACCCGACGCCGAGGACGGCGCCTCCTCATGGGGCTTGGCCTCGCCGTGGTGCTCGTTCCGGGGGTCTTCCTCGTTGGCGCGGCGCACAACAGGGTGCAGCAGACGGTGCTGGCGCTCTGTTGGCTCGCGGTAGGTGGGCTCTTTGGCCGCGTCCTCTGGTGGTGGGTTCAGTGGAGCGAACATCGCCCTCCCCCAGCCGAGCGCTTGCACGCTGCTCATCGCGTGCGGTCGCCGGGATTAGAGGGGCGGTCCGAACCCGAGGGCCGTCCTCGTTCCTCAGATACCCCCGAGCCCTAACGCCAATTCCGAAGGATCTGCCGGGCCGCCTCGGACCAGCCGCTGACTGACAAGGCCCCTCTTGGGTCCGGCGCGGCCCTTTATTATCCGATGGTGTCCAGATTGCGCACCAGGTGGGCGTTCTCTTCAATGAAGTTCCGGCGAGGCTCCACCTTCTCGCCCATCAACGTGGTGAAGATGACGTCGGCGTCGATGGCGTCGTCCAGGTTCACCTGCAGAAACGTTCGCCGCTCGGGGTCCATGGTGGTTTCCCACAGTTGCTCGGCATCCATCTCGCCCAGGCCTTTGTAGCGCTGGATGTCCACGTGCTCGCGGCCGTACTCCTGTAAGAACGCCTCGAGCGCCGCGTCGTCGTAGCAGTAGCGTTGCACTTTCCCTTTCTTGGCGCGATACAGTGGGGGCTGTGCGACGTACACGTACCCCCCCTCGATCAAGGGGGTCATGTAGCGATAGAAAAACGTCAGCAGCAGCGTCCGGATGTGGGCCCCGTCCACGTCGGCATCCGTCATGATCACGACCCGGTGGTAGCGCGCTTTCGCAAGGTCAAACTCCTCGCTGACCCCGGTCCCGATGGCGGTGATCATGGCGCGGATCTCCTCGTTGGCATAAACCTTGTCGAGACGCGCGCGCTCCACGTTCAAAATTTTTCCCCGTAGGGGGAGGATGGCCTGAAACATGCGGTTACGGCCCTGCTTGGCGGACCCGCCGGCGGAATCACCCTCCACCAGGTAAAGCTCGGATTCTGAGGGGTCCCGGCTGGTGCAGTCTGTGAGCTTGCCCGGCAGCGCCGCGGTTTCCAGGGCCGACTTGCGCCGCGTGAGCTCCCGCGCCTTGCGCGCCGCCTCCCGCGCCCGAGCGGCGTTGACGGCCTTCTCGAGCATGCGCTTGGCCACCGCGGGGTTTTCCTCAAGAAACGTGGTCAGCCCATCTGCCACCACCGCCTCGGTGATGCCGCGCACCTCGGAATTGCCCAGCTTGGTTTTCGTCTGCCCCTCAAATTGCGGGTCGTGCAACGTCACCGCAATGATAGCCGTGAGGCCCTCGCGCACATCTTCGCCCGACAAGTTGCTGTCCGCCTCTTTCAGGACGCCGCTCTTGCGAGCATAGTCGTTGCACACCCGTGTGAGGGCAGACTTGAATCCGGCCTCGTGACTGCCGCCCTCGTGTGTGCGAATGGTGTTGGCAAAGGTAAAGAGCGTCTCGGTGTAGCTGTCGTTGTACTGCAGGGCCACATCCACCATGACCTCATCGCGTGTCGCCTGGAGATGGATGGGCTTCTCGTGGATCACCTCGCGGTTCAGGTTCAGGTACTCGACGAACGACTGCACACCCCCCTGATACTGAAAGCGCACAGTGGCGCCAGTGGACTCGTCGAGCAACGACAGCTCCAAACCTGCGTTCAAAAACGCCATTTCCCGCAGCCGATTTGCGATGGTGTCGAAATCAAAGGAGACCGTCTCCGTAAAGATCGTGGGGTCCGGGTAGAAGCGGACGAGAAATCCTGTGTCGCTCGCGGTGCCCACGGTTTCCACCGCGCCCTGGGGAATGCCTTCACGGTACGCCTGGCGGTAACGGTGCCCCTCGCGCCTCGACTCGGCGATGAGTTCGCTGGAGAGCGCATTGACGACCGACAGGCCCACCCCGTGCAGTCCCCCGGACACCTTGTAGCCGCTCCCGCCAAACTTTCCCCCCGCGTGCAGCATGGTGAGCGCCACTTCCAGCGTGGAAATACCCGCCGTAGGGTGAATGCCCACCGGAATCCCGCGGCCGTTGTCCTCCACCGACACAGACCCGTCGGCGTTCAGGGTCACGGCGACCCGGTCGCACTGGCCGGCCATGGCCTCGTCCACGGCATTGTCGACAATCTCCTGCACCAGATGGTGGAGCCCGCGGGGCCCCGTCGTGCCGATGTACATCCCGGGCCGCTTGCGTACGGCGGTGAGACCCTCTAAGACCTGAATCTGGCCCTCGTCGTAGATCGGCGCCTGTTGATCTGCCACATTGTCCCCCCGCAAAAAATAACCCACGGCCAGCGCGAGCAAGATGTTGACGGCGCGCCCGGGCGCACCTTTGCTAAATTATATCATGCAGGGCAGGTGACCCGGGCTGCTTGCTCCACCGTCGGGCCATTCGGTGCCAGCGGCCGTACAGGGTGAGGCTCGCCACGGTGCTCTCCGTGATGCCGTCGTCGGTCACCAGGAGCGACCGACGCCTATCGGCATCCACGGGGTTCACCGTCCCTTCGCTGCGGAGCCGCAGGTACATCTGGCGCGTTTCAGGGGACGCGGTCAGCACACCCACGTCCAAAATGGCCACCAGGCCGCTTAAGTGGACCAGCCGGTCCCCTCCGACATGCAAAAACACAACGTCGACTCCTCGGCCAAGCCATTGCTTGCATGGTTTAACCCAATCAGTGTGATCCGTCCGGCGGGGGTTCATGCAGTCGCTCTGACAGAGCCGCGAGCCGCGCTGCCGCCTGCTGGCGATCCGCGCTGGGATTTGGGGGGGCGCTGGGGCGCACCACGGTGCGAATGCGGGTCACCTCGCCGCCGGTGATCCGCCGGTTGACGGCCGCGCGCAGCTCTTCGTCCAGATAGCGCAGTTCCTGTGTCCAGACGGGACTCGGCACGGCCACGGTCAGGACCCCGTCCAGCCACCCGATCGGCCGCGCGGCGCGTGCGATCTGGGGTCCAACGGCGTCGGGCCACACCTTCTCCACCTCCAAGAGCACCTCCGCCCGGTCCCAGCGGTAGCGCTCGGCCAAGTCAGCCAAAATGTCGTGCAATGTTTTCATGGCGCTCGCTCCAGGCGCTCGATCTGGCCGCCGGTCAGTCGATAGCGCCAGACCGTCAGTGGCCACATCGTCCGTGCTTCCATGTCCGCCACATCCGCGACGATCGTTTGCTGCCCTGACACCGTCATCACCTCCAGCAGCGCCCGCCGCCTAAGCTCGTCGAGCTCCGAGAACACATCGTCAAGCACCAGGAGCGGCCGCACATCCCGCTCGCGCTCCATCAGTGTTCGGGAGGCCAGGTGGAGAGCCAGCACCATCGTCCGCTGTTGCCCCTGAGACAGCAGTCGCCCCATGACCCCGGAAACCAGAAGCCGGATGTCGTCGCGGTGCGGTCCTACGCTAGTCGAGCCCCGGCGCCGATCCTGCGACCGGGTCTGCTCCAACAGACATGCCAATCCGGCGTGGTCCAGTACGGCCTCGCTGCCGCCCGGCAGGAGAGTCATTTCGGGGATTTCTCCGGGCGCCAGCCCCTGGTACACCGCCTCAACCAGGGGAAACAGTTCGCGGACGAGCCACGCCCGTTGCTGCCAGCAGTATGCGCCGGACTCCGCCATCAGGGGCTCGAATCCCTGCAGAACCGCATCAGGTTGTTCCTCGCGGAGAGCCCGATTTCGCTGCGCGACGGCCCGCTGGTAGCGCGCCATCTCTCGATGGTAGCGGGAAAACAACTGATTCAGCATGCGGTCGAAAAACTCCCGCCGACCCTCTGGGGCCCCTTTCACCACTGAAAGGTCATCGGGGGAAAACGCCACCACCGGCATCTGGGGCCCTGTCACCTTACGCCGCGGGGGATGGAGCCAGACGGTGCGCGTAGCGCTCTGCTCCACTCCCCCCTCCCCCACCAGGGTCGCCTCCAAGTGATATCCGTCGGTGCCAAAGCGCGTGAGATCACGTTCACTGTTCGCCCGGAGCACCTGGCGCGAGACCGCCAGCGTGGCCGCCTCCAGCACATTCGTTTTCCCCTGGCCGTTTTGCCCCACCAGCACCGTGAGCGCCGGAGACCAAGCGATCTCGGCCGCCTCGATGTTGCGAAAGTTCCGCAACAACAATTGAGACAGCTGCACCTACACCATCTGCCTCAGCGGCAACACGATGTGAAAGTAGTTCGTGCCGTCCACCTCCGAAAGGCGCGCGGGCATTTCAGGGCCCGATAAATCGATGGTCATCGCCTCAGTCTCCAGCGACTTGATTCCTTCCAGCAACATGGTTGGGCTGAACGAGAGCTCCATCGCTTGACCCTCACCATCCACGTCCAGCATCTCGTACGCCTGTCCCACGTCCACGGCCTCGGACTGGATCTCAAGCGTACCCGCGCTGTAGGTTAAGCGAATCGAGCCGGCACGGTCTCGGTGGGCAATCAGGTTGACCCGCTCCACCGCCCCCCGCAGTTGATCCGTGTTCACGCGGATGTGGGTCAAGTAGTGTTCGGGCAGAACCCGCTGGTAGTCCGGAAAGCGTCCTTCCAGGAGCAGGGTGGCCAACGTACCGCCCGGGGTCTGGATGACCATCTGATTGCCGGCCCGCTTAACGTGGACTGCCTCCACCCCAGCCAGTCGAGCCCCCTCAGCCAGCGCACGCTGGGACAGCACAAAGTCCAAGTCCGGTCCGCGATAGTCCGGCAGGGCGACCCAAGCGTGAGAGAGCCGGATACCGTCCGTCCCCACCATCACAAGTTTTCCGTCAGCCACATGCACGCTGGTGCCCTTTAAAATGGGGCGGCTTTCGTCGTGCGCCGTGGCAAACACGGTTTGCCGCGCGAGGCGCCCGAGAGCGCCCGGCGGCAGCTCGAACGTGGCCGCCTCTGCCTCCGGCCGCGGAAACTGCGGCATTTCCTGCACCGCGAATCCCTGCAACATCGTGCGATTCCGCCCATAGGCCACCGTGGCGCGGTGGGCCGCGGCGTCCGCCTCCACGCGCACTTCGGCCGTGGGCACACGCAACACCAAGTCCGTGAGGGGGCCGGCGGGCAAGATGAGGCCGCCGGGTTCAACCCCACTTGCCAGGACCTCCACGGTAATTTCCGATGTCAGGTCCGTCGACGCCAGGCGCACGGTCCCGTGGCCATCCGTCCCGCCACTGGCAAACACCTCGATATGAACGCCGGTCAGCGCCGGCAGGGTGTTTTGGGGACTCACGATCCGAGTTACCTGCTGGAGGGCCCGAGCCAACTGAGCTTGATCCGCTACAAAGCGCACGTTGTCACTCCTCTGGGGTTTTGAGCCTCGGGGGCCGGCCCGTTTGTCGTCTCCGATCCCTAGATAAAGATCTAAGCCTCGTCGTAGTCATAGAGCGTGTGGATACCGGGACAAGTGGCTCGAATGGGTGCCACACGGGGATTGGAGGTCGGGACAACCAGTGGATGGCCATCTCCCGGCGCCGGGGCTCGCCGTGGACAAAGCGGCGAAACTCAGCTTCGCTGGGGACAACTTCGAACGTGTCCCCAGTTTCCTCCCGACTTGTCCCCCGCTCATCCCAAGCTTGTCCCTCCCCAGCAAACGGGTTATCGGCTCTTGACCCGTCTCTCTATTTCTTCTAAAACTTGAGCCAAATGAGGATCATGCGCCTGGTCTTGGGTTATTTTGTCGAACGCGTGCATGACCGTCGTGTGGTCGCGCCCACCAAACTCGTCCCCGATTTTTGGCAGACTGGCATCCGTCAATTGTCGCGCCAGGTACATGGCCACCTGGCGGGGGAATGCGATGGCGCGCGTGCGACGCCGCGCCTTGAAGTCTTCCAGCTTGAGGTCGTAATGCCGGGCCACCTCTTCCTGAATGGCGCGAATCGTGACCGGCCGCGGGTGGTTCAGCGCCACCACGTTTTTGAGGGCTTCGTAGGCAAGCTCCAGCGTCAGCGGGGAGCGCTTGACCGACGCATAGGCGATGACGCGAATGAGCGCGCCCTCCAGCTCACGGATGTTGGTGTCCACCCGCGAAGCGATGAACTGGAGGACGTCGGCGGTGGCGGTGAGACCGTCCAGTTGCGCCTTCTTCGCCAGGATCGCGACCCGGGTCTCCATGTCCGGCATCTGAATATCTGACAGCATCCCCCACTCGAATCGGGATCGCAGGCGATCCTCCAACGTGGGAATGTCTTTCGGCGGGCGATCGGAAGAAATAACGATCTGCTTGCGGGATCCGTGCAGCGCCTCGAACGTATGAAAAAATTCTTCCTGGGTGCGCTCCTTGCCGGCCACGAACTGAATATCGTCGATGAGGAGCACATCGACGTCCCGGTACCGTTCGCGAAACTGCACCATGCGGTTGTCCTGAAGCGCGGTCACCATTTCGTTGGTGAAGGTTTCCGCCGACACGTACAGGACCCGCGCCGTGGCGCTGGCGGTCAGCACCCGATGGCCGATCGCATGCATCAGGTGGGTTTTTCCCAGGCCCACGCCTCCATAGATAAAGAGGGGATTGTAGGCGCGGCCCGGCATGTCGGCCACCGCCACGCAGGTTGCCTGGGCAAACTGATTGGAGTTGCCGATGACAAACGAGTCGAAGGTGTACTTCGGGTTGAGTCGCCGAGCGTAGTCGCTGACCCGGGGCGGATCCGTCGGCTCTGCATGGCGCGGGGCCAGCAGCGGCGCGGGATCGCGAACCATCCCTTCGGGCGGCGACGTCAGCCGGAGCCCGACCGGAACGCCCGCCACGTCCTGCAACGACGCACGAATCACGTTGCCATAGCGCGTCTCCACCCAATGGCGCGTGAAGTCATTCGGCACGGTCAGCTCCAAGACCCCATCTTCGAATGAGAGAGGCTCCACCTCCTTGATCCAGGAGGCGAACGTTGGGGCTTTGATCTCGCGTTGCAGCCGATCGGAAACCTCAGTCCACAATGTGTCCAGTGCCACGGTCATCTGCACGAGCCCCCCTGGGGAAATTCACAATGAGCCCACCGCGTTATCCACAAGCTTATGCACAAAATGTTGATATCTGCCCGGAAAACACGGACCCTCCTCGCCACGTCGCGAGGACGCCCGAGAAGGTAGGGTCATGATAGCAGATCACCCAGGGACTCGAAACGCTGTGTGCGCGATTTGACGAATGAGTTTTTAAGCCGCCGCCATGGCGCCTCTTAGGTTCAGACGGCCCAGAAAGGCAGGGCGGATGGCGGCAACGCCTTCATCTGCGCGAAAAGGGCCTCCCCGCTTCCTCAGCCGGCCGGCTATGCGCACCGCGAGATTCACGCGTCCCTCCCGGTCGAAGGCGGAGACGGCCGTCGAGAGCGGTCGCCTCTCCCAGCGTTCCCAGTGCACCAGACCATCTCGGCGCTCACGTGCGCCAGCGGGTGACGACCACGCCGACAACGTTCGCGCGGGCCCGTGAATTGGCCTCGCCGATGTCGGTGTGTCCGAACCTCCGCTGCCGTCTGGAGTGCCCGGCCCCTCGCCTCGGCAGAGGCCGCCGTGGCCATCCGCCACGCATGGTGACGAATCCCTTGCAGCATCAGGCTGTCGGGGTCGTCGTTACCCACCGATCCATTCGTTTGTTGACGGGTTGGCTGTTGTGGCGGGGGGTTTAAGCCACGAGGGCGCCCTCCGGCCGATGAAGGAACGGTTTTCGTCCCTGCAGGCGTCCCGGTCCCGCCGGGTGTGTTTGCGTGACCCCGGGGTGCGCAACAGGCAACAGGTCAGCGCAACAGGCCTTCCAGCGCGTGGCGGACATCGTCTTCCGGCGGTTTGTCGCCCGGTATCGTGCCCAGCACCTGCTCGGCGACGGCACAGGCGCTCACGATGCGGCTCACCTTCTTCACCGCGCCTTCGGCCGCCGCCAGTTGCGTCAGCACATCGGCACACGACGCGTTGCGGTCGACCATGGCCTCGATGCCCTTGATCTGGCCAGCCAGCAGCCGGAGGCGCCGGGTGACGTCTTCCTTGTCCCAGTACCAAGCGCGCTCCGCAATCGTGCGCGCCGTCTCCTCCACCACGAGCAACCTCTCTTCTCCCCCGGATGGGTTTTCCCCGCGTCTCGTACCCATCATACCGGATCAGCGTGTTTAATGGGGAAGGAACAGCGCTGGCCATGACCAATTGGACTAACCTTCGTCCCTTGGTTGTATGTTGGAGATGCGGGGAGGTGTGTCGTGCCACAGGAATGGACCGAGGGGGTTCAGACGGCGGACCGTTGCCAGGGATCGGATCGGGTCGCCCTTTAGATTCCGGATGCCGTGGCCACGGGGGCGCTCACCGTTGGGGAGCGGCTGTCCAACGAGCGGGCGCTGGCCCACCTCTTGGGCGTGAGCCGGGCCACGATTCGCGAAGCCGTCCGGCGCTTGAGGGGAGGGCCTGGTGCAGGTGCGCGGCGGCGTGACGGGCGGAACCTTTATCTCGCGGCCCGATCCGGGGCGGCTGGGCCATGCGCTGCTGGCGCCGATCCGCTTCGGGGAAGCGACGGCGCAAGACCTCAGCCACCATTGGGCGGCACGACTCGGGTGCGTGGTGCCTTGAGCAGGCGTTCCGGGGCATGGCGGCGCATGTCGAGATGAATGCGGCGATGGTCCGGGCGATTGTGGCGTCGAAGCGGATCGCGAGGGCGGTCCCGCCGGACTAGCGCCGCAGAAGGAATTGGAGCGCGAAGGAGTGGGTCGCCGTGCGGGAGAAGAGAGGCGTTCCGCAGTTTCCAGGCGTTTACGTGGCCATCGTGACGCCGATGACGGCGCAGGGGGACCCGGACTACGGACGACTCATGGAGCATGCACAGTGGCTCCTCGCCGAGGGGGTGGACGGGCTGGTGGTGTCGGGGACGTGTGGTGAGTATGCCTCGCTGGACACCGGCGAGCGCGAGCGCGTGGTGGAAACGGTGCTCGCCGCCGCAGGGACTCATCCGGTGATTGTCGGGGTGGCGGCGCCGGCCACACAATCGGTGGTGCACTGGGCCACACATGCCAAGGCGCACGGGGCCCGGGCGCTCATGGCGTTGCCGCCGATTCTGTACCGCCCCACGCTGGAGGAGGTCGAGGCGCATTTTGCCGCCATCGATGACGTCGGGCTCCCGATCATTGCCTACAACAACACGCACGACACGCCGGTGGACCTGACGCCCGACGTGCTGTCATCGTTGGCGCATCTGAAGAATCTGGTGGCGGTCAAAGAGTTTTCCGGAGACGTGCGGCGCATCTCGACACTCATTCAACAGACGGAGCTGGAGGTGCTGGCCGGGGCCGACGATCTCGTGCTGGAAAGCTTGCTGATGGGGGCGACGGGATGGATTGCGGGATTAAGCAATGTCATTCCCCGTGAGTCGGTGCACCTGTACCACTTGGCGCGGGCAGGGCGGCTCGCCGCCGCACGCGATCTGTACCGCACGGTCCTGCCGCTCCTGCGCTACGACTCGACGCCGCTGCTGGTGCAGGCTATCAAGTTTGGCTTGGCGGAGCGGGGTCACAACCTGGGGGGAGTCCGGCGACCGCGCCTGCCCCTCCCGCCGACCCACCAAGCCGCGATCCGGGCCGCGCTGGCCGCGCTCCCGGCGGAATGACCGGCCGCGCCCCGAGGGTGGTAGTGGTGGGGGCGGGCGTCATCGGCGCCGCCATCACCTTTGTGCTGGCGCGTGCCGGGGTGAGGGTGACGCTCGTGGACCGTGGCCCACTGGGGGGCGGCACCTCAAGCCGCTGCGACGGCAACGTACTGGCGATCGACAAGGCTCCCGGGTATCAGGGGGCACTCGCGCGCATGTCCCAGGATCTGCTACACGCTTGGGTGCGTGATCTGGGGGACATCGAATACCGGCGGCCCGGCAGTTATCTGGTGCTCGCGGGCGCCGACGAGGTGGAGCCGGCGCGCGCCTGGGTGGCGGACCAGCGCCGTGCGGGGCTGGACTTGCGCTATCTCGACGCGACCGAAACGCACCGGGCGCTGCCGGCCCTGGCGCCGGATGTGCCGGGCAGCGTGTACTCGCCCACCGACAGCACCCTGAATCCCCTGGCGTACGTGGCCGCTCTGGTGGCTCGGAGCCGCCAGGCGGGCGCCGAGATCCGCCCGCATGCGCCGGTGGTGGGCGTCACCGTGAGTGCGGGGCGGGTAACCGGCGTTCGGCTAGGCGACGGGGTGACCCTGCCGGCGGACGTGGTTGTGGCAGCGGCGGGGGTGTGGACCCCGAGCTTGCTGGAGCCGCTGGGGGTTCCGGTGCCCATTCGGCCGCGCCGCGGGCATTTGGTGGTCAGCACCAAGGGGCCACGGTTTGGCGACGTGAAGGTGATGGAGTTTGGCTACCTGATGGCCAAGTTTGGACGCGAGCGGGTGGTGCCGGACGACGTGGCCCGGTACGGGGTGGCGCTGGTTTACGAGCCCACGCGCGTCGGCAATTTTCTTTTGGGCAGCAGTCGGGAATTTGCGGGGTTTGACACCACGCCTGACCCCCGCGTGCTGCGGGCGATTGTGCGGCGGGCGCTCCGGTTCTACCCGGCGATGGCGGGGGCCACCATGCTGCGGGGGTTTGCCGGGCTGAGGCCCTGGACGCCTGACCATCTCCCGGTGGTGGGCTGGGCGCCGGGCGTTCCCGGGCTTGTGGTAGCGGCGGGCCACGAAGGCGACGGCATCGGCCTCGCGGCCGTGACGGGCACGCTGGTGGGCAACCTCGTACTGGAACAGCCGCCGCCACTGGCACTGGAGCCGCTGGCGCTGGAGCGGTTTGCCAACGAAGGGGCGCAGGACACTTGACGGGAGGTGCTATGGTGCAAGACGCGGCAGATCGCGATCCGGTGGTGTGCCGTTGCGAGGCGGTGCGGGTCGCCGATCTCACGCGGGCACAGCGCGCGTGGGCGATCGACAACCTGCGGCAGTTGAAGCTCTTGAGCCGCGCGGGGATGGGGATCTGCCAGGGCCGCGTGTGCGGCCCGGTGTTGGAGTCCCTCGCGCGCGGCTGGGGCTGGGATCCCGCGGGGGCCCTGGCGGCCCGCCCGCCCGCCCGCCCGTGGACGATGGCGGCGGCGGCGGGAGGGGCGATGAGCGCGGATGAGAGCTGATGAGGGAGTGCTCTTCTGGCTCGACGGGGAAAAGCGGCGCGGCCCGGCCGGCGTCCCGGTGGGGTTTGTGCTGTACGCCCAGGGGGAAGGGGTGCTCGGCTGGCACGAGGGGACCGGAGCGCCGCGTGGGCTGTATTGCGGCATAGGGCACTGCTTTGAATGCCGGGTCACGATCGACGGGGTTCGCGATCAGCGTGCGTGTCTCGTGCCACTCGCCCGGGGGATGCGCATCTCCCGCCAGACCCCGCCCCCGCCGCTCGCGTTCGAGGAGGACCCATGAGCCGAAGGACTGTGGACGCGGCGGTGGTGGGCGCGGGGCCGGCGGGCCTGTGTGCCGCCGCCACCCTCACGATCCGCGGCCAGGAGGTGCTGTTGGTGGATGAAGCGCCCGTGCCGGGCGGCCGGCTCAGGGCGCAGTGGCACCGGCGGGGAGTGGCCGTGTGGGACGGTGCCCAGGAGACGCGGCGCCTGGTGGACCGGATCGCCGGTGGGGCCAGCTGGTGCCTGGGCGGCCCCGTCCATGCGATCGCGGAGGCGGGCCCGGATGGGTTTTCGGTCGATCTGGCCCGGGATCGGGTTCTGGCGCGCACGGTGCTGATTGCGACGGGTGCCACCGAAGTGCCGCTGCCGGTGCCGGGGTGGACCCTGCCCGGCGTGCTGGCGGTCGGCGCCGCCCAAACCTTGTGGCGGGGATGGCACATTGTCCCGGGCTCCCGCGGGGTGATCGTCGGCACCAGCCCTCTGGGATTCGCGGTGGCGCAGGGGCTGGCCGATGCGGGCCTGGAGTCGCTGGACATGGTGATGCCGCCCGGTGGCCTGGCGACCGCGCACCTGGGGTCGGTCGCGGCGCAGTGGGACCGGCTGTGGGCGCTGGCGGCCGGAGCGCCTCTGTGGGCGCGGGCCGTGGCCGACCGGCTCAAGGGGCGGCCGGGCTGGACGCGGGCCGCCATGCGCTTTTTCCCCTCGTCAGGAATCCCGGTGGCGGGGGCGCGGCTTCAGCTCAGGCGACAGGCCCTGGCGCTGGAGGGGGAACATCGTGTGGAAGCGGTCGTGCTCCAGCACCTGGATGCGGGCGGGGAGCCGGAAGGGCCCCCGTGGCGCGAGGCGGTCGACTTTGTGCTGCTGGCGGGCGGGCTGAGGCCGCTGGGCGAACTGCTGGGACAGGTGGGAGCCACCATGGGACACTATGAGGGACTTGGCGGAGACGTGCCGCTGGTGACAAGCCGGCTGGCCACCTCCCGGCCCGGCATTTTCTCGGCGGGCAGCACCTTGGGCATCGAGTCGGCCCAGGTGGCCATGGCCCAGGGGTGGCTGGCCGGGCTCGGCATGGCCGCGGAGATGGGCGACGTGCCGGCAGACGACGAGTGGCGGCGCGCGCGCGCGGCCGTTGAGGCCGCGCGGCGCCGGGCGCCGTTCGCGTTTCAGCCCGGGCTGGACGCGGGCCGCCGACGGCATGAGCAAGATAGCCTTAGGGAGGTGGGGCCGTGAAGTGGGAGCGGGTCTGGCACACCCTCGAGAGCCACACGGGGGGCAACCCCACGCGGACCATCGTGTCCGGGGTGCCGCCGGTGCCAGGCCGCACGATGCTTGAGAAAATGCGCTATCTCGAGCGCCACCGCGATGACATTCGCCAGGTGCTGATGTATGAGCCGCGAGGGCACGGCGTCATGTCGGGGGCCGTGCTGCTGCCGCCGGCAGACCCGGCGGCGGACCTTGGCGTCGTCTACATCGAGGTCGGCGGGTATCTCCCGATGTGCGGCCACGATACCATCGGGGTGGTGACGGCGCTGCTGGAGACGGGCCATCTGCCCGCCACCGAGCCCGAGACCACGCTTGCGCTGGACACCCCCGCCGGCCTGGTGCGCGCGGTGGCCCGCGTCCACGCGGGGCGGGTTCAGTCGGTGCGGTTCACGAACGTGCCCGCTTTCGTTCTTTATCAGGACGTGGCGCTCGAGGTGCCCGGCTTGGGGCGCGTCGCCCTCGACATTGCCTGGGGCGGCAACTTCTACGGTCTAGTGGAGGCGGCGGCCGTGGGCGTGGCGCTCGAGCCCTCGGGCGCCGCCCACGCCATCCGGGTGGCGCAAGCGATTCGCGCCGCGGCGGCGCCGCGGGTAAAGGTCCAACATCCCGCGCTGCCGGGGGTGGAGGGGCTCACGCACATTGAGTTTTTCGGGCCGGCCGCCGGGCCGGGCGCGGATGTGCGCAACCTGGTGGTGGTGCCGCCCGGGGGCGTGGACCGGTCCCCCTGCGGCACCGGGACGGCCGCCAAGGCCGCGGTGCTGCACGCCCGGGGCCTCCTGCCGCTGGGCGGCACGTTTCGACATGAGAGTGTGACCGGTGCTGTGTTTACCGCCACCGCGCTCGAAGCGTGCCGGGTGGGCGGCCTCCCGGCCTTGGTGGTCGCGGTCGAGGGCTCCGCCGAGGTTTACGGCGAGGCCGTGTTCGTCCGTGAGGAAGGTGACCGCCTAAGAGAGTTTGTCGTTCCCTGATCCGCGCCAGCGTCCGAGCGAGAGGAGAATGACCGTGATCGATGTGGCGCGCGTGGTGGAAGCTTGGGACTGGCACGTGGCTGGCCAGGCGGTGCGCGTCTTTCGGCCGGGGTGGCTGAAGGAAGCTGGGGCCGACGAAGCCCGCCGCCGCCGAGGCGTGTGTGAACCGTGGGGCTTTGCGGGTCTGGTGGGCGTGGCCGCCGCGCGAGACGGCTCTCCCGTGTGCTGGGATGCCGGGGGCTCGATCCCCGAGTCGGTGAGCGCCCGCGTCGCCCTGATCGCGTCGCGGGCGTGGGAGGCGGGCCAGGCCGCGTCGCCCGGTGTTGACGTGCGCCTCGGCGCGGCCCGCTTGCTGTCCGGCCCGCTGGCGCCGCTGTACCGGGTCGAAGGGGAAGCCGCGCTGGTGCTGGCGGCTTCATCGAGCGCGGTGCCGATGGACTGGGACCACCTGCACAGGCTCGGTGCCCTGGCACACCAGATGCGCCTGCAGGCAGGGGACGGCGGCGCCACCGCCGTGGTGGTGGATCCCAGCACCCGGCGCGCGGTCGGCTTCCGGCCTCACGGGGAGTGTTGGCGCGGGCCGGCCGACGTCTTGCCAGCCGCCCTGGCGGCAGCCAGGGCGGAGGGATGGACCCCCTCGGAGCTTTCGGGCGACTGGACGGGGTTCACGAACATCCCGGTGTCCGTGCGGCTAAAGGGCAACGGTCAGGCGGCGCACCTGGGAGTGGCCGCCCACCTGGTGGCGCTTCGCCGCTTCTATGACCGGCCCGACGCACTCCGGCCGTTTGTACTGCGCTGACGGCTGGGAGCAACCGGCACAGAGGCGAGGGGAAATGTCCGGCTGAGGGTCGATCCTCCGGCGGCCTTGTGGTACAAACAGCCCAATTGGGGCCACGAGGCTAAAAGGCAGGTGTGGCGATGCGGCGACGTTTTCAGCAGCGTCCCATGGTGATCCTGGCCCTGGCCGCGCTCTGGGTGGCGTGGATTGCCTGGCGCCTAGTGGATGTCCAGGTGGTGCAGTCGGCGCATCTGGCGAACTTGGCGCGGCAGGAGCACGTGCACACTTTCACACTCCTGGCGCCCCGAGGGTCGATCCTGGACCGCAATGGGCGGGTGCTGGCGCTGGACGAGCCGTCGTACACGGTCACGGCGGCCCCGCGCACCATTGCCAACGCGGCCCAGCTCACCAAGGATCCGGGCCTCGTGCACCAGGAGGCGGTGCTGCTGGCGAAAACCCTGCCGTACAGCGTGTCCCAACTGGCGTCGGCGTTGTCCGGGACGCTCTGGTACCGCCTGATCGATCCGTACCTGTCGCCCAGCCGAGCGCATGTGCTACAGGCGGAGGCGAGCAAGCTGCCGGGCATCACGCTGGTGCCCACCGAGCGGCGCGTATATCCCAATGGCACCCTGGCCGCTCCCGTCCTGGGGTTTGTCAACGCGTCGTCGCAGGGGCTCGCGGGGATCGAGTATCAGGACAACAAAATTTTGGCCGGGACCAACGGGCAGTGGACCGTGGCCACTGACGTGAGTGGAGCGCCGCTGCCGTCCACCACCATCTCTCAGCAGCCAGCCAAGCCCGGAGACAGCGTGGAGCTCACGATTGACAGCAACATCCAGTACGAGGTGCAGCAGCTGTTGGCCGCGCAGGTCAAGAAGTGGCACGCCCAGAACGGGACGGTCATCATCATGGACCCCAGCACCGGGGCGGTGCTGACGATGGCCAACTATCCGACGTTCGACCCCAACCTGTACTACCAGGCCAATCCCGCCACCCTCACCAACTGGGCTGTGTCGGACCCGGTACCGCCCGGCTCGATCTTCAAGCCGGTGACGGCCTCTGCGGGGCTGATGGACGGGGTCGTGCAGCCGACCACCATGTTTGACACGGTCGGGTACCAGTACGTCAACGGAGTCCGCATCAACGACTGGATGCCCAACGGCTGGGGCTGGATCTCGTTCACCCGCGGTCTCGAGCTGTCGTCGGACCAAGTGTTCATGGACGTCGCGCTGAAGCTGGGCGCGGCGCGCCTATACGCCATGATGAAGAGCTATGGGCTATTCCACGCGGCGCAGATCGGGTTGCCGGGCAGCAGTCCGGGCGTCTTCATTCCCCAGAGCCAGGTGAACGCCGTCGACTTGGCCACCATCGGGTTTGGACAGGGGATGGCCGTGACGCCGATTCAGGAAGCCACGATGATTGCCGCCGTCGCCAATGGGGGCGAGCTGTACAAGCCGCGCATTCGGCGCGCCATCCTGGGACCCACGGGTCAGGTGGTGCAGCGGTTTCATCCGGTGCCGGAGGGGCGGCCCATCAACAGTACGGTGGCCCACGACCTGCATGTGATGATGGAGCGCGAGGTGGGATACGGCACCGGGGTGCCGGTGCAAGTGCCGGGGTACACGTGGGCGGGCAAGACCGGCACGGCGCAGCAGATTGTCAACGGCAAGACGTCCAACAGCGTGTACGTGTCGTCGTACGCCGGGTATGGACCCATGCCCAACCCCCGGTTCGCTATGATCGTGATGATCAACCACCCTGAGGGGGCCATCTACGGGGCGCAGGTCGCGGCGCCGCTGTGGCGCGCGATTGCCCAGTGGCTCATGGGATACTGGCACATCGCGCCGTACGTCACCAACAACCTGCCGAACGGTGTACCGCAGGGCAATTCCATTCCCCCCGCGTAAAGGTCAGCGACCCACCCGCGAGGGGGGGTGGGGGCTTAGGGTATAGCCCACCCCGCGGACCGTGTGGATTGCC
The DNA here is from genome assembly GCA_021828405.1 of Bacillota bacterium. The sequence continues at coordinate 27,413 of JAKARZ010000019.1, forward strand.
AAGCGGGGACCGGCCGACGCGAGCTTCTTGCGCAGGTACCCGATATACACATCCACGGTGGCGGGCGAAACCGCCGCATCAACGCCCCACACGGCGTCGAGCGCCATGGCCCGCGTCACGACGCGACCCTGATTGACGGCGAGATAATGCAGGAGGTCAAACTCCCGCAGGGTCAGCGACAGCAAGATTCCATCCAGGCGCACCTCCCGCCGGGCCACCGACAGTCGGAGAGGCCCGGTGCGGACCCAATCCTCGGGCTCCACGGGGGCCCGCTCGAACTCCAGGCGCCGGCGGGTCAGCACACGCAGCTCGGCAAACAGTTCGGGCCAGGCGGCGGGCGTCCGGACCACACTGTCGGCGCCTGCGTTCAGCAGGGTCACCCGGTCGCTGGCGGTGTGGTGCGGCGAGCAGAGCACCAGCAACGGCAACGTCGCGATCGCGGTGAGGGCACGGCAGCGGGCGGGCGCGTCGGCCGGCACGCCCCGCGTCTGGTCCCACAGCACCACGTCAAAGGGAGCTTGGCCGGCGGCGCTGGGATCCAGAGCCCGGAGGCCTTCGCGAACAGTGCGATACCGCACCACGTCCCATCCCGAGTCCCGGAGGCGCTGCATAATCGGTTTGGCGCTCGCCAGCGAGGACGCCAGGAGCAGGACCCGGCAGCCCTCGGCCCGCTCGCGGGCCCCGTCAAGCCCGAGGGTCGGCGTCCAGGGACCGTCGGCTCGGCGGCTAGACGGCTTCATAGGCCACCTGGCTCGCGGGGTCAAAGACGTGGAGCTGGTGCGGGTCACAGGACACCCAGACGAGGCTGTTGCTTCCACCGGCCCATCGATCCGGGGTGCGGGCAATGAGCGCGATGTCCGGGTCGAGGTTGAGGTGCAAAAGCGTCTCGTGTCCCAGCGGCTCGACGAGGCGAATACGAGCCTTAAGGCTTGGCGTACCCTTCTCGGGTGCCGTCGCCACCCGCAGGTGTTCAGGTCGGATCCCCAATGTGGCCGCACGGCCCCCAGCGGCGGCCGCCGCGGGCATCCAAGGCAGACCGGACGGCAGGGGGAGGCGCTGCGAGCCAATGATGGCGGTCAGGGCACCATCGACGCGACCCCAGAGGGCCGGGAAGAGGTTCATGCCTGGGGTGCCGATGAAGGTAGCGACAAATTGGTTCGCCGGGTGGTCGTAGATGGCTTCTGGGGTGTCCACCTGTTGGATGACACCGGCGTTCATCACCACAATGCGGGTCGCGAGCGTCATCGCCTCGGTCTGGTCGTGCGTCACGTAGACGAAAGTAGTAGCCAACTGGTCGTGCAGTGCCTTTAACTGCACACGGGTTTGCGCCCGCAGAGTGGCGTCCAGGTTGGACAGCGGCTCATCCATCAAGAAGGCCTGCGGCTTGCGCACCATCGCACGACCCAGGGCCACCCGTTGCCGCTGCCCGCCCGACAGTTCGCGCGGCCGACGGGTCAAAAGAGACTCCAGGCCCAGGCGGGCGGCGGTATCCTCCACCGCACGGCGCACATCCTGGGGGGCCGTTTTCCTGAGCTTTAGGCCAAACGCCAGGTTGTCGTACACGGTCATATGCGGATACAAGGCGTAGTTCTGAAACACCATGGCGAGATCGCGGTCGCGGGGCTCTACGTGGGTGACGTCGCGCTCGCCCAGCAGCAGCCGACCGGACGTGGGGTCCTCGAGCCCTGCCGCCATGCGCAGGGTGGTGGTTTTCCCGCAGCCGGACGGACCCAGCAGCACGAGGAATTCGCGGTCCCGTGCGATGAGACTGAGCTCGCGCACCGCAGCCACCGGCCCGAACGACTTGCTTACCTGATCCCACTCAATTTGTGCCATGACGTGCCTCCCGTTTCTGTTTCTCCTCTATTGCTTTGCTGGGTACCGCCCGTCAACCGCCCAGGCGCATCGGGGTGCGTCCCGCCGTGGCGGGTGTCGGCACGACAGGCAGGACGCTGACCGCCACCAGGCCGGCGGCCACGGCGCCCACATCCGTGGCATCGTCGGGGGACGGCCGGCGCATCGAGCGCTCCATCGTGACGGTGACGGTCCCGTCGGCGGCGGCCGGGTGCGCCACCGGGCGCTCGATCACGGTGTCCCACGCGGGCGGCACCAGGGCACGGTGCTGTCCGGGGCCGTCGGGCCAGTTGACGTTGACCAGCGCGCCGCGCTGGTCCAGCGCCAGCGCCAGCAAGCTCGGGAGATGTCGCCGGACAGCATCGAGGGGCGGCAGCGGAAGGGGGCCCGAAAGCGCCAGCGCCGGCCAGCCCGCGAGGGCGGCTTCCCGGGTCGCGCCGATGGTGGCCGACCGATAAACCGAGGACCCGAGATTCGATCCGAGGTTCATGCCCGCCACGGCGAGGTCGGGCGCGCGGCCCAGGAGGGCAATCGCGATGCGCACGCAGTCGGCCGGCGAGCCATCGACGGCCCAGGCGGAGGCGGTGCTCCAGCCCGGCGCGGGTTCGGCATGCAGCACGCCGGTCATGCTGATGCTCTGACTGCGGCCCGACCAGTCGCGCTGAGGCGCGACGACGTGGACTTGGTGGCCCAGGCTCGTTAGGAGTTGGGCCACGATCTGGAGCCCGGGAGATCCAATGCCGTCGTCGTTGGTCAGTAGAATGTGCATCGTTTTCCCGCTTTCTCGTGGGAGGGGGACCGCCCTAGATCTGTGCACGGCCCGCCACCGACGAAATGAGATGGCGCTGGGTCAGTAGGAACACAAGGAAGATCGGCGCCAGCGTCAGCAGCGAGGCGGCCGCGAGCTCGCGCCAGTGGCTGCCGTCGAAACCCTGCAGATACGAGAGCGCCACCTCCACCGGCCGTGCGCCGTTTCCCTGGGTGATGATGAGCGGCCATTGGAACTGGCTCCACTGCGCGACAAACGTGAGCAGCGTGACGGTCATCACGACCGGGCGCGCCAGCGGGACGGCGATGTGGCGGAGATACTGCCACCACCGGGCCCCGTCCATGCGGCACGCATCCCAGAGCTCGACGGGCAGGGTCTTGAAGAATTGGCGAAACAGGAACACCGCAAACACGTTGGCGCCAAACGGCACCACCTGCCCGGCCAGCGAGTTCAGCAGGTGGAGATGATAGGCCACCACGTAGTTGGGGATGAGAATGGCTTCGGGCGGCACCATCAAAGCCGCCAGCAACACCCCCATGACCACCTCGCGGCCGCGGAACGGCACTTCGGCCAAGGCGTACCCGGCCAGCACCCCGGTCACCAGCACCGCGACGATGGTGGCCCCGGTGATGATCACGGAGTGCAGGAAATACAAGCCCCACGGTGCAATGGTGAACACCCGCGCCCAACTGATGAAGTCCCAGGACGGGACGAGGTCGGGTGGCATCGTGAAAACGTTGGCGCGCGTGGCGACGGACAGGACTACGGCCCAGTAGAAGGGCAGCAGAAAAGCCGCGGCCACGACCGCCATGAGGGCAAACCGGGCCCATCGGCGCACGAATTGCCCCGAGGGACGGGCCGTCGTATGGGTCATGTTCATGAGCTCCTTTCGCAACACGGCGTCACCGATAGAAGGTGTGCCGCTCGCCGATTTGCTTTTGGGCCAGGGCCACCCCCAGCATCACGAGGAACAGCACCACACCCACGGCCGCGCCGTAGCCGTAGTGGAAGTACACGAACGCCGACTTGTACAGGTAGATCGCGGTGGTGGTGGTAGAGTTGAGCGGTCCCCCTCCGCCTCCGAACTGGCCGCCGGTCATCTGGTAGATCGAACCAAAGGTCTGCATCGCCTGGATGGTGCCCAGGATCACCGCGAGCAGCATGACCGGGGACAGGTGCGGGCGGATGATGTGCCAAAACGTCACGGCCCCGTTGGCCCCGTCCATCCAAGCCGCTTCGACGACGTCTTGGGGGACGTTGCTGAGGGCCGCGAGGAACAGGATCACCATGAAGCCCACATTGTGCCAGAGATTGTTGATCATGACCGCCGGGAGCGCCCAGGTGGTGCTGGTCAGCCAGCCTAGCGCCGGCAGATGGAGCGCGGTGAGCACCGCGTTGGCCAGGCCGAACTGGGGGTTGAAGATAAAGATCCAGATGATCGACGTGGCGATGGCGGGCGTGATGTACGGCAAGAACACCGCGGAGCGGGTGAAGGTTTCCCACGCCGTCAGGCGAGGGCCCCGATTCTTGACCAGCCACGCCAGGCCGAGGCCCAGCGCAATGGAGAGCGGGACCATCATCCCCACGTAGTACGCGGTGACGGTGAGAGACTGGAGGAAGCCGGAGATCGGGTTGAAGAGCTGCGCGTAGTGGTGCAGCCCCACCCACTGCGAGGCGCCAAACCCCGCCAGATTCCATTGGAAGAGACTTATCGCGGCCACCAGCACGGCGGGCAGGTACGTGAAAAGCGCCAGGAAGGCGAGCGCTGGCAGCACCAGCGCCCAGCCCAAATTGACGGAGCGACGGCGGGCGGGCGCCGGCCAGCCCGTCGCCACGGGCGGCGGAATCGGTTGTGATGGAACGGTTTCCACCATCAGGAGCACCTCCTTCCGATGCTGTTGGCGTGACTACTGCGCAGCATTGCCGGAAAGGTAGGCGAGCGATTGGGACTCCATGTTGGCGAGCGCCGTCGACACCGACTCCTTGTGGGCGATGGCCGACTGGATCTGGTCCTGAATGACCGTGTCGACTTCTGTCTGCGCCGGTCCGAGGATCTTATGGATCACATAGCCGCTTTGGAGTTCCTGGATGGCCACGCGAGTGCCGGCATACGGTCCCGGGTTGGCGGTGTATTGACTGCCGGCCATCTGCTGGACCGCCGCCACGTCAGCCTGGCTCATGGGCGGCTCGCCGCCCACCACGGACCAGACGGCCTGTTGGGCCGGCGCATCGAAGTACTTGATGAACGTCCATGCTGCCTGCTGCTGTGCGGACGTGGCCGCCTTGAAAATCACGAATGACAAGCCCTGATACAGGACGTAGCTACGGCCGGTGGTGCCAGGAGGTGGCGCAAACACGCCTACGGGAAACTTGCCCCCAACATCCTCGCGTACCATCTCGTAGCCATCGGCCGTATTTTCCAGGATGCCGAGCTTTCCGGCTGCAAAGTCCTCAAAGCTGGTGTTGTAGGACAGGACCTTGGTGTAGGGAGCATTGTCGCGCGCGGTGACTTGCTGAATGGTTGCCGCCATAGCCGGTGTGTTCAGTGCGAGGTGACTGCCGTTATAGTACGTACCGCCGTTGGAGTAAAACAGCGGCAGCCAGTCGTTGTGGTCGAGCCGGGCTCCGAGGCCGATCGCCCCCGTCTTGGCCTGAATCACCGCGGCATCGTGTTGCAACTGGGTCCACGTGGTCGGCGCGGAAGTCAACCCCGCCTTCTTCCACAGGTTGGCGTTGTAAAAAAACTCGGCCACTTTGACGTCTACCGGGAACAGGTACTGCTGGTGGCTGGGAGTTTGCTCCGCGGCCCATACCGCCGGCCATATTCCCTTCAGTTGGCTGGAAGGGAACCCATTGGCGCCGTAGATGAACCCATGGAGGTTGACGAGCGCTCCCGCCTTCTCGTAGCCATACTGGGGCTGGTGGCCAATCATGGCCATGACCGGCGGATCTCCCGCCTGCACTGCGGCGAGGGCTTTGGCGGACGCGGGCGTCACCGTTACCTCGACGCGGATGGTCGGATGGCTGTGGTTGAAGGCGTTCACGATGCGCTGGAGCGCCTTGCCCTGCTGGTTCACGGCGGCGTGTGATTCCCAAAACGTGACGACTGTCGGGTTGCCGGGGCCGTGACTGGGGTGGGATGCGGTGGCGGAGGGCGTAGCGGCCCCGCACCCCACCGCCACCGCCATCAGGCTGCCGGCGGCCGTGACGTGAAGGACTCGGGTCCATGGTGTCTTCATGAGGTGCCTCCTTGATATTTGCCTGTGGCCCGTTGGCTGCGCACTGGCTTGGCGAAAGGGTTTGGCCCGTGCGCGGATGCCAATCTCACTAAACCGCCGCTGTCTAAGATCATGGCTAGATGATTGGGATCCCCGCGTTACGCCGGAGTAAAGGTTGTGTGGAGGAGGAGAAGGGACAAGACTCGGCGCGCAATAATGGGATCGAGGTGACCCCAAGGAGAAAGCGGCTCGTGGACAGAGTGGGCAGCGGTGAAAGGAGGACGCATGCGCTTTCTTCCGGCGGGGGCCAGCGGCTTTGTCGGCAGGGCGGAGCCGTGGGCGTGACCGGAATCCCGACGCTGGAAGGATGCTGGCCGACGAGTGCGCTCGCCTCCCCGCGCGGCGGCACACGCCTGAAGGCGGAAACTTGCGCAAGGCCAGTCCCTCAGGGTGGATTCGTGAGGCTTCACGGGGCCTGTGGCAGAGAGTGGCGTCAGGGGTTGCTGGCCAGCAGTTGCTCCAGCACGTCCCGCGAGGGGCTCCGTGAAGGCCCCGGGTGCTCCACGGCCCAAGAGGCCGCGGCATTGGCGTCCTGCACCGCGCCATAAAGGTCCTGGCCCTCCGCGAGGCGAGCCAGGAGAACGGCGGTGTGGACGTCGCCAGCGCCAGTGGTGTCACGGGCAGTCACCGGTCTCACCGGCACGCGGCGCAGCGGGGCCCCGCACCCCCCGACCAAGGCCCCCTCGGGGCCTTGGCGCAGGACGACGCGGCATGCCGGGGGCAGCCGACCGAGCAGTACCGCCACGACGCTCTCGGGGTCGGCTTCTCGCGTCAGGAGCGTCCCCTCCCGCAGGTTCAGGGTAAGGAGGCTCAGCCGCTGAAAAATCGCGTCGAGGCGCCGGGCGGGGATTTCTGCCGCGAGCGGGCCCGGATCGAGAACCAGCACGGCGCCGGGCGGCAACGCGGGGCCGAGCGTCTCCAGCGTAGGCCCAGAACCCGGATAGGCGAGGTCGTAGCCAGAGAGGTAGACGCAGTCCCCGGACCGGAACGGGAGCCGCGCCAAGTCGGCCGGCTCCAGGTGGGCCTCGGCACCGGGCGCGGTCACGAACGTGCGCTCACCGTCCGCTTCCACCACGGCAATGTCGAATCCCGTATCCCCACGATCGCGATGGGGCGGATCCAGCAGGGCGGGCACGTCGAGCTCGCGCAGCGCTTGCCGGACCCGGTCCCCGAAGACGCCGCGGCCGATGAGGCCGCCGTAGACCGTCGCGAGCCCCAGTCGGCGGGCCGCAGCGATGACATTGAACGCCCCGCCGACGAGGGTCGTTCCGTCCCGCGCGAGCACATCGCCGCCGCGATCCGGCCAGCGGCCCACCCAGACGGTCACATCCATCAGGATGCTCCCCAGAACCACGAGACGCTCAGGTCGAATGTCCAACGCGTCAGCCCTCCACCGAGTGACCGGGCGGGGCCGCCGGGCGCGAACGGGGGCTCAGAATCAGCAGGAGCAGCCCCGACACGATGAAGGCGAACACCACCTCGAGACTCGACGACGCGAAGATGCCGTAGGCGAAGGGGCCATGGAAAAGCGGGGAACTTGTGAAGGCGAGCCCGACCACGATTCCGGCGCCCCACGCCGTGACGGCGGGCCAACTGACGCCTGCGAGTGCACCGGTCGTCCGCCCGGCAGGCCCGTAGAGCCAGGCGTCCGGATAAGGATGCTCGGGATCCTGACGGCGCCAGAGCTGGTGGACCAGGAAGGTGCCGGCCCACGCCGCCAGGCCCACGCCAAGCAGCACCAGGAACGACTCGAAGGGCCCAAAGAAGTTTTGGGCCACCAGCACCACGTAGACGGTGCCGAGCACCATGATGGCGGCATCGATGAGAACCGTCTTGTACCGCGGCCACGGGACGAACATGTTCAGGAGATTGAGCCCAGAGGAGTACAGGCTCAGGTCCGCTTCGGCCACGAGCCCGCCCGCCGCGGCGAGGAGGTACGGGACCGCGGCCCACGGCGGCAACGCCGATTGGATGGCGCCGATGGGATTGCTGGCCGTCGCGATGGACGGGTCATGCGTCGCAACCAGCAGTCCCGTGGTCATGAGCGCGATAAGGGGGAGCGATCCTCCCAGTGCGGAGGCCCACACGATTTGGGCGCTTCGCATCTGGCGCGGCAGGTAGCGGCTATAGTCCGCCGCGGCATTGGCCCAGCTAAGCCCAGTCCCAGCGATGACGATGGTGAGGGCGGGCACGAAGCCGCCCAGCCACGGGCCGGCGGGGCGGGCCAGAAGGGTGTGCCAGTGAATTCCGGGGATTAGGAGGGCGAGCACGAGCAGCGTCAAGGCGCCAAAGATGTAGCTGGCCCAGGTTTGGATCACGACCAGCGTAGCCTGCCCCAGCAGGCCGACCACGATGGTGAGCCCCAACATCACGATCATGGAGAGGACGGCCAGCGGGGCCGTCCCTACCGGAAGTACCATCCCGAACAGCGCCATGAGCGCGAACGTGCCGGTAATCACGCTGATTGTCTCCCACCCCACCAGCGAAACCCAGCTCACCAGGTTCGGCGCGATGTTCCCCCAGATTCCGAATACCGCCCGGGACAATGTCATCATCGGCGCCCCGCCGTCGCGGCCTGCCACGCTGAACGCGCCAACGAGGAAGAAGGAAGCAGAGCCCAACAAGATGACCGCCAAGCCTTGGATGAAGTTCAGGCCAAACGACAGGATGATGCCGCCGTAGACGATGGCCAGGATGCCGATGTTTGCGGCAAACCAGACCCAGAAAAGGTCAGCGGGCTTTCCAGCCCGCTCCGTGTCGGCAATCCGGTTGACGCCGTTGGTCTCGACTTGCCACGGGCGGTTGCCGGCCGCGGCCCGGCCCTGTGTGGCTTCCCACTTCATGCGGCTCATCTCCTCTGCAAGCGGGTCTGTGTCCTCAGCGCGAGGAGCGCTGTGGCGCGGCGCTCGAGATCCAGGTGGTTGGCGGCGGCCACCGTGTCGCGCGCGTGAACCGGGATGGCATCGATGCCCGCCAGCGCGCCCGCCACGGCGGTTGCCATCGCCCCGATCGTGTCGCAATCGCCACCCAGGGAGGCCGCGCGGCACCCGACGGTCCACGGGTCCCTGGGGCTCAGCGACACAATGGCAAAGGCAGCTGGCACCGCCTCGATCGTCTCCATCCCTAGCCCGATCAAGTGGACCAGCAGGTTAGCGGCCTCGGGCCACGGCTTGCCCCGCACGCTGTCGATCGCCCAGGCGATCCGCTGAGCGACGCTGGCGCCCGGAACGTAGTGCCCGAGAGTTTCGCCACATTGCGCGGCCGCCAACGCCCTGTGCAAAGCCTCGTCAAAAGGGCGCGCCTCAAGCGCCACGCTGACCGCGGCGGCTACGGCGGCGGCACCGCCGATGGCCACGCCGGTGTTGTGGGTGACCCGGACGGTGTCGGCCACCTGCCGAGCGAATCGGGCAGGCGAATCAAAGACGCAAGCCACCCCGAGGGGAGTGATGCGCATGGCGGCCCCATCGGTCGTTCCCCACCGGCCGCTTTCGTCCACCGACATGCCGCGGCCCACGGCTTCCAGCGCGCGGCGCGACGACGGGCCAAGTTGTTCAGCGCCGGTCATCTCGGCCTCTTGCGCCCAAGCCAGCAGCCGGCGCGCAAAGGCGGTGGGGTTTACCCGCCCCCGCCCCTCGACCAGCAAATCCGCCAGGATGAGGGCCTGTTCCGTGTCGTCGGTCAGATC
>JAKARZ010000072.1 GCA_021828405.1 Bacillota bacterium
TGATGGCGCCGATCTCTCGGCACCTGGGGCGCCGCCGCACTTTGGAATTGGCATGGACCGGCGACCGAATGGATGTGGCCACCGCGGAGCGCTGGGGGTTTGTCAATCGCGTGCTGCCAGCCGAAGAATTGGACGCCGGCAGCTTGGCGTACTGCCAGCGGCTGGCTCAACACAGTGCCTTCATTCTGCGCATGGGCAAAGAGGCGGCGGGAGTGTTCCCCAGCCTGCCGGCGGCGGAGCAGATGCACTATCTGCGGGAGATGGTGGGTCTGGTGGCCCTCTCAGAGGAGTCGCGGGCGGGGCTGGCCGCCTTTTGGGCCCAGCGGTCGCGGAGTTCTTAGCCCAGAGCCAGCCCGCCAGGGTATGAGGCAGGGAAGAGGAGCGCCATCTTCCGCCGAATGGCCGATTCCAGCGATCGAACTGGGCCGCGGTGCGACCTTCAAGCCCTTGCGGCGAAAGCGGCGAGAACTTATGATAGAACACAAGTTCTATCTGAGGGTGAGGGTGTGTTCGTCGCGTTTGAACTGCGTCAGGTGGCGTCACCGGGGTTGCCTGCCGCCACGGAGTATGTCGTCCTGCGCGACGGCAAAGTATTTGACGCGTCGCTGCCGGTGTGGGATCGGGGGGTCAACTGGGCCATGGCAGAGTCGGAGTTGCGCTGGCATGCCCCCGCCGCGGCCCGCTGCGACTGGCAGGCATCACTGTACCGCGAACCCCAGCGGGACATGGGCCACCAACTGTCCCGGTGGGGAGGGGCGTGGGCGCTTCCCGATGTGCGCCGCGGGTGGGTGGCGGTGGGCGCCCCCACCCCCAGGGATTGGAGTGCGCTGGCGGGCATGCTGGTGCCGTCCAGGGCGGGGTGGATCCGTGGGGGGATAGCTGCGCATCCTCTGCTGGCCGGATGGGTGGCACGCGCCGGCGAGGCGCTGGGCCTGCCGATGTGGGGAGAAGGAGCGCCGGGGCGCTGTTGGGTGGCGGGACCGGCGGAGACGGCGGCGGCTTGGGCCAGCTTCCCGCTGAAGGCGGTGCCGGCGCCGCTGGCCGACCGAACCCGCTGGCGGCAGTTTCACTGGGAGCGGGTGGGCGATGTGCCAGGACTGGCCCGGCGATTGGCGCGGTCACCGTATCAGGCTGCCGAGGCGCCGCCGCTCTTGGTGGTGGAGCGCCGCTGGCCCGAGCCGCTGGTGGTGGGACTGCGGTCAATGTGGGTCGAACTGGTGCAGGAACTGGCGGCAAGCCTCAAGGCCGGGCGATGGGTGGCGTCGGGCCTGCGCGTTGTTTGGGAAGGGGAGGCGGCTCCCCCGGTCGAGTGGCGGCGACAGTGGCCCATGGGCGTGCAGGACGCCACCGCCCTGCTGCTGCGCATCCTGAGTCTGGTGCCGCTCGGGGGCATGGACCCGCCGATTCGGGTGGCCGTTGAAGCGGACCAGCTGGCGGCCGCCCCCGATCCCCAACTGACATGGTGGGGGAGCCCAGCCCCCCGCGCGGCGGCCGCAAATCCGCAGGCACGGCTGATGTCAGTGACACGGGGGGAATCGGTGCGGGAACGGCGGTTGGCCCTGTGGGATCCCTGGCGGGGGGCGGCGCGGTGAGCCGCTGGCAGGCGATCGAGGTCCGGATAGCGGCGGGAGAGCCTCGGCGGTTTCGGTGGCGGCGCCGCTGGTACCGTGTGGAGCGCATTTTGGATCGGTGGCAGGACCAAGGCGCGTGGTGGGCCGACGATATTCCCTGCTGGTTTTTCCGCGTGGGCGTTGACGGCGGGGGAGTGTTTGAGGTGGCGTCGGACCTGGACCAGCATCGGTGGTGGCTGTACCGGGTGTACGACTGACGAGGGCAGGCACCGGCTAAGCTTTGCTGAAGCCAGCAGGGCGGCGCAGGAGGCATGCGCTCGCGGCCGCCGGACGTTTAGGGCCCGAGGTTTTCCGGCTGCCGGAGATCCAACCGGTAGCGCTCATACGGCTGGCCGCCCTGGTCGACCCCGGTGGCGGCCAGCACAAACCCCGCCGATTGGAACAGGCGACGGCTGCCCTCGTTGAAAGACCAGATTTCCTTGGCCTGGAGCGTGGGCCAGCCCAGTGTGCGGGCTCGGGTGATGAGGAGTGCCAGCACGCGCCGACCGATGCCCCTCCGTCGGAAGGCCGGGTCTCCAATGACGATGGGCAGGGTGTCGCGGGCCAGCATCACGTCGCCAATGGAGCGCCAGAAGATTCCATGTCGCTTCTCGCGCACCTCGATGATGTAAAAATCCCCGTGCTCCGCCAGATACTTATACATGCGTGCCACACGGTCGCGGGACAAGGGCGCGGTGCCCGGGCGCTGAGACAGCGCCAGCATCTCCACATCCTGATACCAGGGCCAGGCCACATCGATGTCGCCCGGCAGGGACACCGGGCGCAGACGCACATCGCCATCCTGCAAGACGTCCAAGTCCGCCAAGGCGCCCCTCCCCGGCCGTCCGAGTCCATAGCGATGATATCAGCGGCACGGCGGGCCCGCAACCACTCCCCGGCGGGAGAGCTTCGCTGGCACACGATCGTGGGTCCCCTCACCGGCAGTGGCCACGGTCGCCAACCCCGCGATTCGCTCGTAGCGGGGATATCCTCTATAATAGACCATACGTTCTATTTGGGGGTGGGCGCGTGGGGTGGGCGGCACTGCACAATCACTCGGCCTTTTCCTTTTTGGACGGCTCCAGCACGCCGGAAGATTTGGTCGCGGCGGCCGTGGCCGCTGGGGTGGGCACCGTGGCGCTCACCGACTGGCACCGGGTGTCGGGGCTGGTGCGACTCACCGTCGCCGCCACAGAGGCGGGCATCCGGCCGATTGCCGGCGCCACCGTGCAGTTGGCGCGTCAGGCCGAAACACCCGACGGCGAGGACGAGGGCCGGCTGGTGCTGCTGGTGCCCACTCCGGACCGCTATGTGCAGCTCACACGGCTCTTGACTGAGGCGGCCTGGCAGCACCCACGCAAGGCTCCGCGCGTGGAGTGGGCCTCGCTGGCCCAGCATGGCCCGGGGCTGGTGGCGCTGTCGGGGGGGCGGCGCGGCGTGCTGGACGCCAAACTGCAGCGGGGACAGCACGAGCGGGCCCGCGCCACCGCCGAGCGCCTTCGGACCATCTTTGGCCCCGATTTGCATCTGGAGCTGGCGGTGGGGTGGCTGCCCGGCGACCGCATGATTCATCGGGCCCTGCGCGACCTGGGTGAGGCGCTGCACCTCAAATGCGTGGCGGCGGTGGAGGTGCACCACGCCGATGCGGCGGGTTTTGTGCCCTACGACCTGATGGTGGCGGTGCGCCACGGCCTCCCGGTGGAGATGCCGCATCCCGACCGGCCTTTCAATGCGTGTGGGTTTCTGCAGGGGCCTGCCGACTTGGCCCGCGCGCTGGGTGACCTGGCTCCGGCCGCCCTGCGCAATACCCAGGTGCTGGGGGAGCGGCTGGAGCCGGTGCCGCTGCTGGGCCAAAAGAGAATGCCGTCCTGGCCCGGTGCGGAGGACGCATTTGCCACCTTGGTGCACCTGACGGAGCGCGGCGCCGCCCGCCGCTACGGCCCCGGGTGGCGGCGCCTGTCCCGCCGCCTGACCCATGAGCTTGGGGTGATCCGCGACCTGGGGTTTTCGGACTACTTTTTGGTGGTGGAAGATGTGGCCGCCTTTGCCCGCCGCCGCGGCATTCGGTTTGCGGGCCGGGGGTCGGCGGCCGACTCCGTGGTGGCGTATTGCCTCGGCATCACCGAGGTGGATGCGGCAAGCCGCGAGTTGCTGTTTGAGCGCTTCCTGAGCCGGGAGCGGGCGGAGGCACCGGATATTGACATTGATTTTGATGCGCGGCGACGCGACGAGGTAGCGGACTACGTGCGCGACCGATACGGCCGCGAGCGCGTGGCGGCGGTGGCCACCTACCAGACGTTTCGCGCCCGACTGGCGATTCGGCAAGTGGGCCGAGTGCTGGGGTTCCCGCCAGCGATGCTGGATCAATGGGCCAAGTCGCTGCCCGGGTACTCGCTGGCTCGGCTGGCGGACGATGAGGCGGGCTTTCAGAAGGTTCCCGAACTGGCGGCGCTGCAGTTGTCTCCGCTGCAACGCCGGCTTTTGACATGGGCGGTGCGTCTGGAAGGACTGCCGCGGCACCTGGGCACGCATTTGGGTGGGCTGGTGGTCAGCGGCGATCCGCTGGAGCAGGTTACCCCGGTGGAGCGGTCGGCCAAAGGGGTGGCACTGTGCCAGTTTGACAAGCGGGACGTGGAGAGCTTGGGCCTGCTGAAGCTGGACCTGCTGAGTCTGCGCACCTTCACGGCCCTTGACTTTGCCGAGGCGGCGATCCGCCAGCAGGATCCGACGTTTCGGATGGATCGCATCCCCCCCGAGGATCCGGGCGTGTACCGCCGGCTTCAGGCGGCCGACAGCATCGGGGCGTTTCAGTTGGAAAGTCCCGCGCAGCGGGCGCTGGCGCGGCGGCTCCAGCCCGATCGCTTCGAGGACGTGGTGGCCAGCCTGGCGCTCATTCGCCCCGGCCCGATCAAGGGCAACATGGTAGACCCGTTTGTGGCGCGGCGGCGCGGCGAGGAGCCGGTGCAGTACCCGCATCCCGACCTGGAGCCGATCTTAAAGAAAACCTACGGTGTGGTGCTGTTTCAGGAGCAGGTGATCGCGATTGCCAGCACCCTGGCGGGCTTCACCCCAGGGGAGGCGGACCAACTGCGCCGGGTGATGACGCATGCCCGCTCGGAGGCGGACATGGACCGAATGGGACAGGTGTTTTTGGACAAGGCGGTGGCGCGGGGAGTCGCGCGCGAGGCGGCGCAGGAGGTTTTTCGGCAGATGGTGGGATATGCCAGCTACGGGTTCAACGAGGCGCATGCAGCCGCCTTTGCGGAGACGGCGTACCGCACCCTATACCTGCTGGACCGATTTCCCGGCCCCTACCTGGCCGGGCTCTTAAATGCCCAGCCCATGGGGTACTACCCCATTGATGTGCTGGTGGTGGAGGCGCGCCGCCGGGGTGTGGCCCTCTGGCCCCTGGCCGCCGGGGCCAGCACGGAAGTGTTCACGTGGGTGCCTGCGGCCAACGCCATTCGGGTGGGGTACCGCGCGGTGGTGGGAATGGGCGACGGCGCTGCCGCTCTGGAAGTCGCCAGCCGGGTCCTCGGGCTAGGCGGCGGCCCCGTGGAGGCGCTGTGGCGGGCCAGCGGGCTGGATGAAGGACGGCTGGCACGTCTGGTGCGGTTGGGCGCATTTGATGCTTGGGATGCGGATCGCGAGCGCATGCTGGAACAGTTGTGGAGCCTAAACCCGCTGGGGATGACGGGCGGGCGGAAGGCGGGCCGCCCCTGGACTCTGGCGGAGCGGCTGTACTGGGAGTACCGGCTGTTGGGGTTTGGGCAAACCACGCAGCTGATGGCCCTGTGGCGGACACGCCTGGCGGCTGAGGGGTTTTCCACGGTGCGGGAGGTCAGTGGCGCCTCTGACGACGACTGGGTGCGAACGGCCGGAGTGTTGGTGCGCCCGCACCGCCCTCCCACCCGCAGTGGGCGCCTGATCGTGTTTTTTTCCCTCCTGGACGAAACCGGGATGCTGGACGCCTCGCTGAACGAGCAGGGGTATGCGCGCTACGGCCAGTATTTGTTTTCCCCCCAGAGTCGGGGTGTGCTGGTGGTGGCGGGCCGGATGCGCCGGGGCACGCTCACGGTCAGCAGCGTAGCCCCCAACCCTTACGCGGGCGGAGTCGATCCAGCCTGAGCCGTGAGGACACGCTCACGGTGGCCACCAAAGCGCTGGCCAAGCGCCGTACCTGGCCGAACCTGCCTTGCAAACGGTCGAGCGGCATGGTGCCTTCGGCCGAGCCGCCACCGGCAGAAGGCACGTCCCTTCGGCGTGCACAAGCCCGGGAAGACCCCGGGACGCCAAGCGGATCCCCGCCCTCGCCGCGGACGCCCGCGGCGAATCTCGATGGAACCGGCATGCGTTGGAATAATTGCCGGGCAAGAGGGGGTGCGACAGCAGGATTGCCTGTATAATGAATGTTGCTGTACTATTCGCGGGCGGGATCCATCGGGTGGCCAGGGCACGGTGCGTCGATGGTCACGTATGCGGGTGGGGAAGGGAGAACCTGTGCGCGACTGGATGCAGCCTTGGACCAGATTCGACATGCATCGCGTGTTGTTCTTGGTCCGCGTGGTGGTCTGGGTGGGTGCGGGCTTCTTTGCGTTGGGATCGCCCTATGACGGGTGGGTCTGGCTCGGGGCGGGCCTAGCGGTGGGACTCGGCACGGCCGCCGTGCGGGTGTGGAACTACTCTAAGTGGAACCGTGCCGCGATGGTGCTGGATATGGCGGCCATCACGGTGGCGGTACACGTCAGCGGAGGCGTCGGCAGCGACACCTGGGTGCTGTACATCGGGGAGGCGCTGGCGCTCACTGCCTACGGGTCGCTCCGGTGGACCGCCATCGGCAGCGTCATCATGATTGTCGCCTTTGCTGCCGCGGCATGGCCTCGCACCGAGAGTGCCGCGTTTGCCTTTCAAGCTTTCGTGCTGACCTTGCTCATCGTGAGTGCCGGGATGATGGGGCGGGGATTCGTGCTGCAGCAGCAGCGTTTGCGTGAGGACCGTCGCCGATTGATGCACCTGGACAACTTGCGCGTGATCCAGGAGAACCTCTTGCACGAGGCGCCGCTGGAGGTGCTGCTGCAGAACTTGTTGCGGCAGGGCTTGCAACTGGTGGGACTGGACTACGGGTACATCGCGGTGCCGATCAGGCATGGACAGATGCAGGTGGTCACGCACCTGGGGATACCGGAACCGGGACCGACCCGGCCCTGGGACATTGCGTCGTCGGAGCCCACCGCCACGGCGGTCCGCTTAGGGGGACTCGTGGTGCACAACGACCTTGACACCGCCGAGCTGGAAGAATTGCGGCAGGAAGGATTTGGCAGCGTCGCCATCACGCCCCTGTACGATGGACGGGTGCTGATCGGGGTCCTTGCTGTGGGGAGCCCGGAGCCCCACATGATCGCACCGGAGGTAAAGCCGCTGGTCACAGCGCTGGGCACGCTGGCCGCCGGTCAAATCCGATACGACCGCGAGCGCGCGGAATCCCGCAAGCGCGGCCGGCTTCTGACGACCCTGGAGCGCGTGGGGCGGCTCATGAACAGCAACCTCCAGATGAAGTGGTTGCTGCCCACCCTGCATCAGGCGGTCGCGGAGGAACTTCAGGTCGACAGTTTCATCGTCATGCTCACGATTGCGCACGACCCGGGTCAGGTGTACATGGCGTATCTGTTTGACGACGGCAAGCGCTATCCGTCGGAGGTGCTGCGCCTCCCGGACTCGGGTCCCACCGCCGAGGTGATTCGCTCCGGCGAGGCCCGTCGATTCGAGGGGGTGCCGACGGGGGCCGGTACCGTTGGGTCGTCGCGGGAAGTGGTGGGCATGCTGGTCGCTCCCCTGCGTCACGAGTCGCGGGTGATTGGTGCGATCAGCGCCCAAAGCTATCGGGCCACCTACGACCAGGACCACCTGGACTTTCTATCCGCGGTGGCGAGCCAGGCCGCCATTGCTATTAAGAATGCCCAACTCTACCAGCAGACCGAGGAAATCGCCCTCACCGACCACATGACCGGACTGGGCAACTCCCGCCGGTTTGAGGCTGCGTTGGCGCAGATGCTGGAGCACGCGGACCCGGATGAGCACCCGCTGGCCCTCCTGATGATCGACTCCGACTCGCTGAAGCGGGTGAACGACGAGTACGGCCACAAGGCGGGCGACGCCCATATTCTGCAGCTGGCGCGCGCGATCAGGAGCACCGTCCGGACCGACGACGTGGCGTGCCGGTATGCGGGCGATGAGTTTGTGGTCATCCTGCCGGAGACGCCGCTGGCAGCGGCCGAGCGTGTCGGCGAGCGCATTCGGCAGGCGGTGGCGGAAGGGTTTGCGTGGGAAGATGGAGCGCACGTGGCCACCTCGGTCAGCGTGGGGGTGGCGGCGTATCTCAAGGGGATGACCTTGGAGGGGCTGTTCAGCCGGGCGGATCAGGCGATGTACCGCGCCAAGCAGGGGGGGCGCAATCAAGTCATGGTGATGCGGTAGCACGCTGGGCATCCTCGATCCAAGCACCGCCACGCACTCACGACGCCGCGACGTTCCCACGAGGGGGTACCGCGCCGTAGGTGCCGTTCCGGTGGTTCTGCGGCACGCTGGCCGCGTGTTTTTCGATGCGATGGGAAACGCGCGTTTGATGCGAACGTGTTTGACGTCGTGGGACAGCGCGTAGCTTGACGGCTCTGCGGGCAGGCCGCTATACTAGCTAGGCGGCCGGGTGTTTTCCGGTCCGTGGCAAGATGCGGGGATGTAGCTCAGTTGGTAGAGCGCGTGAATGGCATTCACGAGGTCAGGGGTTCGACCCCCCTCATCTCCACCAAATTTGGCCCCATGGTCTAGAGGCCTAGGACACCACTCTTTCAAGGTGGTAACCCGGGTTCGAATCCCGGTGGGGCCACCAACTTGTGGGGGCCATTAGCTCAGTTGGTTAGAGCATCCGCCTTTTAA
>JAKARZ010000020.1 GCA_021828405.1 Bacillota bacterium
AGACCGATGCCCAGTGATTCACCACCGAGAACCAATGCAGGTCAAAACGGCTCACGCCCATCTGCGGCCGACTCATTTTCGTCCCCCACTCTATCGGTCGTTCGTCATAGCGGGCCGCCCTCGTTTGCTCCGGGCGGCCGGGACCGGGGGGCCGCTCGTCGGGGCGGACTCCGCCACAAACATGTACCGGTCGCGCCGGGCATATACGCTCATCAAGAGCCCGATGACCAGCGAGTCCGCGATGAATGCCGACCCGCCGTAGCTCACGAACGGCAACGGCACGCCGGCCACCGGCATCACGCCAATGGCCATGCCGGCATTCTCAATGACGTGAAAGCCCAGCATCGCCACCGCCCCGGCTGCGATCAGCATGCCCAGGCGGTCTTTGGCCCCCGCCGCAATCACGAGACCCCGGGCCAGCACGATGAAGTAGGCCAACAGCACCCCCATCGTGCCAACGAATCCGAATACCTGGGCCACCACCGCAAACACAAAGTCGGTGGTGGCTTCCGGCAGAAAGCTCAATTGGCCCGCATGGCTCCCTGCGACGCCCACGCCCCACACCCCGCCGATGCCGACAGCGATGCGTGACTGAATGATATTGTAGCCGCTGGTCATGGGACTCTTGCCCGGATTCAAAAAGATCAGGAGCCGGTTCAGCTGGTAGGTGTGCATGAATATCGGGATGGGATGACCCCCGATGGTCCAGTGCAGATGGGCATAGATCCAGAGCACGACTAGCCCGAACCCGCCCCCAAACACCAACAGCAGTTTTGGACCCGGCGCGCCCGCGGCATAAAGCATCCCCAAAAGGATGGCCACAAACACCAAAGCCGTTCCCAAGTCCGGCTGCTTGATGATCAGCACCATGGGCAGCAGGACGTGCGCCACGGGGCTTACCCAATCGCGGATGTGCCGCATGCTGGGCCGCCGGCTCAACAGGTCGGCCAGGGTCACGATGATGGCCACTTTGGCAAACTCCGACGGCTGAACCTGAATGTTGCCGAACCCGATCCAGCGCGACGCCCCGAGCGCCGTGTGCCCTTTGACCAGCACCACCATCAGGAGCAGCATGTTGCCCCAGTAAATATATTTGGACCACTGGGCGATGCGCTCGTACGGAATGGCGGCCACAACCAGGACGCAGATGAGCCCCAGCACCATCCAGATGGCCTGCCGCTTGTCGTAATAGGTGGGCTCCAGCGGATAGATGGGCTTGGTGGCGATGAACAGCACCACCAGTGATAGCAAAGCCAACCCCGCTACCAGGAACAGCACCAGAAAGTCCATGCGGCCCCAGATACTTCGCGCCTTCACCTAAATCCCCCCCGGACACGCCACCCAGTATAACGGGACAACGCCGCCGGGGGGCTATGGTTTGCAGCTTGGGACCTACGCGTGCCGCTTGACGGAGACGATGGGAATGTTGGCGACCAGAGCCACCGCATCGTCCTGCCGCTCGAATTCCACTTTGAAACCGGCGGAATCGATGTCCATGTAGGCCGTGATCACCTTCATCATGTCGGCCCGCAGGGCCTCTAAGAGTTCAGGCGACAAGCTGGCCCGGTCATGGATCAGCACCAGTTTCAGGCGCTCCTTGGCCGTGCCGCGACTGCCCTCATCACGGCCCAGCACCCGCGTGATGAGGTCAAAAAATCCGCCGGCGCGTCCTCGCTGACTCATCCGGACCACCCCATCAGGCGGCGCAGGCGGGTAAAGAGGCCATCCTCGGCCACCGTCAGCACCGGCACCTCCTCGCCGGCCAGTCGTCGGGCAATGTTTCGGTACGACTCTCCCGCCTTGGACCGGTCGGACAGCACGGCTGGCTCACCGCGGTTGCTTGACGTCACGATGCCCTCGTCTTCTGGGACGACGCCCAGCAGTTCAATGGCGAGAATCTCGATGATATCGTCGATGTCCATCATTTCACCGCGCTTGACCATCGCGGGCCTAAGCCGGTTCACCAATAGCAAGGGCTTGACAATGCCGTTCGCCTCCAAGAGCCCCACGATGCGGTCGGCATCTCGCACCGACGACACTTCGGGCGTCGCGACCACCACCGCGCGGTCTGCGCCCGCCACCGCATTGCGGAACCCCTGCTCAATGCCCGCCGGGCAGTCGATGATGACCCAGTCGAATTCTTCCTTCAGGTCAGCCACCAGCTGCCGCATCTGCTCCGGCGAGACGGCGTTCTTGTCGCGCGTCTGGGCCGCCGGCAGGAGGTACAGGTTGTCGAAACGCTTGTCCTTGATGAGCGCCGGCTTCAACTTGGCAAATCCTTCGACCACATCCACCAAGTCGTAAACAATCCGGTTCTCCAGACCCATCACCACATCCAGGTTCCGCAGGCCGATGTCCGCATCCACCAGCACCACGCGGTGGCCCATGTTGGCCAGGGCCGCCCCCAAGTTGGCGGTGGTCGTCGTCTTCCCCACACCGCCTTTCCCCGAGGTGATGACGATGGCCTCTCCCATAGCTGCATCTCTCCTAACCTAGCCAGGGCGTCTCCTCGCCCTAGCGGTCCTCGTACAATTGGGCCAAGTTGTCCAACACCATCTGTCCGTCCCGCACCTGCGCCACTTCCGGCACCTCGGGCGGCCGGTCGCCCTCCGGCGCGCGCGTAATATGGCTCGCGATCCGCAATTGCGTGGCCTCCAGCCGAAACGCCGCGACTACCCGCGCACTGTCGCCCGCTGCCCCGGCGTGAGCCAGTCCTCGCAAGACTCCCATCACCACGATGTCGCCCGTCGCCACAATCTCGGCACCCGGATTGACATCGCCAAGCACCACGACGTTGCCCTGGTAGTGCACCCGCTGACCCGACCGCAAGTGACGCCGCACCAGCAGGGTCGGCAAGGGTGGCGCCATGGGTTCGTCCAGCCTCCCGGCCAGCCAAGGCGTAGCCATGCTCACCTCCGCTGAGGTGGCTGTCCGTCGCCGAGCCATACCCGCCGTTCTCCCCCTTTTCCTGTGTCTAGGTGACTCATTCGGGCTCGCGCCGCCAAGTCCTGCCGCTTTTCGGCGGGTGCCACGCACTTTCCCCCTGCATTATAGCCGCTGGCGGAATAATATGGCAGACACAATTCAAAACTGCAGGCGCGCATCCACCTCGTGTCGCGGGCGCAGGCGCATGAGGCCGATGACGGCCCCGGTCATAAACAGCGCAAACAAGATATCGGTCGGCAGGGGCGCGACAAACGGGCGAAAGGCGAACGAGTACCCTAGCGCCCGCAGCACCACCCACTCGGTCATGCGGCTGGTGCCGGCCGCCAGGGCGCCCACCAGCCCCGGCACCAGGACGTCGTCCCGGACAATTTGACTCTGCAGCCGGGCCACCAGATACCCCACGCCGGCGTCCAGGGCCAGGTTCATCCCGATGAGCCGCCCGGCAGCGACGTCCGTCATCAGCCCGGCGATCGCCCCCAGGAGCGCCCCCCGTGACGGGCTTTCAAAAAACGCCAGGGCCACCACCACCACCAGCATCAGATTGGGAACGTACCCGATGGGGAACACCAGTGGCAAAAACACCGTCTGAATAACCAGGGCCGCGGCAAACACCAGCACCCACGCCCACCAGTGATACTGCCACATCAGGGCACCATCCCCGATAGCGGCGGCGCGGATTCACCGCTGGGATGGGACAGCACCACCATCACGGTCTCTAACTGGTTGAAGTTGACCGCCGGCTTGACCGTGGCCGTCTCCGTCAGGCCACCCGCCGACGGGGCCACGTGAATGACCTGCCCCAGCAAGAGCCCTTTAGGGAAATACTGGGATAGACCGGAGGTCACCACCGCATCTCCCGGGAGAACGTTGGGGCGGTGGCTGAACAGCTCAAACCGCAGCGTGCCGGTGATGGGGTCGCGGCCCACGACCACGCCCGCCGACCGCGATCGCACATCAAGCGCCCCGGCGCCGCTCGACGGGTCCAGCAGCAGCAGCACCTGGGCTGTGGTGGGCGAGACCGACACCACGCGGCCCACCACCCCCTGGGGCACGATCACGGGCATGTTGACCTTCACGCCGCTAGTGGACCCGCGCCCAATCGTCAGCGTGGAAAACCAGTTGTCGGGGTTCCGCGCCACCACCGATGAGGCCAGGAGATGCCATCCGCCTAATTGGCTCTTCAGATACAAGAGGCCCCGTAGTCGCGTGTTGTCGGCCTGAACCTCTTCCAACTGGAGCTTCAGGCTCTGATACAGGGTCAATTGGGCCTTGAGCTTCTGATTTTCCTGCTGGAGCTGAAAAAGCTGTGTCAGGCTCTGGGCGTCCCCCCGCACCCCCTCGCCGACATGCGCGACCAGACCGCCGACGGGGTACTCCACGCTGCCCGCCACGGCGGACAGCGTAAGGACCTGGCCCCGCAGTTTGGCGGTGTACGACAGCAGCGTCGCCAGCACGATGATCACCAGCACCGCGAGGATCGGCCGCCGCCACCGGTATAGGAAGTCCAATGGTCAACCCCCTCCGGACCCGGGCCAAAACAGTCAGCGGCGATTGCGGCGCCGAAGTGCCTCCAGGTGCCTTTCGTCATCCAAAACCATGCCGGTGCCGCGCACCACGGTCAAGAGTGGCTCCTCCGCCATGTGGACCGGCATGCCGGTCTCGGCACTCACCAACTTGTCAAAGTCGCGCAGGAGACTGCCGCCACCCGTAATGACAATGCCCCGGTCCATCACGTCCGCCGCCAGCTCCGGCGGCGTCCGCTCCAGCGTCACCTTGATCGCCTCCACGATCTGGCCGACGGTATCAGACAGGGCGCGCTGTATCTCAGAGGCCGTGATCTTCAAAGTCTTCGGCAGGCCGGTCACCAAGTCCCGCCCCCGGACATCCATCGTCTGGTCCTGATCCGGCGGGTACGCGGCCCCGATGGTCATCTTGACCTCTTCGGCGGTCCGCTCGCCAATCATCATGTTGTACGTGCGCTTAATATGATTCTGAATCCCTTCGTCCATCTCGTCGCCCGCGACTCGGATCGACTGGGAGGTCACAATCCCGTCCAGCGAGATGACGGCCACTTCCGTCGTGCCGCCGCCGATGTCCACGATCATGTTGCCGGTGGGCTCGTCCACCGGCAGCCCGGCCCCGATGGCGGCCGCCATCGGCTCCTCCACCACCAAGGCCTCGCGCGCGCCGGCCTGGACCGCGGCATCTTTCACGGCGCGCTCCTCCACGCCGGTGACCCCCGACGGCACCCCCACCACCACCATCGGGTGAAACACCCGAAAATTGGGCACCGCCTTTTGAATGAAGTGCTTCAGCATGCCCTGCGTGTGGTCAAAGTCAGCAATCACGCCGTCCTTGAGCGGGCGCACGGCGCGGATGTGCCCAGGCGTTCGGCCCACCATCTGCTTGGCCTCCTGGCCCACCGCAATGATTTCCCCCGTCTGCTGGTCGATCGCAACCACCGAGGGCTCCTGGAGAATGATGCCCTTGCCTTTGACAAACACCACGGTGTTGGCGGTACCCAGGTCGATCCCCATATCGCGTGAAAACGCACTGTAAAAGTAGCGCAGCATCTGTTGCGGGTGCCCCTTTCCTATCCGGGTTCGCCGAGGAACCCTAATTCCCTGAAACTGACGTGCCGACCGTGGCCAATCACCACATGGTCGAGCACTGGAATCCCCAACGTATCCCCGGCTTGCGCCAGCCGCTTGGTCAGCAGCCGATCCTCGCGGCTGGGATTCGGGTCCCCGGTCGGATGGTTGTGCACCAAAATGACCCCGGCCGCCGACACCCGCACGGCAGCGCGAAACACCTCCCGAGGGTGCACTTCCACCGAAGTGAGCCCCCCGACAAACGGTGTCTCCACCGCCACCACGTGCTGCTTCGCGTTCACCAATACCACCCGGAACTGCTCCTGCGGCAGGCGCGCCATCTCATCGCCCACCAGATCCGCGATGTCGTCCCCGGATCGCAGCGCCCGCCGCGCGGGTCCCGCCCGGCGCACGCGCCGACCCACCTCCAGCGCGGCAACCAGCAAGGCTGCACGCGCCGGACCGACCCCGCGCACCGCCGTCAGCTCGCGCACCCCGCGATCCGCCAGCGCTTCCCATCCGTCGGCCACGAGCTCACGCCCGAGCTCGACAGCGTTCTTCGCACTCGTGCCCGCTCCCAGCAACACGGCCAAAAGCTCGCCGTCGGACAGCGCGCCGGGCCCCAGCGAGGCCAAGCGCTCGCGCGGCCGCTCCGGAGCCGGCCAATCCTTGACGCCCACCGACGCCGCCCTTCCGCCAGGTTCGGCCGCCGTCCCCCAGTCTAACGCCTCGCCCCGGGGTGAAGTTCCACCAACCGGCATCGGCCGCCTGAGAAACGCCTTGGGCGCTAAGTTATGAGCGCCCCCACGCGACCACGCCCGCCACCAGTCCCAACAGGCCTACCAGATTCAACTGGACCCAGGCCCCCAAGGCAAATCCCACCACCGCCAGGTTCAGCGTCCACGGCGTGCCCGCGCCCAGCGTGACGTAGTTGTGACTCAAGAGCGGCCAGTAGGCGCCGAGCCAGCGTCCCACGACGCTGCCAACAATCGCGCCAACCAGAACGTACAGCAGAAGCAGCCACGGACTTCGTCGTCGTGTTTTCAGCGTCCCCCCGCCCTTCATGGCACGTTGGTTATTCGCCTCGGGGATCCTCCAAGCATGCCAGTGCCCGACAAACGTCGCCGTGGTCACCGAGCCTCACCAGCATACCACCCCCGTATCATTTGACTCAACGCTCGGATACCTGCCAAAGGTTCCATGACGTGTCATCCCCGGCTTCGACCGTCCCGAGGGGGGCCGCGATTTCCGGCCGCCTGCCCTGGCGGCCAGCGCCCGGTGGGTTGGCAGTCGCGTGCCATTCGGGAGGAGCTCGCGCCAGCTTCGCTGCCCCAAGCTGCCTCAGCGCATGGGCGAGCAATAATCCCGGGGTACCTATCCGCCCGGCGGAAGGGATCGCTGAGCCCACCAGGTGCGGGCCTCTCCCGCGAGTGCCAGCGATCCCGCCACCAGAACCGCGCCGTCCGGCCCGGCGCGGCCCACTGCCAGTCGGAGCGCCTCGGGCACGCTCACCGAGACCGCCGGCGTGAGGGCGGTCGGCAGGCGCAGTTGATCCCGGAGAGCGGCCGGGTCCAGGCCCCGGGGCCCCGCCGGCCGTGTGAGCACGACCGACGCCACATGCGGTAACAGAGCCCGTAGCATCGCCGCTGACGGCTTGTCCTGAAACGTGCCCCACACCAGGTGCCAGGGGCGGCTCAGGTGCGGCTCCGCCAGCGCTTTCGCCAGGGCATGGGCGGCGTGCAGATTGTGAGCCCCATCCACCAAGCCCAGCGGCCGTCCTGGCATCACCTCGAGCCGCGCGGGCCAGTCGGCCTGGGCCACGCCGGCCTGCACCGCTTCCCAATCCCACACCTGTCCCTCGCCCAGCCAGCCGAGCGCAGCAGCGGCCAATGCCAGGTTGCCCGCCTGATGCTGCCCCAGCAACTTCGTCCGCCACACGCCCGCCGCCGGTCCGCTCACCGCGATGGTGACACCCGACGCGTCACTCCACAGCAGCCGATGCCGGGGCCATCGGAGCACCGCCCCCACCGCACGGGCCTGGCGCACAACCTCTCCCCGAGCGGGGGGTGCCTGCGCCGCCACCACCACCCGGCCTCCGCCCTTGATCACGCCTGCCTTGTCGCGCGCGATGGCCGCCACCGTGGAGCCCAGCACCTCCTCATGGTCCAAGGCCACGGGCGTGAGCACGGTCAGCGAGGGCACCGGCACTACGTTGGTGGCGTCAAACGTCCCCCCCAAGCCCACCTCCAGCACCGCCACCTGCACCGGCCGCTCGGCGAAGGCGGTGAGGGCTAGTGCCGTGAGGCACTCGAACAGGGTGGGGGGGTCGAGCGAGGGCGCCGCAGCCGCCTCCACGCGCCGCGCCAGCGTCCGCCACTCGCTCTCCGACAGCCGGGCGCCGTCCACCTGCACGCGCTCCCGAAGGTCCCCCAGGTCGGGCGACGTGTAAAGTCCCGTGCGGAGGCCGGCCGCCCGGAGGCCGGCCGCGATCAGCGCGGCGGTGGACCCTTTGCCATTCGTGCCCGCAATGTGCACCACCGGGACGCTCCGCTCGGGGTGGCCCAGCCGCTCCATGAGCTGCGCGGTGCGGGACAGCCCCGGGCGGATGCCAAACCGCGCTCGGTCCTCCCACCACGGCCCAAGCGCCTCGAGGTTCAGGACAGCTCCTCCAGCCGCTCCGCGAGCCGGGCGGCCCGCGCGCGGGCGGCGCCGAGGCGCGCGTGCGTTTCGTCCACCACGCTGGGCGGCGCCTTCCGCACAAAACCCGTGTCGCCCAGTCGCCGCGCCAAGCGCTCCATGTCCACTCGCGTGGCCTCTCGATCTTTCTCCAGCCGTTCACGCTCCCGCGCTAGGTCAACCAACCCGGCCAGCGGTAGATACACGGTGCCTCCATCCGCCACGCCCGCGATAGCTGGGTGCGGCCGGTCGCTTGCGGCGTGGCTCAGTGACGTCAGGCGGGCCAGCTCCAGAATTTCCGCCCGGTTCGCGGCCCAGGCCGCTTCCACCGCCGGCTCGGAGGTGAGCGCCACGGCGGACACGCGCTCGCCGGGTGAGAGCCCAAGCTCCGCGCGCAGGTTTCTCACGGCCCGGACAAGCGATTGGGCCTTCTGGTGCCCCGCCACGGCGGCGCTGGCGGGCAAGCCCTCGGGCGTTGGGAAGGGCGCCACCACGATGCTCGCGCCGACGTGCGGCAAACTCTGCCACAACTCCTCCGTCACGAACGGCATGAACGGGTGCAGCAGCCGCAGCGTGGCTTCCATCACCGTGTACAGGGTCCACCGCGCCGCTGCGCCGTCGTCATCGGCCCGCTCGAGGCGGCGCTTGACCGCTTCGATGTACCAGTCGCACAGTTTGTCCCACAGGAAGTCGGTTGCGATGCGAGCCGCCTCGCCAAACTCAAACCGCTCCAGCGCCAGCGTGGTGTCCCGGACGGCGTGGTCCAGCTCCCAGCGAATCCACGCGTCGGCGGGCCGCATAGGCGCCACCTCCGCGAGGGGACCCGCCGCGAGCCCGGCGCGTACGAACCGGACAGCGTTCCAGAGCTTGTTCGCGAGGTTGCGCGCCGCCTCCACCCGCTCCCGGCGAAAGCGCATGTCGGCTCCCACTGCGGTGCCGAGCACCAGGGAGAGCCGGAGCGCGTCCGCGCCGTATTCCTCGACCACATCCAGCGGATCGATGCCGTTGCCCGCGGACTTGGACATCTTGCGGCCCTGGTCGTCGCGCACCAGACCATGCAGCAACACCGTCTCAAAGGGCACCTGACCCGTGAAGTGCAACCCCTGCGCCACCATGCGCACCACCCAGAAAAACAGGATGTCGTATGCGGTGGACAGCACCTGCGTAGGGTAGAACCGCTCCAAGTCGCCACGCTCCGCCTGGGGCCATCCCAGCGTCGAGAACGGCCACAGCGCGGAGGAGAACCAGGTGTCCAACACGTCCTCGTCTTGGTGAACCTGCTGGGGGTCATGTCCACAGAAAAGCGTCGCCGGCGCGTCCACTGACACAGTGGCTTCGCCGCACGTGTCGCAGTAGTAGGCGGGAATCCGATGGCCCCACCACAGCTGACGGCTGATGCACCAGTCGTGGATGTTGTCGAGCCAATGCAGATACACCTTGGTAAACCGATCGGGCACCAGCGTCACCGCGCCGCTGGCCACCGCGTCGCGGGCCGGCTCGGCCAGCGGGCGCATGGAAACAAACCACTGGACGGAGATCAGCGGCTCCACCACCGTGCCGCAGCGGTCGCAGTGGCCGACCGCGTGCCGCAGAGGTTCCTTGCCCACCAGGAGCCCCGCTGCCTCCAAGTCGTGCAGCACGCGCTCGCGCGCCTCCTCGCGGGTCAACCCCGCGTACGCCCCGGCCTCGGCGGTCATGCAGCCGTCTTCGCCAATGACCTGGATGCGGGGCAGGTCGTGGCGCTCGCCCATCGCATAGTCGTTAGGATCGTGCGCCGGCGTCACCTTGACCACCCCGGTGCCGAAGGTGGGATCGACAAACGTATCCGAGATCACCGGCACCGCGCGCCCCACGAGCGGCACGTCCACCCGCCGCCCGACCCAAGCTCGAAAGCGGTTGTCCTCCGGATGCACGGCCAGTGCCGTATCGCCCAGTAGCGTTTCCGGGCGCGTGGTGGCAATCTCCAGCCCGGAGGCGTCGCCGTCCGCCGCAGGGTATCGGATGCGCCAGAGCCATCCGTCTTCCTCTTCATGCTCCACCTCGATGTCCGACAGGGCGGTGGCACAGTGGACGCACCGATTGACCATGTATGCGCCGCGATAAATCAAGCCTTCTTCATACAACCGCACAAACACGGTGCGCACCGCCAGCGACAAGCCGTCGTCCAACGTGAAGCGGAGCCGCGTCCAGTCCACCGAGGCACCGAGCCGCCGCAGCTGGTCCAGGATGATTCCGCCGTACTGGGCGCGCCAGGCCCAGGTCTCCGCTAGAAATCGCTCGCGTCCCAGTTCGTCCTTAGATTGGCCCCGCTCTCGCAGCATCGCCTCGACCCGCTGCTGCGTAGAAATCCCGGCGTGATCGGTCCCCGGCAGCCACAGGGTGGCATCCCCCCGCATGCGGTGCCACCGCACCAGGATGTCCTGCCATGTGGTGTTGAGCGCGTGGCCCAGATGCAGGACGCCGGTCACGTTGGGCGGCGGAATCACGATGGCAAACGTCGGCGTCCCGGGATCGCGGACTGCCGGCGGCGTAAAGAACCCCTGCTCTTCCCAATACTGATACCAGCGCTGCTCCACCGCCGCGGGCGCGTAGCGCGTGCGGTCCTCGGGCGCCTCGATCCCCCTTGGGTCCGACTCGGCCACCGACACCCCTCCATTCTCTGGTCTTGTCTCGCATCTGCCTTCTGCCTCTCAAAGCAAAAAGCCTTTCGCCCCAAAGGACGAAAGGCCAGCCTTCCGCGGTACCACCTTCATTCCATCCTCACACCCGGCAACCCTCGGTCCGAGCTGTTCGAGAATGGCTCTTCCTCGCTGTATCGGGCGAACCCGCAGCCGAAAGCGTCGCTTGCCCGGCTGACACTCGAGGGCTCCACGACCGGGCTCCCACCGCCCCCGGTTCGCTGGCGCTTCCACCTCGATCACGCCGATCTTCGGCTTCTCTCTATGAAGTTTTACTTGGTTTTATTTAGTTTTTGTCTGTGCGTTATCGATCCGGTGCCGCTAGCCCTCCACCACGGCCAGGACGTCTTCCATCGGCAGCAACAGGTGCTCCACGCTGTCAATCTTCACTTCCGTGCCGGCAAACTTGGCGAACATCACCCGGTCGCCCACTTTGACCGTCACCTTTTCCCCGTCGCCCACTGCGGTAACCTCGCCCGTCTGGGGCTTGTCCTTGGCCGTGTCCGGGATGTAAATGCCACCTTGCGTCCGTTCGTGCTCCTCCACCAGCTTGACCAACACCCGGTCGCCCAACGGCTTGACCGTCATCCGCTGACCCCCCATGACAAACTTACTCACGCCTCGGACCGGCGTCCAAAAGCTCATCTCATTATAGCAAGCGCGGGAACGCGCGCCAAGATGGGCGGTCGACGCACGGTGGCTCGCAGAGATGCCTAAACTGCCCTGCGCTGACGGTTTGGTTGCCTACGGCATCGCGGCTCGGCATAAGTCAGCCCGCAGGCAGTCGTTGGGGGGGTGGTGGCTTGCGGCGGCGTCGCCACTGGGCCGCCGGGGCCGTTGCTGCGGCGGCCCTGGCTGGCTGCGGGCTGTTTCGCGCCCCGCCCCCGCCGGCGGCGGTCATTCCGGTCGCGGGCCCCGCGCATACCCTGGGCCTGCTGCCGCTCTACGTGGGGCTGGCGCGCGCCTCGGGGACGACCATCGTGGAGTGGGCACCCCATGCCGCCCTGTCTCTGGCGGACCACCCGACGGCGCCCGTGACCGCCTTTCTCCTGGTGCGCTCGGACCTGGTGCTGCTGAGTCCCACGGCCAACCCCGATTTTCGCTGGCGCGACCTTCGTGGCGTGCCACTGATGTCCACGGACGCACTGCCCCCCGACCTGAAGCTGGCCATCGCCGTCCTGAAGGAGCATGGCGTCGCGAAAGCCATCGGGTCCATGGGGTTGGCCCAGGCCCGCCGGTGGTTTCGCGAAGGGCGGCTGCCCTATCTGCTGGCCCCGCTGCTGCCGGCACTGGCCCTGGCCGCCGACGGCCGCGGGGTCGTGCTCGCGTACGTCGGCGCCGCCACCGCGCCCGTGCCGCGCCTCCTGCTGGTCGGGCGCGGCCCCGGTCTCGAGCGCCTGCTGACCACGCTCAACGCGGGGCTTGCGTATCTCGCGTCGCATTCGCCGGCAACCGTGGCCCAGCTTGTCCGCCACGACTACCCCGGGGTGTCACCGGGCCTCCTGGCCCAGGCGATAGGCACGCTGGACGGTTTGGGCGCGTGGCCCGAGACCTCGTATCCCGCACGCGGAGCGTACCAAAACGCGGAGGAACTCCTGGGGCCCAGCGCGTGGCCCCGCTACTCGGCGGTGGTCGACCCGGCACCCGCCCAAAGGGCGCTCGGCACACCCATGGCGGCACCGTAGGCAGACGAGGACAGATCCATGAGCCACAGGGGCCGAGCTGCCCGAAGGCGCCCCGTGGAGGCAAGTCGGCCGCGCTTCACGAAGCCACACTTTTCGTAGAGGCGCACCGCTCGGACATTGTCGACGGTAACCCGGAGATACACCCGGCGGAGCCGCATGGGCCCAAAGGCTAGGGCCAGCACTTGCTGCAGCGCCGCCGCGCCCAGCCCCCGCCCCCAGACGGCGGGGTCGCCGAGGCAAATGCGCAACTCCGCCTCGGCGCGGCGCCACGCGATGTGTTCGAGCTCCACATCGCCCATGAGCGTGCGCCCCTCCATGACCGCCAGGGCGAGGCAGCCCTGCCGGGGACCCGCCGTGGACAGCCAGCGGTGTGCGCCGTCCAGACCGTCAAATCGTCTCCCCATGAGGCGAACCACCACCGGATTGATGTCCCACGCCACCAGCTGAGGCAAGTCTCGAGGCGCCAGCGGCCGGAGCCACACGCCGCTCGGCTCGTCACGGCCAACACCCGGCTCTTGGGTCCACCGCATCGCCATCCCATCGTGCCCCCAATACTGGCCAGCGAGCAACCTTCGGCATCCGGCCGTACGCGGTTGGCGGTTTTTTTCGCCAGAGTTCGAGGGCCGGGCCCCACCTCCTGCGCCTATGAGCTGTCAGGTGTGGCCATCGGCGCCAGCGCCATGGCCAAGAGCGCTCTCTTCATGATAGGCACGCCGTTCTCGGCGGTGCGCGTTAACCCTCCAGCCGCCGAACGGTGGCGGAGCGGCCATCCACCTCAATCCAGTCCTCGGAATGCAGGTGGCGCGTGGCGCCCTCCACACCCACGACCGCCGGCACGCCAAATTCGGCAGCGGTGAGGACCCCTGCCGCATACGGCCCGCCACCTTCCGCCACGAGCCCCGCCACCAGGGGCAGCCCCGGCGCCCACTGCGATGTGACGAGTCGCGCGACCACAATCTCCCCTGGCCTGGCCGCGGCCGCCGCCCGCAGCGTGCGCACCACCCGCGCGGGGCCCCGCACTTGGCCCGGAGCGCCGGCGGTGCCCTGCCACGCCGCTAAGGAGGGGTCCGGCGCCGCCGTCTCGCCCAGCCCCAGCACCGGTGGGGGGGTCCACCGGGCGGCCTGCTCGGCCTGCGCTTGGCGCTGGCGCACCAGTTGGTGCAGGGGGAATGGCGCGGCGGCCCGAGACTCCAGCGCGGCCAGGCACTCCGCCCGCGTGAGGTAGATGATGTCGTCGCGCTGGCCCAGTAGACCTGCGCCCACCAGCCAATCCCCGGCCGCGGCCACGATGCGCCGCAGGCGGTACGCCACCTGCTGAAAGATATCGTCTACTCGATGCGACACCAACTCCTGGGCCTGCCGGGCACGCGCCACATCCACGCGAAACGGGGTCCCTGGCGGCAGCCGCCCCATCACCGCCGCCTCCTCGGCGTCCCGGAAGGCTTGGACCCGGTCCCAGCGCTCCGACGGCGCAGGGCGGGCCTCGTCCAAGTAGGCCTGCAGGAGCCTGAGCGGCACCGCCGGATCCTCGATCCAGCTGGGCCCGAGACCCCCGGCCTCATCGCACCGCCGCCCGTGATAATCAAGAAATCGGTCCCACTGGCTGAGCCAGACCGTACCGGCGGGATTCGCCGACCGCGTGTCGTGCAAATTGCCGGGCGACGCATCGAGGACCGCCTCACGGAGCCAGGCCGCGGCTGCTCCCGCGGCTTCGACCGCCTCCTTCAGCTGCCAGAGGGCGCGCGTCGTTTCGTGATTCGCGGGCGCCGGGCTCACCGTAAAGCGGGGGTCTCCGACCGAGGGGAGCCACGGCTGGTACTGTTGATGAAAAGCGCTCAGCGCCCCGGTCGCGGCCAGGCGGATCTCTTCGGCCACGCGGAGCAACCGCGGTCCTTCGTCATCCGCTCGCTCGAGCAACTGCGCGAGCTCTGGCCCAGTCCGCCCGGCCACGGCCCATTCGGCCCATGGCGGCAGCCACGCGGCCAGCGCAGGCGCCCACTCCTCCGCCCATCGCTCATCCACGGGCCGGGCGGCGGCGGCGGCATCGGGCGGCCTGTCCGCCAGCGCGGAGGCCAGGGCAACATACCAGTGGCCGTGCCAACGGAGGCCGCGGGACGCCGGCGCCAGGCCCCGCGCCGCATCCCGGGCGGCCAGCCCCCACCGCCCCAGCGTGTCCGCATAGAGCGGCGGGACCGGCCCCGCCTGGCGATCGGCGTCGTACACCCACGGGACGCCGACATCCGGAGGCACCTCCGGGGAACCCGGTGCACCCCAGCGCACCTCGCTGCTCATACCGTATCTCCTCCGCTCAGGCACGACTCGGAAAATCACGGCAATTATCTTTATAGCGTAGTGCAGCGGGCTTGGCGGTGCAATGTGGTGCGTCTTGCTCGCTTGCCAGCCGGCCATTATTTCTTTATCTGATGCTTAGGCTCCTGCAACCCCGCTCCCGCACCCGGCGTTCTTAGTTAAAGCCGCGTGGCGGAGTCGCGGCCCGGTCGAGAACGGTGCCCGAAGCAAGGGGGGCGGCATGGAGCTAGGACAGCGCATCCGCGATGCACGACAGTCGATCGGCCTCTCACAGGGACAGGCGTGCTACGGCATTTGCGACCGCACGTATCTCAGCAAGATTGAAAACGGCGCGCTGACGCCCCCGCCGGATTTGCTGCACCTGCTGGCCGATCGCCTACGGGCCCGCGACCTTACGCTCGCGCTATCCGAAACGCGCCACCAGGCACGGCGCCGGGCCCGTCAGTGGCTCTACCGCACCCGTGGCCTCCCACCGGAGGAGGCCGCCCTGTTCCGCGAAGGCTATCACCACTGGTGGACACTGCGGGAGCCTCACGCGCCGCCCGAGTTCCACGCGCTGACCGCGCGCCTGTTGGCCGGCCTGCCGTCGGCCGCCGCCGCCGAGCCCCAGCTGGTGCCGCATTGGCTGACGGAAGCGTATCGGTTCTATCGCTGGCGTCCCTATCGGGACTTTCAGGTCCGCATTGGGCTTGAGCGCCTGGGGCAGCACGCAGATCGCCGACGCTTCGGACAGGTGGATCTCGAAGGTCGGGAGTTATTGGCGCACCTCGCTCCCGGGGCCGAGCGCGCGACCGTGACCGCGGCCCTCCTGCCGGTGACGCTGGCGCGGCACGGCGGGCCAGCCGCGCGGGCGCTGTGCCAAGACGGTGGCGACCGGCCCTGGTGGTGGGCGCCCCTCACGGCGCCTCTCGCCACGGCGGGCCCCGTCGGCCGTCCGCTTACGGCTAGCCTCCGGGTGCTGGCGGCGCCGCTGGTCGACGTCGCCCGGAACCGGGTCTGGCGGCGTGAGCATCCCGCCGACTACGCCGAGCTGCTCCTACTGTGGCAACGCATGGCGCGGCTGGCCGGGGTGCCCCGGACCGCCCATCACCTGTCCCGTGTGCACCAGACCGTGATCCTCGGCCTCACCGCCTACCCGGGCCAAGACGAGTCGACCCGCTGAGAGCTGGTCCCTCGCGTCAACTCTGCCAAGCGCGCGCGTACCGGCTCCAAGCCGGTTCCGCGGTGCGCCGACACAGCGTGGACGGGCTGACGATATTGCGCTTCCAGCGCGCGCAGGCGCGCCACCCGCTCACGCTGGTTCAACTTGTCGATCTTGTTGGCCACGATGATCAGAGGCACGCCGCGTGTGCCCGACCACTCGAGCAGCATTTCCTCTTCCGGCTCAAGGCTTCGGCGCACGTCCTGAATCAGGATGGCCCCGACGAGTGAGGAGCGGGTACTTAAGTAGTGGTCCACCGCCTGCCCGAACTCGGCCCGGACCCGGTTCGGCACCTTGGCGTACCCGTACCCCGGCAGATCCACCAGGTACCAGGCGCCATCGATGTCGAAGAAGTGGATGCGCCGGGTGCGCCCGGGGTCCTGCGACACGTGGGCCACCCTCGCCCCGACCAGCGCGTTCAGCAGCGTGGACTTCCCTGAATTGGACCGACCCATCACCGCAAGTTCCGGCCGGCCCTCGGGAGGAAATTCCCGCGGATAGAGCGCGGAGTACCTGAGCGGCGGCGGCTTCACAGCAGCGCCACCTCCAACACCTGGCTCAAGTTTTCGGCGGGCACCACCTTCATGGCCCTTCGCACCGCGGCCGGCACCTCGGCCAGGTCGCGCGTGTTGTCCTGGGGCAACACGACCAGGCGAATCCCCGCTCGATGCGCCGCCAACACCTTTTCCTTGATGCCCCCCACTGGAAGCACGCGCCCCCGCAGCGTGATTTCCCCCGTCATCGCCACGGTGCCTTTCACCGCGCGGCCCGACAGCGCCGACACCATCGCGGTCGCCAGCGTCACCCCGGCCGAGGGGCCGTCTTTGGGCACCGCTCCTTCGGGCACGTGCACATGGATGTCAAATCGGTCCGCGAAGTCTTCGGGGACGCCCAGGGCCGCAGCGTGGGCTCGGATGAACGCAAAAGCGGCTTGCCCTGATTCCTGCATCACCTCGCCCAGCTGACCGGTGAGCGTAAGGTGACCCTTGCCCGACATCACGGTGGCCTCCACCGGCATGATGTCCCCGCCCACTTCGGTCACGCCGAGACCCGTCGCCACGCCGACCTGGTCACCCGCCTCCGCCGCGGTGTGGCGCACGCGTGGGGGTCCGAGATAGCGGCGAAGGCTCCTGCGGGTGACCCGCACGGGGCGGTCTGCACCCGCCACGACTTCGCGCGCGACCTTTCGCAGCACCGCGCCCATCTCGCGCTCCAACTGCCGCACGCCCGCCTCGCGCGTGTAGCCGCGGATCACCTGCTGCAGCGCGGGCAGGCCAAAGTCCACGTCGCGGTCCGACAGGCCGTGCTCAGGCAGCACCTTGGGCAGCAAGTGTCGGCGGCCAATCTGCAGTTTTTCTTCTTCGGTGTAGCCCGCAAGGGGGATGAGCTCCATACGGTCCAGCAGGGGGTGGGGAATATTGTGCTGCAGGTTGGCGGTGGTCACAAACATCACCGACGACAGGTCAAACGGCAGCTCCACATAGTGGTCCGAGAAGTTCCGGTTCTGCTCGGGGTCGAGCACCTCCAGCAGCGCTGCCGACGGATCTCCCCGAAAGTCCATCGCCATCTTGTCGATTTCGTCCAGCAGAAACACCGGATTGTTGGATCCCGCCTGCCGCATCCCCTGCAGGATGCGCCCCGGCATCGCCCCCACGTAGGTGCGGCGGTGGCCGCGCACCTCGGCCTCGTCGCGCACGCCGCCCAGCGACACGCGGACAAAGTGGCGGTTGGTGGCGCGCGCAATGGACCGGGCCAGCGACGTTTTGCCGACGCCGGGGGGACCTACCAGGCACAGGATGGGGCCCCGCATCGACTGCGAGAGCTGGCGCACGGCCATGTACTCCAGGATGCGTTCTTTAACGCGGACCAGCCCGTAGTGGTCCTCATCCAGCATCTTCTCGGCCAGGTCCACATCGAGGCGGTCTTCCGTCTGCTCCAACCACGGCAGATCCAGCAGCCAGTCCAGGTAGTTGCGCACCACCACGGCTTCCGCCACCGTCGGCGGCATCTGGTCCAGCCGGCCAAGTTCCCGCGTCACCTTGTCGAGGACCGCTTCTGGGAGCTTTTTTTTCTCCAACCGCGCGCGGTACTCGTCCGCCTCGCTCGACCGGCCCTCCTCCGAATCCCCGAGCTCCCGTCGGATGGCCTTCAACTGCTCCCGGAGATAGTACTCCCGCTGGCTCTTGTCCATCTGCCGTCGCACTCGCACGTTGATGCGCCGCTCGATGTCCATGATTTCCACCTGATGGCCCAAAAGCTCGTGCACGCGCTCCAGGCGCGCCTTGGGATCCAGCGTTTCCAGCACGTCCTGCTTGTCGGCGGTTTTGAGGTCCAGCGTCGCCGCGATGGCGTCGGCCAGCCGACCCGGATCCTCCACCGCGATCGTCACGGTGGCCTCCGCGGGGACGCGCTTGCGGTTCTTGACGTATGCCTCAAACAAGTCAGCCACGGCCCGCATGAGCGCCTCGACGTCGTCCGGGCGGGGGTCGGCCGGCTCGGGCTCGGGCAGCGGCTCCACTTCACCGGCAAAATATGTTGATTCGGACAACAGCCGCGTCACATGCGCGCGGGTTTGACCCTCCACCACCACCTTGGTCGTGCCGTGCGGCAGCTTGAGCACCTGCTTCACCTCGGCAATGACCCCGTAGGCATAAAGCCCCTCCGGCCCGGGTTCGTCCTCCCGCGGGTTCTTTTGGGACACTAGCACGATCTTGCGCTCACCAAGCATGGCGACTTCCAGCGCCGCCAGCGAGCGCTCGCGGCCCACCTCCAGCGGAACCATAAAGTTGGGAAACACCAGCACCCCACGCATCGGGAGCACCGGCAGGAGATTGGCCTCCTCCATCGTCCACCCCCCTCATCGTGCGGATGCCTCGGGCCGTCGCTTCCGATGCCGCCCCACGGGCTGGCCGGCACGAGCCAGCTCTCGCCGTCGCAGTCTATGTTAGCAAACGAGCCAAGGTTGCCGGGCTGCTTGCCTCACGGTGCTCGCTTTATGGCCTCCACCCGGAGGGTCCCGGCCGTCATGAACACCGGCCCTGACGCTCGGGCGCGCGCCGCCACCCCCTCGTCCCACGCGGCGGCGGTGAGATGGCCGCCCGCGAGCAGGGCGTCGCGCTCCCCTTCCATACGGAGACGTTCGAGGTGCCGACTGACGGCGAAAGCTTCCGCGGACACCCAGGAGCTCTGCAGGGACACGACTGTTTCCGCCAGCACGAAGCCCGCGGCGGTAAGCAGTTCGGGCAGGCGGCGTCCAATTCGCCGATCGCCGCCGCGGTCATGCTGCAACTTCTGGAGAGCCGACACCACAGTCGTCCAAGTCTCCGGCGGCTCGGGATATTCGACGGTCCAGCCGTCGTCGACGTCTTCCACCATGAGACATCCGCCCTCTCCCATCACGCTTGCCCAGTGGGCCAGAGCGCCGGCAGGATCCGGCAGGTGCTGCAGCAGGAAGCGGGCGCTCATCCCGGCCACCGGCTCCGGCGGGCGATAGGTCATCGCGTCCGCCACTGTCCAGAAGACAGTCCCCCGCTGCTCCACGCGCCCCGCCCAGCGTGCCGCCGCCTCCAGCCGCGCGCGGGACCAGTCGACGGCGTACACCGTTCCCCCGCGCCGCTGCGCCACCTCGACCGCCAGCGCTCCATACCCCGCGCCCCAGTCGACCCAGGCCCCGGCCCGGCCGGCCGGCCAGCTCGCCACCCACGCTCGCCGGGCGGGACCGGTGAGCACCGTTTGATAGAAGAGCCAGCGGTCGTCCGGCGGCACCAGCGCTTCATCCTGAGCCAAGGCAGCGTCCAGCGCCCGTCCCCACGCTGAATCCATTCCGTCCGCCCAGTGCTCGACCGGCGATCCCCCGCTCAATATGACTGCCCCTTCCCCGCACACCTCTAGGTTGCCCCGCCGCCGCCGAGACACGGCATCCCCGCTACGAGGCGCTGCCGGCGGACGATGCGGGCAGATGCACAGTCAGGGCTTGACTGCCTAGCTGGGTCCAGGCGGCGATGAAGTCAGACCGGTTCACGGCCTCATTGGCCTGGCCCGTGTAGGGGTTGTTGATAATGACGGTCGTGGGCGTATATCCCACGATGAGCACTGCGTGCTCGAGCGGCGTCGCCGTCACGGGGCCTTCGGGGCTCTGCCACGTCACCCAGTCGTTGGTGGGTTCGAAATCGATGGTGGTCCATGCCTCCACCGGCACCCCATGTGCCACGTGGTCCAAAATTTGCGTAAAGGAATCGCCGGTCATATCCTCTGCCTGCCCGGGCAGGATTTGGTTCAGTAGGTGGTCCAGCGGCCCGTTGTATATGCCGTACCCCAGTTGGGATCCGCCCTCGACGCTCCCCACGAATCCCACGTTGGGATTGCCCCACGAGACAACCTCCAAGATGGGGTTGCCCTTGAACCCGGGGATGGTTTTTAGAACCGCTGGCGTGGGGTCGGTGGGCTGCTCCGCCGCGAGCGTCATCTTGCTGACCGGATGATTCACGGCCGTGAGCAACATGGAGAGGCTGGTCACCTCACAGCCATTCTGCAGCTGCGGCAGCTGCGACTGCGCGGGCACGGTCATGTCGTAGCTGGCGGGCGCGGTCCACACCGGTGGGTCGCTGGGTGCCGGTTGGGTGTGCGCCACCGGCTTCTTCACGCGGGGATGGGGTCGCTCGGTGGTGCGGGCCGTCGTCTTGGTCACCGGTGCCGCCGAGCCCAGCGGATTCCACTGCCAACCCACGACGCCCACCAGCGCCAGCCCGAGCACCGTCGCGGTGACGCGCCCCCAGGGCGACCGAGTAGCCGGTGGCGCCGGGCGCCTATGTCCGGACTGCGATGATGGCATGCGACCCCTCCTCCCGCCCGCCACGGGTGCACTGTAATGGCCCGTATGTCAGCCGTCAAGCCAACACGCCCTCCTCAGCATACAACGAGCGCGTGCGACGGGAGGTAACACGGCGCCGACACGTTCAGGGAGCGGGCACCGGCGCCGGCTGGGCGAGGGTGCTGCACGGCAGGCGACCTCCGCGGCGCGGGGGAGCCTCGCAGTCGGGACACACCCCGCGCCGCGCTGTCAGCTGGCGCAGCAGGTCCCGGTCATCCGATGCGAGCTGGACGCCGGGTCGGGGATCCCGGACGCGTCCCGCTCCGCCACGTAGAAAACCTCCCAGCGGCGCCCATCGGGGTCGGAGGCCCAGAACGTCGTCTGCCGCGAGTAGCAGCAGCGGGTGTCCTCCTCGACTTCAACGCTGATGCCGTCCGAGCGCACCCACTCCATCCAGCGCCCGACGTCGTCGGGCGATGGGACCTCGATGCCGACGTGACCCGCGTGCGCCTTCGTGCCGGTCTGGTCTGTCAAGGCCAAGTTGAGGCTGGGGTCGTCAAGCAGGAACTCGGCGTAGCCAGGGAGCCGGCGGTGCGGCGCCTAGCCCAGAATGCTCGCATAAAACGCCACCGATGCGTCAAGGTTGCCCACCGGCAGCGCGATGTGGGGACGATTCATGAATTCCACCTCCGGAGCCAGCCTAATGCCGTGCCGGATGCGAAAAAGAGATGCCCACGCCATGCTTCCGTTTTTTCACCGGGCGGACCCTGGCGGTCCGTCCCACCAAAATGGCTCGGCGTGAGCTGGGAGAATCCAGCGCGGTCCGCCTGCCATGATGGCCGCCACCGATTGCGCCGCCAAGTCGCGTCGCCACGTCAACAGCGACCCGAGGGCCACCGGGCGTCCCGCACGCACGGTGAGGGCATCCCCAACCGCCACAAAACCCACCCCGCTGAACGCCAGATGGCCCGGCGTGTGACCCGGCGTCGCCACCGCGGTGAGACACGCCACCGCCTCGCCGTCGCGAATCAGGCGGGGCGTGCGGAGAGGAGTGGGACGCACCATGCCGGCGACGAGGCGCTTCAAGCCGGGCCGCGGCCGCTCACCCGCGATATAGGGCGCGTCGCCGGCGGGAACCCAAACCGTGGCGCCGGTCGCTTCCTCAAGCCAGGCCGCGCTTCCCATGTGGTCAACGTCGTAGTGACGGGCAGCCCAAAGAGCGTGGCCAAGGGGGGGCGGGGCGACCCGGCCACGGTCCGAAAAGGCAAAACCCGTCAGCGGCCCTGATGGAAGGTGACCTGGCGGCCCATAACGACTCGGGTGCTCACCTCCTCCTGGCCCTCCCGGCGCTTGCTCTCGGTGGGGGTATCCGCCACACTGGGGGCATGGACGCAACAGCGGTCACGCGCCCGGCGCCCGGCCGATGGCCGGCCGCCCTGACGCGATGGGGCGTGACGCCGGTCGTGGCGGGTCTGTGGGCGGGACACACGTCGATTGTGGCCCTTGCGGCCGCGGTGCCGGTGCCGCCCGGCCCCGGACCGGCGGTCGGCGGGGTTCCGTGGCTCCGCTGGGACGTGGGCTGGTACATGGCCATCGCGGCGCATGGCTACGCTCACCTGCCGACCTATTACGCAGCGTACTTCCCCGGCGTCCCGGCCTACCTCTGGCTGATGCACTGGCCCCTCGTAGCGCTCCTCGGCATGCAAGTGGTCTTTCTCCTCCTGTTGGCCCACGTGGGCCGACTGGCCGCCGCGTGGGGCCTGGCGGGATGGCGGGTGACGCTCGCCCAGGCGCTGGTCGCCTTCTCACCGGCGGCGATTTTCTACAGCACCGCATACCCGGAGGCCTGGGAGGCGCTCGGGCTGTGCGGCGCGCTCTTGGCCATGAAAGCCGGGCGCCCGGCGCGTGCCGCCGCCTGGTCCGCGTTGGCGGGAATCATGGACCCCCTCGGGATGCTAATAGGAGTGGGGGCTGGCGTGTGGGCCGGGTGGGGCCTGATTCGACGGGAGTGGCCCGCGCTGAGGCCAGGCGTAACGTGGGGCCTCGGAAGCGTGGCCGCGCTGGCCGTGGTGTCGGGCACGTTAGTCGCGAATGGTCAGCGAGCCTTCGGATTCATCGGGGCCCAACGCGCATGGGGGGCGCATTGGCTCCTTCCGGGGGTTCAGGTGTGGCAGGCCCTCACGCGATCCTCGGGCCCCGAACTCGATACGAGCGTAATGGCCCTCGCAATGTTTCCGGTCGTGCTCGCGGGACTCATTGCGATGATGCGCGCGATCCGTCGGTCGATATGGCACGCAAGCGCCTTGGGGGTCTCGGCGGCGTTAGTGGGCGTCGCCCTGGCGTTCTTCACCAACCGGGAGCCGTTGGCGTCCGCAGGGAGATTTCTCTCGCTGGCGATTCCGGCGGCGGTGGCGGTGGCCGGCATTCTGCCGCGCCGCGCCGTGATCCCGGTTGTGGCCTGGTATAGCCTGTGGGCCATCGCGGGCGCCATTCTCTTTACCCACGGGTGGTTCTGGGGCTAGACACCATACAGTTTACTTAGTAACGATGACGGGATCATGCCAGGGCGGGAGCCGGGGCCGTCCGCGTTACGGGTGCTTGCGGATGGCATAGGGAGTCAAGAGATAGCCATAGGCTACCTGCCGCACGCCCTCGGGCGTTTTAATGCGCAGCACCCCCCGGGGCTCGCGTTGGTCGTCGTGGCTTGCTGTTGCAGGGCGGCGGCCAACTGCGGGCCGCTCTGGCACGTCCACCGCCACGGCGATGCGGGGTCGCCCCGGGTCGTCGGCGCGACCAGGGCCAGCAACGCGGCCGCGAGCGTCGGGGCGCCGGGTTCGTTCGTTATACTCCCCACTCACGGCCGTCCACCGGGCTAGAATTCCTACGGCCG
This sequence comes from Bacillota bacterium, assembly GCA_021828405.1. The sequence continues at coordinate 23,788 of JAKARZ010000020.1, forward strand.
CTGCGACCATCCGGTAATGCCTTGTGACGAACCCCTTGCCGCATCAAGCGGCCGGGATCCTTCGTCACCCACCGACTCAAGTCCTTTGCTTTCGGGTTAACTATTCTGGCGGCGCTCCTAAGTCACCCCCCGTGATCCCGGCCCCCAGCAACAGCGCGGGGTCAGTCAGTCGGAGCTCCTGTTCCTTCAGCAAATTCAGGATGAGGGCCAAGACCCCGCCAGACGAGAGGCGGCAGCGGGTGGCGTCCCAGGTAAGCATCTGGTCGATTGTGGCCACCAACCCGATGCGGCGGAGTCTTCATGGGAGCGGACCTCGCCAATCTCTTTACGAACGTATTCTGACTATGGCGCAACCCAAATTACCCCGCGCCCATATTCTGTGTGCGGAAGACGTGTATCAGCGTGACCCAGCGGAGGATGCTGGGCGTCGGTTGGCTTCGCCGGTGCCTGCTGAGCGCGCGGAGTCGCGCCCTTTAGGCACACCTCCACGGCGCCCTTTCCTCAAGGGACCGCTTCTGCCACTATACGAAACCTGCTCAAACGTGCCCGTAGGGGCATAAGCCAGTTTCGCTGGAATTATTCGCTCTTGCGAAGATCGCAGTTTTTGCTGGCCGTCTCCGGCCTTATCCCTCCGCAGGGTTGGAACCGCAACCTCGCAAGTCCGGCCGGTAGCCCCTTCGCCTCCGACGCCGCGTGAGCGGCTGTGGAAACCCAGGGGTCGGTGTCCACGATTGTCTACCCGCCCGGCGGGCTAGCCGCCAGGAGGTCGGCCACTGCTGCGACCGAACCTTGGGGACGGACGGTGGCGTCGCGGACCAGCACATGCCCCAGCAAATCTTGGAGGGAGGCGATGGGAACCACCTCCACCGCGGTCGGCTCCCGAAACCGCTCTTGCCAGTTGTCTCGGGGAATGAACACCCGCTGGCACCCGGCCAGGCGCGCGGCCTCCACCTTCGGAACGATGCCCCCCACCGGCTTCACTTCCCCCCGGATCGACAGCTCGCCCGTCATGGCCACCGCGGGCTGCACCGCCTCTCCCGTGATGGCGGAGTAGATGGCGGCCGCGATCGCCACGCCGGCCGACGGGCCGTCTAGGGGGACACCCCCCGGGAAGTTGACGTGCAGATCGTAAGCCCTCGGCCTGAGCCCGGTCAGGGAGTCCAGCACCGTCAGCACATTTTCCACGGAGCTCTTGGCCATGGACTTGCGGCGCACGGTGCGGCCCGGTGCCCCCATTTCTTCTTCGTCCACAATGCCGGTGACCGTGAGCGCCCCCGGGCGGTCCCCTGCCAGCTGGGCCACCACCTCGACCTCCAGCACGGCACCCAAATTGGGCCCATAGACGGCGAGGCCGTTGACCAGGCCCACGTGGGGCTCCGTAGGGACGCGCCGGTCGAGGCGGGGACTGTACTGGCCCATCGTGGCCACCCACTCCATGTCTGCCTGGCTGATGGCGCGACGGGATTCGGTCAGCGCTAGGCCGGCTGCAATCTGGACCATGTTGACCGCCTCCCGCCCGTTGGTGCAGTACCGCCGCACCACCTCCACCCCGCCGGGCTCCATCTCCACGCCCATCTTGGCCACCGCTGCGGTCGCGATGCGCGCAACCTCATCGGCCACCAAGGGGCGGAAAAACACCTCAAGACAGCGCGAGCGAATCGCCGCCGGGATTTCGTGCGGCTGCCGGGTGGTGGCCCCCACCATGCGAAAGTCCGCCGGCAGGCCGTTGTCAAAAATGTCCTGGATGTGACGCGGCACGTTCTGGTCGTCGCGGTTGTAGTAAGCCGACTCGAAGTAGACCTTGCGATCCTCCAGCACCTTCAGAAGTTTGTTCATCTGGATGGGATGCAACTCGCCGATTTCATCGATAAACAGCACGCCGCCATGCGCCTTGGTGACGGCTCCGGCCTTGGGCTGGGGTATGCCCGCGAGCCCCATCGCGCCGGCCCCCTGGTAGATGGGGTCGTGCACGCTCCCAATCAGGGGATCCGCAATCCCCCGTTCGTCAAAGCGCGCCGTCGTGGCGTCCAGCTCCACAAAGGCGGCGTTGGGCTTGAATGGCGAGTCGGGGTTCTTCTGGGCCTCTTGCAGCACCAGGCGCGCGGCCGCAGTTTTGCCGATGCCGGGCGGGCCGTACACCAGCACGTGCTGAGGGTTGGGGCCACACAGCGCCGCTTTGAGCGCCCGTACGCCCTCTGCCTGCCCTACCACGTCGGAAAACGCCTTGGGCCGCGTCCGCTCAGACAGGGGCTCATTCAGCGCAATGTCGCGGAGCCGCTTCAATCGCTCCATTTCGCGCGCCGACTCGCGCTCCACCGCCACCCGCGTCCCCTGCTGCGTCCGCAGCAGGTTCAAGAAGTACAGGCCAATCACCAGCACGAAGAAAAACTGGATGATGGTCATCGCCAAACTCAGTCCCACGGCCATTCCCTCCCGCTTATTCCGCGAGTCTGCCCACGCTCCTCGGGGCTAGCACCGAACGCCAATCCGACGCAGGAATAAGTACGAGGTAGTGTGTGTCGAGCGCGCGGCGGCCCGCGCCCTCCGGCACGGCAATCCCTGGCACGCCGCCCAATCGCCGCCCATATTTTGGGCGGCACACGGCAACGCCAATCGTGGTAATAATGTCCATGTTTCCCAGGGTGGGGGGCCGGGGATTATCGAGAAGCCTCCCAGGCGGCATAGGCCGTCCGCAGGCGCTGGGCCCAGGCGGCGTAGTGGCTGGCGGGGGCGGGGACAAAGTCAGCGCAGGTCACGTCCCGCACCACGGGTTCCGGGCGCCCCGCGGTCCAACGGGTGCCCATCATCCTCAGGATGGCGGTCTCGCCCCGCCACAACGCCTCGATGTCCCCGAGGGGGGCGGCCATGAGACCCTGCACTTCCTCGCGGGCGACCCGATACCCCGCAAGCGGCCGACGGCTCACATGCAGAAACTCATGGGCCCACTCGCGCACGGTGTGGCCCGCCCGGGTCGCCTCGACGGCCACGGGCCCCAGCGCCTGCACCCGGGTCCGCGGCCCGAGGCCCAGTTCTTCGGCGAGCTCGCGGCGCATGGCCGTCTCCACCGGCTCGCCGGCGCTGACGTGCCCTCCACAGGTCACGTCCAAGAGGCCCCCAAACTCAGGACGGTCGACGGTGCGCCACTGAAACACCACCGGGGGATCTGGCCGGCCCGGGCGCAGCACCCAGACGTGCACCGTCCGATGCCACGCCTCCTGCCGGTGCACCGCCGCCCGCTCCGCCCGACCCACGATGTGGCCGGCCGCGTCCAGCACATCGAGCCACTCGACCGTGCTCGCGCCCGGCCCTTTCTCGGGTGCCCGCCGTTCGACCCGTCCCACCGACCGCCTCGCCTCCCCGGCCCTCTGGCGGCCGCCTTTGCTATAGTGAGTGTATCAGCCTGGAGGCGAGCGGTCGCACGATGGCGTGGCCCCGCCCATGAGGAGGGCGCCATGCGCAGCGCACGCTTGCCGGAGCCGGTGCTGCTTTTGGTGCTGGCGGTGCTGGTGGGCGCGGTGGGCGGTCTCGGGGCGGTGGTGTTTCGCCTCATGATTCGCTGGGCGTCGGCGGGATTTCACCTGCTGCTTCCCTCCTCCGCCCACCTCCCCCCGTACACCGCAGCCATCCTGCCCGTGCTCGGCCTTCTGCTGGTTGGTGTGATTTCCACCTATTTTGCGCGCGAGGTCAAGGGCCACGGCGTCCCGCAGATTTTGGAGTCGCTGGCGCTCCGCGGCGGGCGCATCCGTCCGCGCGTCGGGTTCTTTGGCATTTTGGCGCCGGCCATCACGATTGGTTCCGGGGGCTCGGTGGGCCGCGAAGGCCCCATCGCCCTCATCGGGGCCGCCTTCGGGTCAGCCCTGGGCCAGCTTTTCCGGCTGGCAGACCGCTATACCATGCTGCTGGTGGGATGCGGTGCCGCGGCGGGCATCGGCGCCACGTTCAACGCGCCCATTGCCGGCGGCCTCTTTGGCATGGAGGTGGTGCTGGGCAGCTACGCGATGGGCACGCTGGTTCCCTGCTTTGTGGCCTCGGTGGTTGGCGTCACGGTATTCAACGCGATCTTGGGCAGCCATCTGGTGCTGCCCGTGCCGCCGCTGGCGTTTCGGTCCCCGCTCTCCGTCCTCGTAATGGCTGTGCTGGGCATCTTGGCCGGCCTGTTTGGCATCGTCTACACCAAGGGGCTCACGTACTTCGAAGATTTGTTTGACGGGTGGCGCTGGCCCTTTTGGCAGCGAGCCGTCGTGGGCGGATTGGTGGTGGGCGGGCTCGGCCTGCTACTGCCCCAGGTGCTGGGCGTAGGCTACGGCCCCATGCGCACCGTGGCGGCTGGGCAAATCGTGGGCATCCTGCTGGCCGCCCTGCTGGTGGGCAAGCTCCTGGCCACCCTGGTCACCATCGGTGCCGGCGGGTCGGGCGGGGTCTTTGCCCCCAGTTTGTATTTGGGCCTCATGTTTGGCACCGTATACGGCATGGGCGTCCACGGTTTGTTGCGCCACACGCTGGCGGATGCGCGCGTTTTTGGCGTCGCGGGCATGGGGGCCGTATTTGCGGCCGCGGCCTAGGCTCCGCTGACCGCCGGGGTGATCGTGCTCGAGATGACCGGTGACTATCAGTTGACGTTAGGCGTGCTCATGGCCGCCAGTCTGGCGTACTTTGTCTACGGGTCGCTGCAACCGGACACCATGTACACCGTGCGCCTGTCCCGGCGGGGGATCCGAATCCTGCGCGGCGCGGAGGTGCGGCCCTTGCAGGTGCTGCCGGCCAAAAGTGCGATGCGGCCCCCCCACCCCGGTGCGGGGATCCGAAACCGTGTCGGAGGCGCAGAGCAAACTGGGGGAGCTGCACGCCGACGGCTTGGTGGTGCAGGACGACCGGGGTGAATACTTGGGCGTCGTAGATTTGCCGACGCTGTTGGCGGCTAGCGCCCGCGACCCCAGCGCACGGGTGCTGGACCTGCCGTTCACGCACATTCCGCCACTGGCCCCCGACAGCAACCTTGACGATGCCATCCAACGGTTTGGTGTGTACAACACACCGCTCCTGCCGGTGACGCAAGAGGGCCGGGTGGTGGGCGTGCTGTCGCCGAGCGACGTCATGCGGGCTTAGCACACGCGGACCGCCCTGTCGCTGGAAACCAGCCGCAAGGTGGTCCTCATGCAACAGCAGACCGGAAACCCCGGCGCCTTCCAGCTGGTATCCCTGGATCCCGGCAACCGGTTTGTCGGCCAGGCCGTCAAGCAGATGGCCCTCCCCAAAAGCGCCGTGCTGGTGAGCATCGAGCGCGGAGACCGGGTGCTCATCCCACGCGGCGACACCACGCTCGCCCCCGACGACCGCCTAGTGCTGTACGTCAACCCGGGCACCGAAGCCGACGCCGTGTGCAAGTTTTTGGGCGGACGCCGCTAACCGGCGCACGGAGTCCCACGCGGAATTTATGTCGGGCGATCCGCTTATCGCACCGGGGTGGGTCGCTTTCGAACGAAGGAGTCTTATGACACACCGATCGGCCCTCCGGGGGGAGAGCCCACCCGGACGACGGTTCGATCGTGGGTACGGTACGCTCGATTCGCCGGTATCTCGTGAAGTCACGGTAGGGCAAGGCCACGGCCCAGACCGTCGTGGACGGACGAGGCGTGCCGGGAGACCGACTGTGGGCCATCCGCGACCCGCATGGCCAGTGCGGCAGCGGCAAGAGCAGCCGGCGTTTCGAGCGCATGGACGGGTTGTTGCGGTTCGGCGCCCGGTTGGACGGCCACGTGCCGGTCATGGCGATGCCCGACGGCGCCGTCGTTCGGGGAGACGACCCCGCCGTCCATGACGCGCGGGCCCGTGGAATCGGGCGAGCGGTGACGCTGGCACACGAGGAGGCCGTCGCCCACGTCGAGGAGAGGACCCTTAGCCTTCTGACCACCGCATCGCTCGCGACGGTGGCAGCCGCCGTGGGCGCGCCCGTGCACGCACGCCGATTCCGCGCGAACGTCCGGGCCGACAGCCTTGATGGCATTCATGGCACCGGTGTCCCGCGGATGGATTACCCCAAAGACGCCTGGGTCGGTCGCCGGAGGCCCTGGGGCCGGAGGTGGTGGTGGCCATCTCTCATCCGCTCGAGCGCTACCTCATGGTGAACCTTGCCGTGCTGGCGCGTGGATTCGTCTCCCCGCGCAACCAACCGCCAGGCTCCAGCGATACACGGGTGGGATCTCGAGGAGGGCGGGAACGCATGGCAGACCCGGATACCGCAGTGCGGCAGCAGTTCGCCCAGTGGATGGAGGCGTGGGGCGATCGCATAGTGCGGTTCGCGTATGTCTACACCGGCGATAACGGCACGGCCCAGGACATTGCCCAGGAAACCTTCCTGCGGCTCTACGATCGAATGCGAGCGGGCGCCGTCATCAAGCCTGCGTGGCTCTTTCGGGTGGCGCGCAATGTGGCCGTGGATGCGATGAGACGCCAACAGCGCCACCAAAATGCGCAGGCGCAGTTGGCGAGGGAGCGTCTCTCGGTCGACACCTCCACGGACCGGGCCGTGGTGCGCCAGGTGATCGACACCCTCCCGGAGACCGATCGCATGTGCCTAGTGCTCTACTACTTTGCTGACTGGAGCCTCGAGGAGATCGCGCGGGAGCTCTCTCTCAGTCCCGCCGCCCTCAAAGCCCGACTGCATCGGGCCCGAGTGCGTTTTGCTCAGGCTTGGAAGGAGGACGACAATGAACGGGTTCGATGATGCCGACCATCGGCAGCGTGAAGAGCCCGAGCTGCGCGAATGGCTGGCCCAGCACCCGGTGATGCGGTGGCCCGCAGATCTGACGGTTGACCACAGCACGGTGTGGGAGGCGATTGACCGACGCGCGCCCGCCCGCCCCCGCCCTACGGGGCGATGGGTCTGGCGCGCACTGGCGCTGGCCGCGGCCGCCGGCCTTTTGTGGATGGGACTGTCCCGCACCCATGCGCCCGGCCCACGGATGCCCCAACCCTCGGCCGCCGGTCCGGCGGGGACCCTCCGCCCGGCCAGCCCTGTGGCGATCGGGCCGGTCGCACAGGTGCACATGACGGGGTTGAACTCGGGCTGGATCTTGACCGCCGCCGATACCGTCCTCCGCACGGTGTCGGGCGGCCAATACTGGCAAACGGTCACACCGCCGGGCCTGGGCCATGTTCCTGCCAGCACGCGGGTGCGGATGGCCGTCGAGGGCAACCGCGACGTGTGGGTGGCCGAGGATGTGCCGCACCAGGCGGTCACAATCTACCACACCGCCAACGCGGGACGCACATGGAGTTCCAGCCGCGTCGCGCCCATCGCCTTTGGCGGCGGTGGGGTGCAGATCGTGTTCGCCTCCCAGGACGTGGGCTGGCTCGAGGTGCTCACCGCGGGCAATGCCAGCCCCAGTGCCGCCCTTTACGGTACGACCAACGGCGGTGCCACCTGGCATGAACTGACCATCAGTACGGCCACCACCCTCTCGCATCTGCCTTTTGGGGGCCTGCTCACGTTTTCGTCATCGGCTCGCGGCTGGGTCGTGGGATCGCCGCGCGCCGCCGGTCAGGTGCCGTGGCAGTATTACCTCGCCACCACCGCGGACGGGGGCCGTACCTGGACGCGCGCCACCCTGGCGACGCCGCCCTCGTTGGCGCATGTCTATGCGCCAAACCTCACGCTGCTGCCCGTTCAGTCTCTTCCCGCTGGCCCCGCACTCTTGGGGGTGGTGTACCACACGGCGAGCGGGACAACGGAACTCGTGGTGTACCGCCAGTCGCAACCCACCGGCGCCTGGCGCGTGCAGGGCCGACTCCGCGCGAGCACGGCCCAGACTGCGCTGGGGGCGGGCTTTCCTCTCTTAAGCTTCAGCAGCGCGAACAATGGCTGGGCCCTGCTGGGCGGCACCCTCTACCGCACGACGGACGGCGGTCAGCACTGGCGCCTCATGTACAAAAACCCTCAGGTCACCGGGTGGACCGCGCTGCAGTTCACCTCGTCGCAGGCCGGGTGGGCGCTCGACGCCAACGGCCACCTATGGGACACCGTAGAGGGAGGCCGCGTGTGGGCCCAGGCCACCCGCTAGCGTGCCGCCGCCCCGTGGTATCCTGTAGGCAACAACGGGGTTTTGGCCCCCAGCCCGGGAGGCGGACACGTGATCACCAACGCGCAGCCCAAAACGGTGCGATGCCCTTGGCCAGACTGCGGGGCGCGGGTGCACTTCACCCCCGTGCACACCGCCACCCGGTTCCCCTACCTGGTCCGCAGCCGCTGCGAGGCGGACCACCCCGTGATGCTGACGTTTGTGCAGCCCGGGATTCCCCCGGGCGTCCATACCGACCGCTCCGCGCCTCCCCCGCCGCGGCTGTAGTCGCGGCGGCCGATGGTGGCCATGTGGGTCTCGTGCCATGGTGGCTTTTCATGCGCTCCTCGCCCCGATGGACAGGGATCCCCGCTGGATGGCAGACGAAGGCCCGTTTCACGCGCTTTGCGACGGCTGCCGGATCTCGGGCACCCCCAAGACGCGCTGGTTCGGACGGGGAGGAGGCGGCAAGCATGAGAACGGGACCCACCCGAGCGTGGGTCCCGGCCTGTCTCCCGGCTACGCGGTTTCTTCTTTTTGCTTCTTGCCTACCGGCCGCTTGCCGCGCTCGGTCGTCACCATGAGCGGCTGCTCGTGGTTGTCCACCACTTCTTTCGTCACGATGCACTTCGACACATCCTGCCGGCTCGGCATGTCGTACATGACGTCCAGCATGATGTCCTCGATGATGGCCCGGAGCGCTCGCGCCCCGGTGTTGCGGCGCATCGCCTCACGCGCCACGGCCGACACCGCATCGTCCTTGAACTCCAAGTCGATGCCGTCTAGCCCCAAAAGCTTCTGGTACTGCTTCACCAAGGCGTTCCGGGGCTCGGTGAGGATGCGCACCAGGGCCGGCTCGTCCAGCGCGTCCAGGGTGACCGTGATCGGCAGGCGGCCCACAAACTCGGGGATGAGCCCAAACTTCAGCAGGTCCTCGGGCATGATCTTGGCCAGAATCTCCCCAATGTTGCGATCCTGCTTGGGCTGCAATTCCGACCCAAAGCCCAGGCCCTTCTTGCCCACCCGATGCTTGATTAGCTTTTCCACCCCATCGAACGCACCGCCGCAGATGAACAGGACGTTGGTCGTGTCAATCTGAATGAACTCCTGGTGCGGGTGCTTGCGCCCCCCCTGCGGCGGCACACTGGCCACGGTGCCCTCCAGGATTTTCAACAGCGCCTGCTGCACGCCTTCGCCCGATACGTCTCGAGTAATCGACGGGTTTTCGGACTTCCGAGCGATCTTGTCCACCTCGTCGATGTACACGATGCCTTTCTCGGCCTTCTCCACATCGTAGTCGGCCGCCTGGATGAGCTTCAGCAGGATGTTTTCCACGTCCTCACCCACATACCCGGCCTCGGTGAGCGACGTGGCATCTGCAATGGCAAAGGGCACATTCAGAATGCGCGCGAGGGTTTGGGCCAACAGTGTCTTGCCCGACCCGGTGGGGCCCAGCATCAGGATGTTGGACTTCTGGAGCTCCACGTCGTCAACTTTACTACCCGTGTTGATGCGCTTGTAGTGGTTGTACACCGCGACCGACAGGGTCTTCTTGGCGCGCTCCTGCCCCACCACGTACTGGTCCAGGATCGACTTGATTTCCTGGGGCTTGGGAATGTCCTTGAGGTCAAACTCAACGTCGTCGTTCAGTTCTTCCTCAATAATTTCGGAGCAGAGCTCGACACACTCGTCGCAGATGTACACCCCGCCCGGTCCCGCAATGAGACGCTTGACCTGGTCCTGGTACTTTCCGCAAAACGAGCACTTCAGCTGGCCCTTCTCGTCCGTAAACTTGAACATCGCCGCCCCCCCTTACTGAGACGCCCCCACCGTTGGCCGCCGCTCACTGTGCCTCGGTCTTCGCCCGCGGCGGAGTCACCCCATCCACCAACCCGTACGCCACGGCTTCCTCCGCCTGCATCCAAAAGTCACGCTCCGTATCTTTCAGCAGGCGCTCCGACGTTTTGCCAGAGTGATGCGCCAAGATGTCCACCAGGGTCTGCCGCGTCCGCAGCATCTCCTTCGTGTACAGGTCCAAGTCGGTCACCTTGCCGCCGAGGTTCTGCACCCACGGTTCGTGGATCATAACACGCGCATGCGGCAGTGCGAAGCGCTTCCCAGCCGTCCCGCCGGCCAGCAGGACGGCGCCCATACTCGCGGCAGCACCCACGCACAGCGTGGACACGTCGGGCCGAATGTACTGCATGGTGTCGTAAATCCCCAAGCCCGCCGTCACCGAGCCGCCCGGGGAATTCACGTAGATTTGAATGTCGCGCTCGGGGTCTTCGCTCTCCAGGAACAACAGCTGGGCCACGACCAGGTTGGCCACATCATCGTCGATCGCGCTGCCCAAGAAGATAATGCGCTCCTTTAAGAGCCGCGAGTAGATGTCGTACGATCGCTCGCCTCGATTGGTTTGCTCCACGACCATCGGCACCAGGTAGTTCATGCTCATGCTTGTGTCTCCTTCACGCCTGACCACTCCGTCGTATCCTATGCGCTCGCGGGGTCCGACACCAAGCGGACCACCTTCTCCATCAGGAGCCTCTCACGGGCCGCCTCCAGGTCACCCGACTTCTTCATGGCCGCTAGCGCCTCCGCCACTTGCGTCGGGTCATCAGCGAGCTGCTTCCCCACATAAGCCCCAAGCTCCTCGTCGGTGACGCTGAGTCCCTCCGCCTTGGCCAGCGCGTGCAGCAGAATGTCGTCGCGAATCCGATCCTCCGCGGCCGGCCGCAGCTCCTCCAGCAGAGCCGGCATCGTGAGCGCCCGCGCTCGGAGATACTGGTCGAGATCCGCGCCCAGCTGCTCCAGCGTTCGCTGCATGTCGGACAGCCGATGCACCAACTCATGCTGCGTTAACGCCTCCGGGATCTCAAAAGGCGCAGATTCCTTGAGCTTGCCTAGCAGCTCCGTCATCCGCTCTTGCTTAGCCTCCTGCTCCAAGCGGTCAGCTACGGCCTTCTGAACCTTCTCCTCCAGTTCGTCCAGCGAGTCCAACCCTTCCGCGTGCGCCAGCTCTTCATCAAACGCCGGCACCACGCGCCGCTTGTGTTGGTTGACCTTGACCTGGAAGATGGCTGGCTGCCCCGCCAGACTGGCATCCGGGTAATCCGGGGGATAGTTGAACCGAACGGTTAGGTCCTCTCCCAGGTGGCCGCCGATGAGCTGTGCTTCCAGAGGCTCCAGGGTGGACCCCTGCCCCACTTCGATGACGTGGTCATCCGCCTCGACGAACGGGTCCGTCTCGCCGTCAAGGTCGATGCGGCCGGACAGGTCGACGACCACGCGACTTCCGGCTTCGATGGGGTCCTCCTCGTCGGCCACCACCCACTCGGCGTGCCGATTTGCGACCTGCCGCCGCTCCTCCTCAAGCAACGGCTCCGTCACCTCGGGCACCTCGGCCGGAGCATCGATCCACTGCCGGTAATTTCCCAACTCCACGGTCGGCATGACGCCCATTTCGGCCGTGAACACCAGCGGTTCGTCCACCCCAAGCGCGGTGATTTGCAGGCGCGGCTCCTGTGCGGGAACCACATCGGCCTGCTCCAACGCCTGGGGATAAAATTTATCAATGAGGATGCGTGCCGCCTCGTCCGCGAGTGGCCCGGTGCCCACGTAGCGCTCAAACACATGTCGAGGGGCCTTGCCGCGACGAAAGCCTGGAATGTTGTACCGCGCCACCAACTTGCGGAAGGCTTGGCTCATAGCGGGCCCCATTTCCGCGGCCGGCACGGTGACGGTCAGACGCACCATGGCTTTCGGCAGCCGATCCACCTGGACTGCCAGGGATAGAACGTCCTGCCCCTGGTCCTGTTCCTGTTCTTGCCCCTGCACCCGCATCCTCCTAAAACCGCGTCGCCGCCCCATTGCGGCGCGCTGTCAAAATGCCTTGGCCCCATAACTCGGGTGGCGGGCCCGCGGACCCTGGTGCGAGGGGAGGGATTCGAACCCTCAAGCCCGAAGGCACGAG
>JAKARZ010000073.1 GCA_021828405.1 Bacillota bacterium
GGACTTTCCACGGAGTGGCTGCACGAGATGTATTACCACATGGCGATCGCCCGCGCGCTGGATGAGCGCTGCTGGGTGATGAACCGGGGCGGACAGGCGCCGTTCGTGATTTCCGGACAGGGTCATGAGGCCGCGCAGGTGGGGACCACCATGGCCTTTGATCCCGCCCGGGACTTTCTTTGTCCCTACTACCGGGATCTGGGCGTGGTGTTGGCCTATGGGGTGACACCCCGCGAGGTGATGTGCGGGCTTTTGGCCCGCGCCAACGATCCCAGCTCCGGGGGCCGCCAGATGCCCGCTCACTGGGGGCATGCCGGCCGGCGGATCATCACCGGCTCCTCGCCTGTGGCCACGCAGATCCTGCACGCCGCCGGGGTGGCGCTGGCGGCGCGGGTTCGCGGCGAGGACACGGTCGCGGCCGCGTTTTTCGGTGAGGGGTCGTCCAATCAGGGCGACTTTCACGAGGGGTTGAACTTTGCGAGCGTGCATCGCCTGCCGGTGGTTTTCGTGTGTGAGAACAACGGCTATGCGATTTCCGTGCCCGTGTCCAAGCAGATGGCCATCAGCAGTGTGGCGGCGCGGGCGGCCGGCTACGGCATCCCCGGGGTCGAGGTGGATGGCCTGGACCCCTTGGCCGTGTACCAAGCCACGGAGGCGGCGGTGGCGCGGGCCCGCCGCGGCGAGGGCCCCTCGCTCCTGGATGTGAAGGTAATTCGGCTCACATCCCACTCCAGCGACGACGATCAGCGTTCGTACCGGACAGCCGAGGACCTGGCCGCCGAGCGGGCGCGGGACCCCTTGCCCCGCTTCCGGTCCTGGATGGAGTCCCAGGGGATCTGGGATGAGCAGCAGGAGCAAAGCCTGGTGGCGCGCATCCGGGACGAAGTGGAGGACGCCACGGAATTTGCGCTGGCGTCGCCCGTTCCCGATGCCCGCACGTTGATGGATCACGTTTACGCGCCGTAAGGGCGCCGGGCTTGGACAGACTCGATTGGAAGGAAGGGAGAATCATCGTGGCCGACGTGTCGGAGGGACTCACTCCCGAGGTTTTGATGGATATGTACTATCACATGGTGCTGGCACGCGTGCTGGATGATCGCATGTGGGTGATGAATCGGCTGGGGCGCGCGCCCGTTGTGTATTCGTCCAACGGACATGAGGCGACGCAAGTGGGTAGTGTCTATGCCCTGGACCGGGGGCATGACTGGGTAGTGCCGTACTATCGGGATTTGGCGCTGGTGCTCGCCATGGGCATGACGCCGCGCGAGGTGTTTCTCCACCTCATGGGCCGTGCCGACGATCCCAACTCGGGGGGACGGCAGATGCCGGCCCACTGGGGGTCGGAAAACCTGAAGATCTTGACGACGGGGTCGGTCGTGACAACCCAGATGATGCACGCCGCGGGTATTGCGCTGGCTGCGAAGCTGAAGCGCGAGCCCACGGTGGCGATGGCGACTTTCGGCGAAGGCTCCACATCGCAGGGGGATTTTCACGAGGCGCTGAACTTTGCCGCTGTGATGAAGCTGCCGGCCATCTTTCTCAATGAGAACAACGGCTACGCCATTTCGGTGCCGGCCCGCAAACAGATGGCGGTGCCCGATGTGGCGGCCCGCGCCCAGGGCTATGGCATCCCCGGCGTCGTGGTGGATGGGAACGACCCGATCAAAGTTTATGAGGCGGTGAGGGCCGCGGCCGCTCGGGCACGGGCCGGGGAAGGCCCGACGCTGATCGAGGCCAAGACCTATCGATTTGTTCCGCACTCGAGCGACGACGACGACCGGGCCTACCGGTCGCGGGAGGAAGTGGCCGAGGCCAAAAAGCACGATCCCTTGCGGGTGTTTGCCCAGGAGCTGCGCGAACAGGGTCTCCTGGACGAGGCGCAGGAGAAAGCCATTCAAGACCGGGCCAAGGCCGCGGTAGACGACGCGACCGAATTTGCCGACACAGCCCGGGACCCGGATCCGAGCACCCTGGGTCGGCATGTGTATTACGAAGCGGCACTCTAGTCGCAATCGCAAGCGGGAGGCAGAGCAGTGGCGATGACGTACTTGGAAGCGGTGCGCGAAACCTTGCGGCAGGAGATGCGGCGTGATCCGCGCATCATCATCTACGGCGAGGACGTGGGCGTGCGCGGCGGCGTGTTTCGCGCCACCGAGGGGCTGCAGGCGGAGTTTGGCGAGGATCGGGTCATGGACTCGCCGCTCGCCGAGTCGGCCATTATCGGGACGGCGATTGGCGCGGCCATCAACGGGCTGAGGCCGGTGCCCGAGATTCAGTTTGCGGACTTCATTTTTCCTGCGGTCAACCAGATCATCCAGGAGGCTGCCCGCATTCGCTATCGCTCCAACGGCGCCTTCGGGGTGCCGCTGGTGATCCGGGCGCCGTATGGCGGTGGGATTCATGGTGCGCTGTATCACTCCCAGTGCATCGAGGCGTTTTTTGCGCATGTACCCGGGCTCAAGGTGGTGATGCCCGCCACCCCCTACGATGTCAAGGGCCTTTTGGCGGCGTCGATTGAGGACGAGGACCCCGTGTTGTTTTTAGAACATAAGGGGGCATACCGGTCCATTCGCGGCGACGTGCCGGACGAGCGTTTTCTCATTCCACTGGGCAAGGCCGAAATTAAGCGCGAAGGCACAGACGTCTCGATTATTTCGTGGGGCATGACGGTACACTCATCGCTCAAAGCGGCGGAAAGCTTGGCGAAGCAGGGTGTGTCCATCGAGGTGCTCGACTTGCGCACCATTCGACCGCTGGACACCGACGCCATCCTGGCGACGACCAAGAAGACGGGCAAAGTCCTAGTGGTGCACGAGGACAACCTCACCGGCGGATTTGGCGGAGAGGTGAGCGCCATCATCGCCGAGCACGCGCTGTTTGACCTGGATGCGCCGATTCGGCGCCTGACCGGGCCTGATGTGCCCGCCATGCCGTATGCGCCGAGCCTGGAGCACGCGTTTATGGTTACGCCTGAGAAGATCGAGGCGGCGGCGCTGGCGTTGGCAACGTTTTAGCGATCCGTACCGCATGGCCGGAGACAAGGCAGTCGAGCAGGGAGTCGAGGAGGCACTATGGCGGAGCAAGTGTTGATGCCCCAACTGGGGGAGAGTGTAACCGAGGGGACTATCGGCCAATGGCTGAAGCACCCAGGCGATCGGGTGGAGAAGTACGAATCGCTGCTGGAGGTACTGACCGACAAGGTCAACGCCGAGGTGCCGTCGCCGACGGCGGGCACCGTGGTGAAGCTATTGGTCGAAGAAGGTACGACCGTGCCGATTGGGACACCCATCTGCGAATTGGACACCGGGTCGGGTGAGGTGGCTGCTCCCGCGCCGACGGAGAAGCCGGTCTCTCCTCCTGCGCCGGCGGCCGTGGCGGAGGCGCCGCCGGCCGCTGCGAAAGCAGGGCTCGCCCGGGACGGCGTACGCTACTCGCCGGCGGTGCGTCGGCTTGCCGCCGAGCACCAGGTGGATCCCGCGGACGTGGCGGGGACCGGCGCGGGCGGACGCGTGACCCGTGGCGATGTGCTGAAGTTTGCCGAGGCAGGGGCCAAGCGTCCGCCGACCCCCGAAAAGCCCGCCGCGAGTCGGGTGCCGGCCGTCGCGGGCTCTGTGGCCGCCGGTGCGCCAGCCCAGATCGAGGACGGCGACACGCTGGAGCCGGTGAGCCAGGTGCGCCGGGTGATCGCCGAGCGGATGGTGCGGTCCAAGCAGACGGTGCCCCACGCCTGGTTGATGGTGGAGGCGGACGTCACCGGCCTCGTAGGGCTGCGCGCCCAGCACAAGGATGCATTTCGCGCGCGCGAGGGTGTGCCGCTCACGTACCTGCCGTTCATGCTGCGCGCCGTGGTGCGGGCCTTAAAGGCGGTCCCGGTCATGAACGCGCAGTGGAACGGCGACCAGATCGTCACGAAGAAGCGGGTGAACATCGGCATTGCCGCCGCCACCGAGCGCGGGCTGGTGGTGCCGGTGGTGCATGACGCGGACGAGAAAAACGTGGTCGGGCTCGCGAAGGCCGCTCAGGACCTGACCCAGCGGGCGCGCACCGGGCGCCTCAAGCTGGAAGACCTGGCCGGCGGCACGTTCACGGTCGACAACACGGGCGCGGTGGGCACGGTGCTGACGTACCCCATCATCAATGCGCCCGAGGTAGGCATAGTGACGATGGAGTCCATTGTCAAGCGGCCCGTGGTGATAGCAGGCGACGCCATCGCGGTCCGGTCTATGGTCAACCTGTGCTTGAGCTTCGACCACCGCGTGGTGGATGGGGCCGAGGCGGCCCTGTTTGTGAACACGGTCAAGAAGGAACTGGAGGCGCTGTCGCCGGCCAGCAGCATCGACTAGCGCCAGGGCGGCCAGGTGGTGGCGCAGGGGAGGTGGCACTTGATGGAGGACAATCAACCGGTGGCGATCGGCTGGGGGGACGGCGGGGCGGCGAACACGGTCCCGCCCTTGCCGACGCATCCTTGGCACATTGACCGCCAGGCGCAGCCAGCGCAGGCCAAGTTCCTGCCCCCGTGGCTCAAGGTCAAGTTGTCCAATGGGCCCCATTTTCTGGAGCTCAAAGAGTTGATGCGAACGGCGGAGCTGCACAGCGTGTGTGAAGAAGCCCGCTGCCCGAACGTGTACGAGTGCTGGGAGCAGCGCACGGCCACGTTTCTCATCCTGGGCGACACCTGCACCCGCAATTGCGGCTTCTGCGCCATCAAGACCGGCAAACCCACGTGGTTTGACCAAGGCGAGCCCCAGCGTGTGGCGGATTCCGTCGTGCACATGGGCCTCAGACACGTCGTCATCACGTCCGTTACGCGCGACGACCTGGAAGACGGCGGGGCGAGCATTTTTGCGGGATGCGTGGAGGAAATTCGCCGCCGATTGCCCACCTGCAGCGTGGAACTGCTCATTCCGGACCTCCAGGGCAACTGGGCGGCGCTTCAGCGCATCGTGGCGGCGGCCCCCGACATCGTGAACCACAACACGGAGTCGGTGCCGCGGATGTACAGTTGGGTGCGGCCCAAGGCGAACTTCGACCGCAGCATGGAGCTTTTGGCGCGGGTCAAGCAGCAGGATCCGACCATGATCACGAAGTCGGGCATCATGGTAGGCCTGGGGGAGACCTACGAGGAAGTCCTGGAGGTGTTTCGCGCCATGCGTGCTCACCACGTGGATGTGCTCACGGTGGGACAGTACATGCGGCCGGACCAGAAGCATCTGCCGGTGGAGCGGTACTACACACCCGAGGAGTTTGCCCAGCTAAAGCAGGAGGCGGTCGCCATGGGCTTTCGTCACGTGGAGTCGGGTCCGCTGGTGCGCAGCTCGTACCATGCCGCCAGCCAGGTGCCCGAGCGCACCGCGGCTTCGCCGTAGCATGGAGGCGCCAGCCAGCACGCCGCATCCAGCCTGGGTGATCGACCTGGGTCGGATGGAATACGGTGTGGCCCTCGACTGGCAGCGCCGGGTGCACGCGGCGGTGCGAGATGGCGCATGGCCGGACACCCTGCTGCTGGTGGAGCATGACCCCGTGTTTACGGTGGGACGGCATGCCCGCGGGTCGCACGCGAACGTGCTGTGGTCCGAGGACGAAAGGCGCCGCCAGGGCGTGGCGCTGTTTGACGTCGATCGCGGCGGCGATGCTACATATCACGGTCCGGGGCAGCAGGTCGGATACCCCATCCTGCACCTGGGTCGGTATTCCGGCGACTTGCTGGTATACCTGCGGGACTTGGAGCAGGCATTCATCGCCCTGCTGGCCGATGAGGGCATTGCCGCAAGGCGTATTCCTCCGCACACCGGCGTGTGGGTGGGTGACGACAAAGTGGTGGCCATTGGGGTGAAGGCATCGCAGCGCGTCACCTCGCATGGCTTCGCGTTCAATGTGGACGTGAACCTGGACCACTTCCGCGGCATCATTCCCTGCGGCCTTCAGGACAAGGGCGTCACATCGCTCGTGCGCCTGACCGGTCGCCCCACGTCCATCCAGGCGGTGCGCCCGGCGGTGCTGAACCACTTGGGTGCCGCGCTGGGGTGTGCGTGGGAGCCCCTCGCGGCGGACGTGGCCGAGAGCCGGCTGTCGGCTTCGGTGGCGGCTCGGCCATGAAGCCGCGTCGAACATGCAGTGCAGCCGGGGAACCCCGGGCCGCGGCCCTTCCTGACAGCCCACGCGACCCCTATTACGCGATGCTCCTGGAGTGGCTGGCCGACGATGCGGACCAGGGGGACGAAGTGGCCTTCGAGCCGGAGCAGGCACTCCGGGCCGAGCGGCGCGAGGGTGGCAGGGCATGACGCAGCTTATGCAGGTGGACGTGTTCAGCACCCGGCCCCTCGGCGGCAACCCGCTCGCGGTGTTCGTGGATCCGCCCGGGCTTCCGGATGACCGCTACCAGGCCTGGGCCCGGGAAATGAACCTGTCGGAAAGCATCTTCGTCTGGCCGGATACTCCCGAACGCTACCGGGCGCGGATCTTCACCCCCCGTCGCGAGTTGGGCTTTGCGGGGCACCCCACCCTCGGGGCCGCCTGGGCGCTGCGCCACATGGGGAAGCTTGCGGGGAGCTCGGCTACGCAGGTGACAGGGGCCGGTGATGCGCAGGTGTCGTACGACCCTGACGGAACGGTCTGGTTTCAGCCGCCCGTGCGGAAGGTGGGAGACCTCCTGGATCCGGGGGAAGTGGGAGCGGCACTCGGCATCCCCACCCTGTGGATGGTGCCCGCGCTGCCGCCCCAGGCGGCTTGGGTGGGGGTGGGCCACCTGGCGGTGCAGTTGCAGTCGCATCATGTGGCCAGCCTGAAGCCGAATTTCGCCCGACTGACGAGGCTTCTGGAGGCTAACCACCTGACGGGCGCTATGGTGTGGACCTTCACAGCGGCAGCACGCATCCATGCCCGCGTGTTTGCTCCCCCGGCGGGGGTGGAGGAGGATCCCGCCACCGGCAGCTCGGCGGCGGCGTTGGGCGTAATCCTGACTCAGGCCGCCGGGGTCACGGAGCCCACGCGCTACGTGATCACCCAAGGGGCCGAGATTCAGCGCCCCTCCGAGCTGCTGCTCGCCGTCAACCACACGGGGGCCGGCTCGGTTGCCGTGGGAGGGCGCGTCACCCAGGTGTTTGCCGCAGAGGTGGACATGGAGGCGCACCGGGTCGCATCTGACTGACTGAGGACTGACCAGGAGGAATGCGCGGTGAGTGAGCCGATGGCAGAGCATCCCAGCATCGTGACCGAAGTTTATGCGGTGCTATCCAACGGGGAAGGGGCGGTAGGCCTGGTGCTGGGGCCCGAGGGCCACCAGCTCCCCGGTGGGTCCTTTCACTTGAGCGAGTCTGCCGAGGCGGCCCTCATGCGTGTGGTCAACGAAGCGTACGGCCTGGATATCGGGGTGGGGAGCCTTGCGGGTTTGTATCAGCGGCCACAGTCGAGCCGCTTGGCGCTGGTGTTTCGGGCCGAACTGCTGTCCGGGGACGCGTCGGTGCTCACCTGGGCCAAACCGGGCGAGTGGCCTCAACCCATGGCCCCGGGAGCGCTGCTACGCATCAACGATGCCATGCGCTTTAACGGAAAGACGCCGCTGCGACTGCAGTAGCGGGCCCGATGCCCCGATTCAGGGGCCCTCAGGCCGGGTGATGCGGGGGATAGGTGTCCCAAGGGGCCGCGGGCTCCAGCACGCGAACCGCCAGCGGGGCTCCGTGAACCATCCGAGCCGACTGCAAAAATAATGCGGGCCACGACTGGCCTCGGCCACATGGCGAATGTGCTCGCACGTGGCGCAGTACTGGCGTGGATCCAATCGCCCACCTCCCCTCCCATCGTAGCGCACACACCCACGTGGTTTCACTGGCCCATGCTTGGGGTCATGCTCCCAGCCGAGGGCGGTATGTCAAGCGCCGACGTGGAGAAGCCGTCTGTGACATGCCCACAACATCCGCGCAGTGCGCGTGGCCAAACGGAGGTGACTGTCCGATGTATGGCGGGGGCGGCAATTGCGTCATACAATTCACGGGGGCGGTGACGCAGTGAAAGTGTTCGCTTAGGTGAAACCGTTCCTGAAACCATGGTGTTTTATACCACGCAGGCCGGGCGAACAGTTTTCCCGACCGTTTGCGCCGGGGGGGCGCACCCCGGTGCCGCAGCGAAACCATCCCAAGGCGGGCCTTCGCCGGAGCCCGAGCCTCTGGCGGGTGCC
>JAKARZ010000074.1 GCA_021828405.1 Bacillota bacterium
GGGCCGGCCCGCCCCAGCCCCCGGCCCTGCCGGACCGCGTGGCGATCAATCCCCCCGAGGATCCCCCGTAAAAAGAGAGCGAGAATTTCTTGTGCTGATCTGTCCCCGGGGGCTTGACACCTACCGAGCTCGCCCCCCTGCCATGGCCGGTCGGGGGCTGCGGCAGTACTGGTGTTCGAGACTAGTCGTCGTGCTTGGGCGCCGGTTCCTTCCGTCGTGATCGTGATGGCCAAGCGCTCGGCGAGTCCGATCACGAGGGCGCGGTCCGTTCGCGAGAGGTGTGGCCACAACTCTCTCTGGTGTGTGCTGGGCACCGTGCCTGACGTTGCAGATCCAGTGGTCCGGCGCAGAGAACCGCGCGACATTAGCGCCCATCAAGCAGACCCGTCGACCCATGACAATTCCTGCGGCTGGCACGCTGCGAGATGTGTTTCCTGTGAGCACCGATTACGTGGGCGCGCTCAGGGATGAGGCGGAGCGGCAATCGTGGCGGTAGGCTTGCTGGTGGATACGTCTCCTCATCTGCCACCTCCGAGGCGAGGACTCTCGATGCATCGGGTACATGAGCCGGATCGCGGCAGGGGAGCTGGATGGCTACGTGTCCGCGCTGACGCTCTCCGAGTTCTACGCCAGCGAAAAAGTTGGCGGAAGTGAGGAAGCCGTGATCGACCAACTGCTCATGCCGTTCCAGTTGGTCGCTCCCAGCCGCGATGTGGTCGCCCTCGCGGGCCGTTTAGTTCGGCAGTGGCGGCGGTCCCACGGCATGGGGCTCGTTGATGCATTGGTCGGCGCCACGGCACTCTCGCTCGAGATTCCGATTCTCACGCTGAACACCAAGCTTTTTCTGTGCATCCCGGGATTGGTGGTGATCACGCTAACGGCCGGCAGCAACGACCAACGGTAACGGCCATTTAACTTGGCCGCCCCTTGGCGAGTGCGCGTCTCGACGGGAGTATCGCCCGGTCGTATGATAACTCCCAGGGGGTGGGGACATGGACGCAGTGGATCATCGCTACGTGTATGAGGATCTACTGACCATGCCTGACGACGGCAATCGGTACGAGCTGCTGGAGGGAGAGCTGGTAGTGAGCCCGTCAGCCAAGCCACGCCACCAGCAGGTTGTCAAGAACCTCATCGTGTCCCTGGCCCGCTGGGAAGCGGCCAAGCTCGGCCGAGTCTACTCAGCTCCCTTGGATGTCGTGTTTGGCCCGCACACCGTGTTCGAACCCGACGTCCTTTTCATCCGCGCCGAGCATCTGTCCATCGTGAAGGAGAGCAACGTGAGCGGGCCTCCGGATCTCGTGGTGGAGGTGCTGTCGGAAAGCACCCGGCGGATCGATCTGGGGCGGAAGCTTCGAGCCTACGGACGACACGGGGTGGACGAGTACTGGGTGGTGGACCCCACCGAACACACAGTCCACGTGTTTCGTCGCGAGGGCCCAGCCTTCGTCGCCACGGGCGTCTTCGGTGCCGGCGACGGCCTCACGTACCTGGGGATGCCTCTCGCCATCGCCGACATCCTGGCGGATTGATCAACGGCTACAGGGGGTATGCCCTGCTGCGCCAGGTAGCCTCCATCGATGACCACTGCTTGGCCGGTAAGGTTGCGACCCTGCTCTGAGGCCAAGAGCACCGCACAGGCGGCGCCCTCTTGGGGATCCAGCAGGCGACGCTGCGGGGCCAGCAGATAAATCACGTCGTTCACGTGCGAGTGTTGCAACTGGCTTCTGATGGGCGGTGTATCCACGTACCCCAACCACAGTGCATTCACCGCGTCCCGCGCTGTCGCAGCGGCAGGTATGCCTGAAGCACACCGGGCAGGGTCCGAAGCAGGTGAGGGCAGTCCAGCGGCCCTCCCAATCCACCTGGTTGCGGCACGGCCCACATTCCCGCGACCAGCGGAGTAGCGTCTGGGTGCACGCCACGCCCCCGGGTGGTCAGAACGCCAACGGCTTCGCGGCAACGCCACGTTGGGGATCAAGACCCATCCCAAAGAGCTTCCAGGGCAGCCGCTCGACGTCGGGGCGCTCCGGGTGGGTCGCGTGCCGTCGCACCCACCACCAACTCGCGGTACCGGCCATCGCCGCAAACCGGCCCACTACCCGGCGCGTCTGGGCTCCCATCGGCTGCGGCGTCGTGGCCACCCGGGCACTGTCCCATCTGCCCCAGCGTCGCCAGATCCATTCCCGACCCGTCCGATACGATACGGTCGTCGCTCCCCCGCACCACCAGCACAGAGTGGGTCGGGTCCATCGCCGCATCCCAGCGAGTTCACCCGCGCCGCATCACCGCGTTGGCGATGCCATCGCACCCGGGCGCCTGACCCGGCCCGGTGCGACTCGGCACAGACAAGACGTGAGAGAAGCCTGGCCCCACAGGCGTGGACAGCAACCCGCCGACAAACAGAACGTCGTGGGCCAGGGCCATCCAAAAAGGCGGCCCGTGATACACGCCGTGGTTCATCACGACCCCCGAGCCGACCGCATCCGCCATAGCCAAACGGCGACCGCGGCGAGTCAGGCAACCCGCTCCGGGCGCGTCATGGCGGCGTGCATCCCGACGCCACCCCTCGCCATCCTGCCAGAGAAGGCTGGACTCCACGTGGAGAGCGGCTGCGAACGCGGCCAGGTCACCCGCCCCATCGGACACACCACGCATGGAGCCGATGGGACACGCCTCGTTGTGCCTGAACCCGCGCAGGTCGGGGGCTAGGAAATACCATCGAAATGCCACCGATTCCATCACCCGAAGCCAAGACCCGTCGGGTGATCCCTCGCCGCCTCCGACCCCGCCTCGCTATAGGCGATGCGGAACTAAGGGTGTCCACCACACGCACGAAAGCGAGGTGCTCCCCACCCCGTCTCTCAGCGCGCCGCTCGACCCGATGCAGCTACCGAAACCTGCCCATGCCCCCGCCAAACATGCCGCCCATGAGGCCTCCCACCAAGTTGGCCGCCAGATCAGCGGTCAGCAGTGATCCCCAGCTGAGTCCCCCGCCCCCACCGCCAAAGCCGCCCATGGGATTCATGCCGCCCCATCCCATGGGCATCCCGCCCATGCCAGCCCCTGCCTGGTGGTGCGGAAAAGGAATGGCGGGGCGCTGCTCCTCCGCCGGCTCCTCCTCAGGCGGATCCTCGGAGCGCGGCGCCTTCTTCGTGACGCCGGGCAGAAACAGCTCCTGCGCGGCGTACAGATACGACCGCAGCACGCCGTCGTAGTACATGCGCTCGGCTTCCTCGTGCTCTTCGTCAGGAACGTGCTGGTGGTGCGTGAGCAACCCCAACACCGCGTCGGCGCTGGCTTTGGCCGTCCGCGCGTCCGTCATCATCAGGACCGGGGTTTTGATGGCTGCCGGGTCCGCGCCTTCTCGCTGCAAAAGCTCAATGCGCGTGCCCAACAGCTCCTCCGTCTTCTCGGCGGCGCGCCGCATGGCCAGCAGGTGCTCGACCGGGCAGCGACCGGGCGCTTCCAACCGCGGCCCGGGCAACACCGGAAGCGGGGCTTCCCCACTGCCTTCGTAGGCCACCTCGCGCCGCACCGCCGTCACCAGGGCCGGAACGGCCTGATAAAACTGCGCCGCCTGCAGAAACGTGATGTGCGGCACATGATTCGGATGGTCGGGGTCCATGAACGCATCCAGCACAAAGGCGTCCGCAAACGTGACCAGCACGTCGGCCGCCAGATAGTAAGCGTCGGCACGCACAAAGCTGCGCTCCGGGGCTTTGGCGCGCGCGCTCTTGATTTCGTCGTCCAGCTCAAACACCATCTCGCCCAAGCGGCGGAGTCCCGCCAGCTGCTGCACGACCGGGTCTTCGTGGTGCAGGCCGAGGCCCGCCGCCAGCCCGTGGTGCCACCGATCTCTGAGTCCCATGTCCAACCGCCTTCCGCCCGAGCGCAAGCCCGGAATTTTCTGCCCCAAGTGTAATGCAACGGGCCCTGTGCAGAGCGTGCGGTTTACGCCCGTGTTCCCCTCTACGCCGGCGGTACGCTCGCCAGGCAGCGCCGTCTAACGGCCGCAGCGGCTACTCCGAGCTCACGGGACCGACCCTCTGCCGCCGGCCGTGGCAGGCGGTGCGCGCGTCAGGGCCCGATGCTCGGCCCGGGCGCGGCCGTGACCCCTGTCGAACGACTGCGACGACTGTCCACGTCGAAAACCGTGTAGAGAATCGGCACGACCAGCAACGTCAGCGCTGTGCTGACGATAAGACCACCAACCACCACCACCGCCATCGAAGAGCGCTCCGCGCTGCCGGTGCCTAGCGCCATCGCCAGCGGCAACATGGCAAAAACCATTGTCGCGGTGGTCATCAGGATAGGACGCAGGCGAGTCTGCCCCGCTTCGATGAGCGCGTCGCGCCGCGCCAACCCCCGCTTGCGCAGCGTTTCGGTGTAGTCGACGAGTAGGATGGCGTTCTTGGTTACGAGCCCCATGAGCATGATGAGCCCAATGATGGAAAAGATGTTCAGCGTCTGGCCGGTGAGCCCCAGGGCCATCAAGGCGCCCGCGCCAGCGAAGGGAACGGCGGTCATGACCGAGAGCGGCAGGCGCAGCGACTCGTACAGGGCGGCCAGCAGCATGTACACCAGCAGCACCGACAACGTGAGCGCTTCGAACAGGGGCCCAAACGCCTCTGCCTTCTGCTGGGACTGGCCTCCCTTGACAATCTGGTAGCCCGCCGGCAGCGGCATGGCGCTCAGCACACGGTGAATGGCCTGATCCGCACGCCCTATCGGCGTGGTACCGCTGACATCCGCTGTGACCGTAGCCGCGTATTGCCGATTGGTCTCTTGGATCACCGTGGGCGCCGTCCCGTACGTGAATTGACCCAGCGCGGAAAGCGGCACCGACCCGCCCCCAGCGGTCGGCACCGACATGGTTCCAAGTCGCGCCAGCGTCACCGGGGCACTCATCGCCACCACCACCGGCAGCGACTGGACGGCGCCAGCAGGCCGGTACTGGGAAACCGTCGTCCCAGCCAAACTTCCCGCCAGCGTCTGGGCAATGGCCTCTGCGGTGACACTGCTGGCAGCGGCCTGGGCGCGACTGACCGTGAACCCAATCTGTGGTAACCCCACTGGCGCACCGTTTGACACGTTCTGCAGTTGGGGCAGTCGGGCCAAGCGCTGGGTCAAAGTCGTCGCCAGCGCATCGACTCGCGTCTCCGATGGACCGGTGATGGACAAGGAGACCGGCGGCTGGTCGCCGGGCAGCAGAGGATTCGCCGTCGCCAGCGACACCGCGATGTCAGGGATCCGGGAGGCGATGGCTTGCGTCTCGGCTTCGACGACGAAGATCGAGGGCCGCGCTTGCCGGCTGGCGAGGGACACGTCGATACGGCCCGCATTCGCCTGACCGGTCAGGCCCGCCACCTGGAAGGTCGACGTGACGCCGGACAGGTGACGCACACGCTGGGCAAGCGCCGTGAGGACCTGGCTGGTGCGGCCCAGGGGAGTGCCGGGGGGCATCGTAACGTTGATGGTGAAGAGTCCCGTGTCTTCAGCCGGAATGAACGCCGTGCTCACAACGCCGAGCGGGATCAGCGCCACGGCACCGGCCAGAGCCACGCCCGCCAGGGCCACGGTCCACCCTCGGTTGGCGAGAGCCCAGCCGAGAGCCTTTCCATAAAATGTGCGCAGGCTCTCGAATTTCTGATTCCAGCGCTCGCCGAATCGCGTCGGGACGTCTCTCCCGTCTGTCGTCCACCGGGAGGCTAGCATGGGTGTCAGGGTGAAAGAGATGAGCAGCGAAAACAGGGTGGCCGCGACAATCGTCAAGCCAAACTCCCGAAAAATTTGCCCCACGTTTCCGGGTACAATGGCCATTGGCCCATAGACCACCACGTCCGTAAGCGTGATGGCCACGGCCGCACCGCCAATCTCCATCCGTCCCACGTACGCCGCCTCGTTCGCCGACTTACCCATCGTCCTGTGTCGATGAATATTTTCGAGCACAACGATCGAGTCGTCCACCAAAATCCCTATAAGCAAAGATAGAGCCATCAACGAAATAAGATCCAGACTGAATCCCAGTATCGCCATAACGGCAAATGTGGCCAACAGCGAGGTCGGAATAGCCAGCATAATGATAGCCGTGTGCTTGAGACGGTGCAGAAAAGCTTGCAGGATCAAGCCCGCAAACAAGATCGCCAGCAGCAGATCTTCCTGAACCGACGTCAGGGCGGCCCGGGTGTAGCGAGTCGCATCGGTCACCACCGCCACCTGAAGGCCGGGCGGCGGTCTCAACGCCCGCAGCAGGTTCGCGATCTCGTTGGCAACGGCAAGGCTGTTGGCACTGGACTGCTGGGTCACCGACACACCGATGGCGGGGGCGCCGTTGATCTCCGTGACGGATGTGGGCGGCGCGGTCCCGTTGGTGATCGTGGCCACAGCAGACAGGGGAACTGGCAGCGGGCCCTGGCCACCGCCGGTGGGGTCCTTGAGCGCCACCGGCGTATTGGCCAACGCGGTCAGCGAAGCGTACCTGCCGAGGGACCGGACCTGGTAGGACGTTCCCCCTTGGATGAGGGCACCGGCGGGACCGGCGGCATTGTTGGCCGAGATCGCCTGGTCGACCTGCGCCAGGGTGAGTCCGAGGGATTGGAGCATCGTCGGGTGCACGGCGACGGACACCTGCTGGGATGGCGATCCGGTGACGTCCACGTAGCCCACGCCCGGCAGTTCCTCCACCCGGGGCACCAGCGTGTTCGCCGTCCACAGGGCCGCCGCGCGAGACGACCCTGTGACCCCAAGCTCCATGATGGGGAGGGCCAGCGGATTGGCTTGGATAATTTGCGGCATCGACACCCCGGAGGGCAGCGCGCTCTGGATCTGTTGGATAGCCGCCGTGGCGGCAGCGGCTGCCGCCGGCACATTGGTCCCCGTCACCAGTTGCAGCGTGATGCGCTCCTGACCTGTAAGGGCGGTCGCGGTCATGGTCGACAATCCGGGAATGGTCGCCAGGGCATTCTCGACGGGCGTCCCCACCTGATTCAGGACATCAGTGGGGTCAGCGCCGGGGTACATCAAACGAACCTGCACGACGGGAAAGCTAACGTTGGGATATTGGCGCACCGGCAAGTTCAGATACGAAACGATGCCGATGAGCGCCAGCCCCAGGATGGCCATCACCACCGTAACGGGGCGGCGCAGCGCAATCGCGGTCAGATTCATGACCGGCCCCGGGCCGGGTTGACCCGCTCTCCGTTCAGCCACCGCGCGGCGTCCTGGCTCACGATGGTTGAGCCGTCCGCAATGCCATGCACCGCGACCTCGGCTCCGTCGGTACCGGATACCGTCACCGGAGTGCGGTGAATCCGATCCCGGACAACTTGGTCGACGAACACGCCCGTCCCGTCGCGCCCCAGCGCCGATTCTGGCACGAGGATACCCGCCGCGGCTGGCAGTGAAACCTGGGCCGTCGCCGGTTCGCTGGAGCTATCGGAAGACAGCCCAGTCACCGTCACCACGATTTCGTCCAAGCCGGGCATGTTGGGGGACGAGAGGACGGCCGCGACGGTGCCGCTCCAGGTGACGGCACCCGATGAGACAGGCGCCTTGCGGCCGACGTAGGCCGGCCCCGCAGGCAGAGCGCCCATGAGACCGACGAACTGTTCACTCGCGGAATTAAAGTTGATGAGCACCGATGTCGGCCCGACTTCCGATCCAGAGGGCGCGTCGATGGCCGTCACGGTGCCTCGAAATGGCGCCCGCAGCGTGGCACTGGCGGCCATGACCGTCGCTGATTGCACCCCCGCGCTCGCCGCGGCGACCGCCTGCTGCAGAGCCGCAAGCGCGGACCCACTGGCCGTGGCCGTGGCGGTTGCCATTTGGGCCTGGGCTTTCACGAGGTTCGCCTCGGCTACGACAACATTGTCCGTGAGCGAACTCAGCGCTGAGCTCTCCGCCGCGCGTGCGCTGGCGACAGCCAGGGTGTCGGCGGACACGGCTTGGCGGTAGGATGATTCGGCACCCGCCAGCACCATCTGCGCACCGGCGACGGCGCCAGACAGCACCGCCTGGGCAGACGCGGACGCGCCAGTGGCTTCGGCCCCGGCGAAAGCTTGCTCTGCGGTCTCCAACGCCGCCGAGTCGGCGGCGACAGCCAC
>JAKARZ010000075.1 GCA_021828405.1 Bacillota bacterium
CGCTGACTTTTCGCTACCGAAGTTCGTCTACCTGCTCCGATTCAGTTGTCAAGGTCCGCGCCTCCCGGCAGTCCCCCGCCGCTCGGACAGCGATCGTTATCTTACGCCCCCACCACGCCGGATGCAAGGGGAATCCGAGAAAAAGTTTTTCGGCCACAGCGCAGCAAAACGTTTCTGGAACAGGAACGGGGCGCGCCGCGTGGCTGGCCGCCGGCGCCACACGGCGCGCGGACACAATCAGGCGACGCATGCTATACTGACGAAGGCATCCGTCGATGGCCCGTGCGTTTCGGCAACGAAGGAGGATGCGCTGTGGTGGTCCGAGCTCTGGCGTAGGGTCGATCGGGCATTGGTATGCCCAGAATTCGACGACGCGCATGGCTCGGGAAGGTAGCTGGCCGCCTTCCCTGACAACAATCAAGGGAGGCATTTTTTATGGCTTGGCTCAAGGCTAACAACATCACGCTGGTGGCGGGCAACCGCCGTTTGCTGCAAAACGCCACCTTTCGCCTGGACCCCGGGGATCGCATCGGGCTCGTGGGGCCCAACGGCATGGGCAAGACGACGCTGTTTCACGTGCTGAGCGGTGAGCGCCTCCCCGATGGCGGTCACCTTGACCGGTCGGCCGACCTCACGATCGCGTCGCTTGACCAGCTCCACCCTCAAAGCGAGGGCACCGTTTGGGACACGGCGGCGGTCGCCAACCGGCGGCTACCGCAGTTGGCCGGCGCCCTGCATGCACTTGAGGTTGCGATGGCCGACCCCTCGGTGCCCGACCTGGAAGCCGTGCTCGCTCGCTATGCGGTGGTGCAGGAGCAATTCGAGCGCCTGGGCGGCTACACCTGGGAGGCGCACGTACGCCAGGCCCTGGAGGGGGCCGGCTTGCCCGAGTCACGCTACGGCGACTCGCCTGCCGTGCTGTCCGGCGGAGAGCGCCACCGCTTGGCGCTGGCGCAGGTCGTGCTGTCCGGCGCCGACATGTGGCTCTTGGACGAGCCGACCAACCACCTCGACGTCGATGCCATGGAGTGGCTGGAGCACACGCTGGGGGCGTTTGAAGGTGGCGTGCTGATGGCGTCGCACGACCGGCGCTTTTTAGAGCGCACCGCGACGCGCATCATGACGTGGGAAGACGGCTTCTTCTGGCTCTTAACCGGCACGTATCGCCAGTACCAGCATCTCCGGCAGGAACGCACGCAGCGGGTCGCGGAGGAGTGGGCGCGCTACGCCGAGGAGCGCGCCCGCCTGCAGGCGTACGTGGATCGCTATCGGGAAGGCAGCCGCGCCACCATGGCCAAAAGCCGGATGCACGCCATCGCCCGATTGGACCGGGCGGCCGTGGCGCCCCCGGAGCGCACCCAAACCGCGGTCCGCCGGCTGTCCCACGGCGGGCGCGAGCTTGGCGGCACGCTGGCCCTCATCGTGGACGGGCTCACGCTCACGCGAGGGCCGCGCACGTGGGCCCCGCTGCAGTTCACGCTGCCCGCCAAGGCGTGCCTCGGGATCGTGGGACCCAACGGCTCCGGGAAAACCACACTGCTGCACGCCCTGGCCGAGTCCGCCCCCGGCGTGCGCTGGAACCCGGATGCCGTCATCAGCTGGTACGACCAGGAAGCCGCGAGCCTCCTGCCCGACGACGCCACCGGTATTGGATTGGCTCACGACGAGGGCATGGACCGGGAAACGGCGTATCGCCTGGGCGCGCGGTTTGGTCTGAAACGCGAGTTGCTGGACAGCACCGTGGAGGGGTGGTCCGGCGGCGAACGGTCCCGGCTGGCGCTGCTGTTTGCCTTGATGAGCCGCTCGTCGGTCCTGCTGCTGGACGAACCCACCAACCACTTGGATCTCCGCATGCGCGAAGAGCTGGAAGCCCTGCTGGCAGGCTACCCTGGCGCGCTCATCCTCGTGAGCCACGACCGGGAACTGTTGGACAATGTGTCCACGCACACCCTGTGGTGGCGGGATGACGCGTTTCGATTCGCGCCGGGCGCCTACTCGGCGGTACAACACCGGCTCAACGCCTGACCTGCCGAATGCCGGGCGCAAAACGCGAACGCCGCCACCCAGAGAAAGTGCCCGCCGCGCGGGGCGCGTCTTACAGGTGCTCGGCCACCGATTTCATCTGCATGAACAGCAGCAGGTAGTCCGGGCTCCCCGTCTTGGAGTCGGTACCGGACAGGTTGAACCCGCCAAAGGGATGAGCCCCGACGACGGCGCCGGTACACTTGCGGTTCAGGTACAAGTTGCCGACATGAAACTCCCTCCGGGCCCGATCGAGCCGCTCGCGGGGCCGGCTGAACAGAGCGCCCGTGAGCCCATAGTCTGTGTCGTTGGCAATATCGAGCGCCTGGTCAAAGTCACGCGCGCGGACCATCGCCAGGACCGGGCCAAACACTTCTTCCTGCTCCAGCTTGGACCCGGGAGCCACGTCGCCGAAAATCGTGGGGGCCAAGAAGTACCCATCCGGTCCCACCCGGTCCCCACCAGCCAGCAGCCGCGCGTTGGTCTTCCCCCACTCGATGTAGCCCAGGATCTTGTGCAAGGCGCGCTCGTCAATGACCGGCCCCACATTGTTGGTGGGGTCCTCCGCCGGGCCCACGCGCAGCCGCTCGGTCAGCGCCACCACCCGATCCACCACCTGGTCGTACACTTCATCCACCACAATCCCCCGCGAGCACGCGGAACACTTCTGCCCCTGATAGCCGAACGCGGATGAGACGATGGCCGCCGCCGCGGCATCCAAGTCGGCTGTTTCATCGACGACGATGGCGTCCTTGCCCCCCATTTCGGCCACCACCCGCTTGATCCAGCGGGTGTCCGCGCCAACCTGGGCTGCCACCTGGTTGATCCGAAGTCCCACTTCCCGCGACCCCGTGAACGAGATGAAGCGCGTGAGCGGGTGGCTTACCATGTGGTCTCCAATCTCGCCGCCATCTCCCGGAAGGAAGTTGACCACGCCCGGCGGGACGCCGACCGATTCAAGAATTTCCATGAGCTTGGCTGCAATGATGGGTGTGGCACTCGCCGGCTTCATGACCACGGGATTGCCCGCCACCACGGCCCCCATGGTCATGCCGGTCAAAATCGCTAGCGGGAAGTTCCACGGCGGAATGATGGCACCCGCCCCCAGCGGGATGTAAAACGCACTGTCCTCTTCGCCGGCGAGGGGGGTGACCGCGACGGGGCCATCCAGCCGCTCCATCTGACGCCCGTAATACTCCAGAAAATCGATGGCCTCGGCCACGTCCGCATCGGCCTCGGGCCAGGTCTTGCCGGCCTCGAACACTTCCCACGCCGCCAGCTCCAACTTGCGCCGACGCATTTCGCCCGCCGCCCGATACAAGAGCCGTGCGCGGGCCGCCGCACTCTGGTCGCCCCACGACTGCATC
Source organism: Bacillota bacterium (assembly GCA_021828405.1). The sequence goes on from JAKARZ010000075.1 coordinate 3,390, forward strand.
GCCCGCCAAGAGGCGTCCAGTGCCGCATCCACGTCCTGGCGGCGCGCCTTACTGACGCGGCCCACTACCTGACTGGGCCGTCCCGGATTGATGGAGGTGATGAACTCACCGGTCTCCACGGTCCGTCCCCCCACCACCAGCGGGTAGTCGCGGCCCAACTGCCGCTGGACCCTGGCCAGCGCCACTTCCATTGCTGCACGATGCTCTCCCTGAGAAAAATCGGTCAACGGTTCAGACTGATACGGACCTACCATGACTCAACCCCCTAGTTTTCGGCCACCCCACCCGTCGCCGCCTGCAACGTTTGATACAGCCACGGGTGCGCCTTCTTCAGGTTCCCCGCCCGACCTCTCATGATAAACGCATGTTGCGTTTCGCCCACGACCGCCCTCTCGGTCCCGAGCCAGACGTCATAGGCGAAGTGCATCCGCGCCGGTGACAGGCGGGTGACCCGAGCCTCCACCACCACCGCATCCCCAGGCTTCAGCGGCCGCCGAAACCGGGCGGTGGCCTCCGTCACCAGGAGCCCCACCCCCGCCGGCACCACGTCCCGGTAATAAGATACCCCGCAGGTGGCCAGCCAGGCGACTCGCGCCTCGGAAAACCACTCGAAGACCCGCCCGTGAAAGATGATCCCCGCGGCATCGCATTCGGCCCACCGCACCGTGAGGGGCCATGCGACCCGGGCGCCCTCGGGCTCTCTGGCGTCCGCTGTTCTTCGCATGGGCATCCGTCGCCTCCTCTGCTCGCCGCGCGCCTCGCTCCTGACCCACTCTACCACCGCGGCGGCGGCGAGCCGGCACGCAAAAGAGCCGCTGCGTCAGTGCAACGGCTCAATCAATTGGCAGCCCTAAGCGGATTCGAACCGCTGTTTCCGGAATGAGGGTCCGGCGTCCTAGGCCTCTAGACGATGGGGCCGTATTTGGCTGGGGGACCAGGATTCGAACCTGGGCGAGGTGATCCAGAGTCACCTATGCTACCGCTACATCATCCCCCAGCAACGCCTCCCGATTATAGCGGGTGGATGCCCTCGACACAAGAGCTGGCTACGAGCCCACCGCGCATACCAACGGCTATAGAATCTGATGCTCGTCAAACAGGCGCCGAGCCTCGCGAACAGTCATGTCGGGCGCCGGCAACACCAGTTCCGACTCCTTCAGCACGCTCGCGTGCAGAGGCCGTCCCGCGCGCACCACGGCCAGCGCCGCGGCCAGGTGGCTCCGGAACCCTTCCGCATCATTGTTGCGCACCGTCACCAAGAGCTCTTCATCGGCGTGCTTCAATGACTCCAATTGGTCGCCATCCAGCTCGTACTGGCCCTCAGTCATGATGCGCACGATCATGAGGCGGCGCCGCCCGCCGGCATCGCGGCCTTCAGCTTCGCCAACTCGTCATCCACGCCAGACGTGGCTTTCATCTTATTCAGCTCGTCCTTCAGGTGATCGCCCGACGAGATGGGGTCATCCAGCGTGCCGGATGCAAGGAGCTCGTCAATGGCCGAAGCACGCGCCTGCATCGACTCGGTCTTGTCCTGTGCCCGCTGCATGGCCATGCCGACGTCCGCCATTTCCTCGGACAGGCCGCCCGTGGCCTCGCCAATCTTCACCTCGGCTTCTGCTGCGGAGTACTTGGCTTTCACCACTTCCTTCTGCGTCCGAAACGACTCCACCTTCAGCGCCAGCTTCTTCTCCAGCTCCACCAGCTTGGTTTGCTCCTGCTCCAAGTCGGCCAGTTGGCTGTGCAAGCCATCCAGTTGCTGCTGGGCGGCCTGCTTCCGCGTCAGCGCCTCCCGAGCCAAATCTTCGCGATTCTGGGCTAAGGCGTCTTTCGCGTCCTGCTCCCAGCTCTTGATCTGGTCGTTCAGCTTGTCGGACTGCAGCTCGATCCGCTTCTTCGACGTCACGACATCGGCCACGCCCCGGCGCACCTGCTGGAGTTGCTCCAGTTGTCGCTGGTAGGAGTAATCCAGGGTTTCCCGGGGGTCCTCCGCCTGATCCAGCGCCTTGGATACTTTTGCCTTGAAGATGGTTGACATGCGACTCATGATGCCCATCAGCCTCACCCTCCTCCCGGCCAGTATACACCCAGCGATGCGCAACATAATGCTACGCCCTCGGGGAAAGGTTAACGGGGGAGGAACGCTTGCGTGGCGCTGATTCGATGTGAAGTCGCGCACTGCCGCTACAACCGCCAGCGCCGGTGCAGCTTGAGGGAAATCCAGATCGGCCCAGGGGTCGTGCCACCCGACCCGCCCGCCATGGCCACATTGTACGGTCAGCTCCGGGCGGGCTATGCACAGGAGTTCGACGCCTACGCCGCCTTCGCCGAGGAACTGGCGCCGGAGGCCCGTCCCGGGGCCGCCTGCCTCAGCTTCGTCCTTCGGTAACCATCAGCGGGGGAATGCCCTCCACCCGATACGCGTGAGCTGCCCCGACAAAGTGCGCGAACAGCGGATGCGGGCGATTGGGACGCGACTGCAGTTCAGGGTGGAACTGCGTCCCGATGAACCAGGGATGCGTGGTCAGCTCCATGATTTCCACCAGGCGCCGGTCCGGCGACGTGCCGGAAGCCACCAGCCCCCGCTGTTCCAGCCGTGCCCGAAAGCGATTGTTGACCTCAAATCGATGGCGATGCCGCTCGAAAATCAGGCTCTCACCATAGACGGTGGCCGTGAGGCTCCGGGGGCGGATTTCGCACGGGTAGCTTCCCAGCCGCATGGTACCGCCCAGGTCCTCCACATCTTGCTGGTCGGGCATCCGGTCAATGACGGGGTACGGCGACGCTGGCATGAACTCGGTGGACTGCGCGCCCTCCAGCCCCAGTACATTGCGCGCAAACTCAATCACGGCGGTGTGCAATCCCAGACAGATGCCGAAAAACGGCACCTGGCCGGTCCGCGCCCATTCGACAGCCCGAATCATGCCCTCTACCCCGCGCAGACCGAAGCCCCCCGGGACCAACAGGCCATCCGCCCCCTCAAGACAACCAGTTCCCTCCTGCTCAACCACCTCGGCGTCCACCCAGCGCAGGTTTACACGCACCCGTTCCGCGATGCCGCCATGGGAGAGCGCCTCCACGACACTCAGGTAGGCGTCATGCAGCGCCACGTACTTCCCCACCACGGCAATCGTGACCGATTCACTTGGCGCTGCCGCGCTGTCCACCAGCGCCTGCCACTCCGACAGATCTGCGGGATGCGCCGAGAGCCCGAGCCGATCAATGACAATGTCGTCCAGCCCCTCGGCTCTCAGCATCAGCGGCAACCGATAAATGGTGTCAGCGTCAAGGTTTTGCACGACCGCGTCCCGATCCACGTCACACATGAGGGCAATTTTTTCGCGCAGATCGGGCGACAGGGCCCGTTCCGTGCGACAGACGATGACATCCGGGTGGATGCCGATGCTGCGCAACTCTTTAACCGAGTGCTGAGTGGGCTTGGTCTTCGCCTCGCCGGCAGCGTTCAAAAACGGCACCAGCGTCACGTGAATGTAAAGCACGTCATCGCGGCCCACGTCGGTTCGCATCTGACGAATGGCCTCAAGAAAGGGCAGGCTTTCGATGTCCCCCACGGTGCCGCCAATCTCGACGATGACCACATCGGCTCCGCTGGCCTCACCCACCCGGTGAATACGGTCCTTGATCTCGTTGGTGATGTGCGGGATCACTTGGACGGTGCCCCCTAAAAAGTCGCCGCGGCGCTCCTTGGCAATCGTCGCCGCATAGATGCGCCCGGTGGTCACATTGTTGACCTGGCCGAGATTGACATCCATGAACCGCTCGTAGTGGCCCAGGTCCAAGTCGGTTTCCGCCCCATCCTCGGTGACAAACACCTCGCCGTGCTGCAGGGGACTCATGGTGCCTGGGTCGACGTTGATGTACGGATCCAGTTTCAGCGCCGTGACGCGCAGTCCTCGCGACTTGAGCAGGCGGCCCAGGGACGCGGCCGTGATCCCCTTGCCCAGCGCAGACACCACGCCACCTGTCACAAACGCAAATTTCGCCATGGCGTCTGACCCTCCGCTGCCTGACTATTGTTTCCGTGAACTAGAGACCCGACTGCCGACGCCACCTCGGCCGCATGAAAAAGAGGAGGCGGCCGCCTCACCAGCCGTCCTCCTCCTCCACATCATCGGATTCCTCTGCCGGTGCTGGATGGTCGCGCCCCCCCGCGCCGCTCGTGTGGGCCGCCTTAGTGGTCCAGTCGCGCAACGCCCAGAGCCCTTCGGCGCGATAGGTGAAGCGCACGTCCAGGTTGATGTCCGAATAAATTGCGGCCAGCGTCCGCGCATCCGGGTCTTTCCCCACGCGCTTCGCAACCTCGTCCAACAAATCGTGAACGGGCATGGGCTGCCCGGATTCCTGCAGAACTTGATGAGCGGCGTCCACTGCTCGCATCTCACACCTCACGTCGCACTCAGAGTGACGCTCGTGGCCATCCGGCCATCCTGGCGGTATTGTATCATGCCCCTCGGCGTCCCACGGCACCAATGCATCTTCGGGGGGCGAGCCCGTCCGCGCGATGGCCGTCGACTCGCTCGTGGACCAACGACCGTTCCAAACAGCGCAGCCACGATTCGTTCGCCATCGCCACGGAAAGACAAAAAATCCTTAATGTTTCCTTGACACGCGGTTTGCATACGCCTAGACTTGGCCACACCGAAGCCGAATCTCCACGAAGGAGTACGGGGGATATCAACCGGTGAATCCGACTG
>JAKARZ010000021.1 GCA_021828405.1 Bacillota bacterium
CCGCGGGCCGCTTCCCCCGTGGGGTCCTGTCCGCTCACCTCCGTCGTCTCGGTCGGGATCCCCGACGACTGCGCGACGGGAGGGGCAAAATCCTTTACGTCACGATTATTCTTTTCAACGCGCCTATGCGGTGGATGGGCCGCTTGCGCGGCGGCGGTGCGGGCCGCGATGTACTGGCACGGCGCATCGCGGTCGGGATGCGGGGCCTGCCCTTCCCTCATCTTGCGGGCGTTTGGAGGCGGACGCCGGCCGCGTACCGCAGGCGGCCCACGGCGGACAACTCTGGCAGGTCCACCGCCACGGCGCTGCGGGGTCGCCCCGAGTCGTCGGCTCGACCAACGCGGCCGCGAGCGTCGAGTCGTCGGCCGTCACGCCTTGCGCCCCCCGCCGGGCCGCCGTGGCCGTCCGGCGGGGGGCCACGGGTCCGGACGGGTCAAGTCGGCGAGGCCGCGGCGCATCGTCGCCCGGTCGAGCCTGGTGACCTCCGCCACGACCGTGTTCCCGCCGCGCCCTAGCGCCTCGCCGCGGCGGCGGCGGCCAAGCGCCGGGTTCGTTCGTTGTATTCCCCCTCGCAGCCGTCCACCGGGCCCGAATGCCGGCAGCCGCCGCGACCATCCGATAATGCTTCGTGACGCACCCCTTTCAGCATCCAGCGGTCGGGATCCTTCGTCACCCATCGATTCAATTTATTGGCTTTCAGGTTAACTATTGTGACGGGGCCCCTTAGCGGTCAGCCCCAGGCGAGATCGATCGACTTTGGGGCCATGCACATCCATGAGCCCGCGGCGACATCAAGGTCTGCCGACCGGGTACACGGTGGCCCAATCGGCGCGGTCAGTGACCCAGGTGGAGCGCCACCAGCGTCCGAAAGCGCTGCCCGCGTTCTTCGAAGTTGCGAAAGGCGTCATAGCTGGCCGACGCCGGCGACAGCAGGACCACATCGCCAGGCTCGGCGGCTTGAAGGACCGCCTCGACCGCCTCGTCAAAAGGCAGCGGTCCGACCAACCGCGGGCCCGCCTGTGGCGCGGCCGCCGCGGTGATTGCCCGGGCAATGTCGGGCCCCGTGGGTCCCGTGAGCGCGACCATCCGGGCGCGCTGGGCCAACGCGCGGCCGAGGGGTCCGTAGTCCAGGTGCTTGTCGTAGCCGCCCGCCACCAGCAACAGCGGACGGGGCCGCCCCGCAAATGACAGATCGGCAAACGCATCCAGGGCGGCCAGCGTGCGGTCGGGCGCCGTCGCGATCGAGTCATTCACGTAGCGAATCCCATCGCGCTCCGCAACCAGTTCTAGCCGGTGCGGCACCCCCCGAAAGGTCGCCAGTGCCTCCGCCACGGCCTCGGGATGGGCGCCCGCCCTGAGCGCCAGGGTCATCGCCATCAGCGCATTGTGGACGTTCATCCGTCCCGGAAGCATCCAGTGGTCGAGCGTCTGAATGGGGATGGCGGCACCGCCCCGATCTGGTCGCCACATCATAGTTCGCCGGTCTAGGTAAGCCCCCTGCTCGACCGGCGCCGTCAGCGATACCGTGTCCCTTTGCCCCCGATGTTGTGCGAGCACCCGCTCCATGAGAGACGGCGGCGCAGCATCCGTCACCAAGAAGTCGCCGGGCCCCTGGAATTGAAAGATGCGCGCCTTGGCCGCCGCGTATTCCCCCATGTCGCGATGATGGTCGAGGTGGTTGGGGGATAGGTTCAGCACCGCCGCACCGGCGGGGCTCCTGGTCACCAGCTGCAGTTGAAAGCTTGACAGCTCCATCGCGACCCAGTCGCCCGCCTGAATGGCATCTAAGCTCCCCAGGAGGCTCCGTCCGATGTTCCCGCCCACGTGCACGGGCCGACTACCCTCCTGCGCCAGCATGGCGCCCAGCAGCGTGGTCGTTGTCGTCTTTCCAGCGGACCCAGTGACCCCCAACACCGGTGCGGGACACAGAGTCAGAAACAGATCGGTTTCGCACGTCAGGAGGGCGCCGGCCGCCAGCCTCGCTACCTCGGGACGGTGCGGCGGGATGCCCGGCGTCAGATAAACCCGGTCGTACGGACCGTGGTCCAGCGCCTGCTCAACATAGTCGGGCCCCACCGCCCAGACCACCGGCCCGGCCGCTGGCACCACGGTACTCTCGCGGCGATCCGCCACCGTGACGCGAGCCCCACGTGCTACCCAGAACGGCAGTAGCGGCGCATTGTTGACGCCAAACCCGAGAATGAGAATGCTCTTGGGCGCCGCCACCGCTACTTCGCCGGAACCATGAGGCGATCCAGCCGGAGAAATGCCTCAATCAGACGGTCTTCCGAGGACGCCAGCGACAGGCGTACCGCATGCGGCTCGCCGAAGCCGGACCCGGCAACCGTCGCCACGCGCGCGCCTTCCAGCCAGGCGCGCGCCACATCGTCCCCGCTCGCGATGGTCACCCCGGCCAGCGTGTGCCCCACGAGTCCGGTGGTGTCCACCCACAGATAGAACGCCCCGTCGGGCATCTTGCCCGCCAGCGGCGCCGAACGTGCCAGCCACTCCCCGGCCAGCTGCCGCCGGGCCGAAAATGTGTCCCGCATGCGCGTCACTTCCGGCAGCGGGGTGGTGACCGCAGCCAGCGCCGCGGCCTGGGCAATCGAGGTGGGGTTGCCGGTCGCCTGTCCCTGCAGGCGCTCCATGGCGGCAATGACCGGGGCCGGGCCGGCCGCGTACCCAATCCGCCAGCCGGTCATGGCAAACGTCTTCGACAGGCCATGCACGTAAACCAGCCGCTCCACCAGATGGGGAACGGATGCAAACGACCGGTGGACCGCCGGCGGATAAACCAAGCGACTATAGATTTCATCCGCAATCACCCAAAGGTCGCGCTCGGCGCAGAAGGTGGCAATGCGGTCGACCTCGGCGGGATCGATGACCGCGCCGGTGGGGTTGTTGGGGCTGTTGACCACCAGGCCGGTGACCCCCGGCTGCCAGGCGGCCTCGAGTGCGGCGGCCGTCAGCCGATGACCCTTCAGCGCCGCCGTGGGCACCGGCACCAGCGTGCCACCTGCCAGCCGAACCTGCTCGGGATAGGTCACCCAATACGGGGTGGGCACCAGCACCTTGTCGCCCGGGCTCACGAGCGCCATGAAGGCGTTGAACAGCGCGTGCTTCGCGCCGGACGAGGCCATCACCTGCGCCGGCGCATAGGTCGCCCCGGTCTCCACCCGAATGTGCTCGGCCAGCGCCTTACGCAGCGCCGGCGTGCCCCCGGCGGCCGTGTAGTGCGTATCGCCGGCGTGGATCGCCGCGATGGCGGCCCGGGCGACGGCGGCCGGCGTGTCGAAGTCCGGTTCGCCAAGACTCAGGTTCACCACGTCAATCCCGTCCGCCGCCAGCGCCTTGGCCCGTTCATCGATTGCCAGGGTGGGCGACGGCGCTAAATCCAACACGCGTTGTGCGAGTTTCATGTATGCCTCCTCAAAGCGGACCAGAATGGGAGGCGTCGTCAGCCCGGCGGCGTCTCGCGAAACAAATCGTCTGCCCACAGATTCTGCAGCATTTCCTCCAGGCGCGCCTCCACCAGATCCAGAATGCGCTCGCCCTTCTCCCGGGTCCCGCTGCGCCCATCGCCCGTGAGCGCGTGGCGAAGGACCGTCTTGCGCGCCACTTGGTCCTTGAACCGGAACTTCGGGCGGTACGGGTTGACGCCCGCGTGCGCCATCTCCACCGCGTCTGCCGCCAGAGCCAGCATCACCGATGTTTCATCTTCGCCCGCATGCCCCTGACCGGCCGTCACGGTGAGAATATCCTGAGAATAGTCGAGCCACCAGTTGCTGATGACCACTCTCATCCCTGCGTCCGCCAGGCGCTCCGCCGCATGCCCGAGGGCCCCGCTGTTTCCGCCATGACCGTTCACAACAATAAGTTGACGAATCCCCCACCGCCCCATGGCCAATCCCACCTCGGCCACATAGTTCTCAAGAACCGCCGCGGGAATGCTGAGCGTGCCGGGCCACTCCTCCAAATCCCAGGAATGGCCGAACGGCACCGCCGGTGCCACCAGCAGTTCGTCCGGGTGCCGATGCTCCAGGCGCCGCGCCAGTTCCGCCGGCGCGATGTTGTCCGTCCCCAGCGGACAGTGAAATCCGTGGGCCTCGACGGTGCCCGTGGGAAGAATGGCGGTCGATACCTTCCCCATGACCGCCTGGAACTGCCGCGTCGTCATCCGCTCCCAATACACCGTCATCCCCCCGGTTTTTCCAGTTCGGTCAGGCGCCGGGCGGCCGGTGCTCCGGATCCCGCCCCCATTTTCCCATCAAGCCGCCCACGCGCCCGGCCTCCGCGGCGCTCAGGCCGCCCCAACCACTGCGGCGCACTTTGCCCTCCAGGCCCAGCGCCGTCGCCGCCTCCCACTTCAACGCGACACGCACCAACTCCTCTGGACTAGGATCCTTCTTTGCGCGACCGGCGCCGCCGACTGACTTCGGCGTGCTCATCTCACATCACCTCTGCGGAAAGCCTGCCCGGACCCTCCGCGGTTGAGCCCGCCAGCACCTCAGTTTACCTGGTTGGCCGGGCGCAAATTCAAGCGACGCCCTCACCCGCCCAGGTTTTTTCGGGAGGTGCAAGGCAGGCTCCCGTCTGTGTCGGCACCGGAGGGTGTGCCGCCTGTCCGAGCTTGCCTGCCAGCGTCAGCGCACACCCGCCAGCGCCACGCCGACGAAGAGAACGTAAAACGCGCCGGCCGCCACCAAATCCCGGGGCAAGATCCCGCGCCGGCGCACGGACACATACACAAACAGGGCGGCCGCGAGCGCGAGAACGCCCACCGTTCCTTCCAGCGGATTGAACCGCCAGGGCGTGAGCCACATGCCCAGCGCCGGCACCAGCGACGCCTGGAAAGCCATGGCCCCCGTGACGTTGCCAAACGCGAGCGCGTCGGCGCCGCGGCGGATCCAGATGACCGAATTCAAAACTTCCGGCAGCTCCGTGGCCACGGGGGTCAAGATTACCGACAGTAGAAACCCGCTCCAGCCACTGTCCCGCGCCCATGCTTCCAGCGCGGTCACAAAGTAATGCGCGCCAACCGCCAATCCCGCGAGCGCCATGGCCACCTGGCCCACCACGACCCAGAGCGCCGGCGGCACCTTCCGAGACAGGTGCAGCGGGGTGGTGGGCGCCTCGGCGGGTGACTGCCGACCCGATCGGAGCACGGAGCGGGCGAACAGCAGATACGCCACAACCAGGCCGCCCGCCCAGTACTGCTTCGCGGTCTCGGGCAGCCAACTCCCCACCAACGCGGCGCCAAAGACCGCCAGAAAGAAGCTCAGGTCGCGCGTGACGGCTTGGGGTCGCGCCGCCGGGGCGCGGCGTGGCCACCCGGGCCACGCCAGCGATACGCCCAGCACCACAAAGCCCAAGGTCGCCAGCATGAAGGGGGCGCCGAGAATGGCGCCCAATCCGACGGCGGCCGCCCCTCCCGCACCGGACACCAGCGCGATGACGGGCACCAGGGTTTCTGGCAGGGCCGTTCCCAGTGCCGCCATCAGGGTCCCGACAGCGCTGGCATCCAACCCCAGCGCCTTGCCCAGCCACTCGATGCCGTTCGTAAAATAATCCGCGGACAGCACGATCAGGATCATGCCCGAGAGAATCACCAACAGCATGGCCTTGCCCCTCGCCGCCCCGCTGGACGCAGTATACGGCAGTCAAGCCCCGGTCATCCCCGGCCAGTCAATCCGGCGCCGCCGACTTGATCACAGCCTGCCCGCCCGGGCCCGTGAGAGAATCACCAGCGCGGCATACGGGAGCCAGAAACGGGGATCAGGCCCCGCCGGTCATCCCGGCGTAGCCCCGTTGGCGCATCACCTCATACACGGCCAGGGCCGCGGCATTCGAGAGGTTCAGCGACCGGAGTCCCGGCCGCATGGGAATCTGGCGCCAGCGGTCCGGATGCTCCGCCAACAGGGCGTCGGGCAGCCCGGTCGACTCCCGCCCAAACACGAGCACGGCCGCTTCGCCGTAGTCGGCCTGGTCAAAGCGCTGTCCGCCCCGGCTCGTAAACAGATGAAGGGTGTCGGGGCACCGGACCGCATTCGGCAACGCGAGCCAGGTGGCATACCGACGAACCTCAACCAGATGCCAGTAGTCCACGCCAGCTCGCTTGACCCGCGGGTCGAGCCACTGAAATCCCAGCGGCTCGACCAAGTGCAACCGAGCCCCCACGGCCGCACAGGTCCGCGCGATGTTGCCGGTGTTGGGAGGAATCTCCGGCTCCACCAGCACGACGTCCAGCGTCACCGCGAGGCCGGCACCCGCACCAGGGACGCAAACGCCTCATGTAGCCGGTGCGTGATGGGGCCCGCGACCGCCCCCAAGTTGCGGCTGTCTACGGTGGTCACTGGCTCGATGCCGCAGCCCGTATGCGACAGAAACACCTCGTCCACATGGGCCAAGTCCTCCAGCGCGACCGGCTCCAGCCGGACGGGGATGCCCTGCGCCGCCGCCAACTCCAGCACCACTTGCCGCGTGATGCCGGGCAGAATATAGTTGGTCACCGGCGCCGTCTGGACAAAGCCATCGCGCACCACGAAGAAGTTCGCGGACGTGGCTTCGATGGCCATGCCATCGCGGACAAACACCGCATCGTCCGCCCCCGCTCGCCGCGCCTTCTCTTTAGCCAGGACGTTGGGAAGCAGATTGACCGTCTTGATCCAGCACTTCGCCCAGCGGTCATCGGGCACCGTCACCACTCGAATCCCGGCCAGGAGCTCATCCGGCGGGAGCGCGTGGTACGGCCGGCACCACGCAAGCACCGTCGGCGGCACCGGTGGGTCGGGAAAGGGGTGATTGCGGGGCGAGGCCCCTCGACTGACCTGAATGTACACCAGGGCGTCGGGGACAGCCGCCCCCTCCTGGCCCGCCAAGTCGTACACCACCTCTCCCAGGTGATTCAGGTCGAGAGCCGGCAGCGACACCCCGGCCAGGCTGCGCCCGAGCCGCGCCAAGTGCGCCTCCAGCCGAAAGGGATGGCCGCCATATAGCCGCACCACCTCATACACGGCGTCCCCAAACAGAAAGCCGCGGTCGTCAAAAGACAGTCGCGCCGCGCTTTCCTCCACAAATTCCCCGTTCAGATAGACGCGCAAGGGATCTCCTCCTATACTCCCACTGGTTGCGACCCGCGCTGCGCCTGTCAGCTGAAATGCCCCAGATGCTCCGTCAGCACCTCGTGCGCTTCCTCTGCCTCGCCGTTCGGCACCAGAATCTCGATGCTGCCCCTGCCATCGGCCGAGGAGTCAATCGGGCGCATCGTCACCATGAGCCCTTCCTCCCTCAGCACGCCGACCAGGCGGTCCGCGGCGGCGGAGCTGGTGGCGATATATACCACTGTCCACATCGTTGCGCTTCCTTTCCTGTTCGTGAAGTCGCTCCCGGGGCCTCGACCTGATCTACGCCAACTCCAGCGGATGCGACTCTGCCGACCCGGTTCCCTTCTCGCCCGCGGCCCTCAGTCCCGACATCCCGGTGGCCACCAAAGACAGGAGGGCCAAGCCTAAGAAGGCCGCGTGGATCGAGGGCACCCACTGACTCGGCGCCGCATGGGTGGTGCTGGCGCCCAGGCCCAGCAGAATGGCCGTCATGACCGCCAGGGAAAACGCGGTGCCGAAGCTCATGCCCAGCGACCGCGACATGTTCAAGATGCCACCGGCCACCCCCAGATGCTCCTTCGGGGAGCTGCCCATGACTGAACTGTTGTTGGGCGGGGTGAAAAGCCCCAAACCCGCCCCCACGAGCAGCAACTCGCCCACCACGACGGGAATGCTCACGCCCGATCCCAGGGTGAGGCCCAGAAGCAGGCAGCCCACGGTCGTAAGACCCATCCCCGACGTCGTGAGAATCCGGGAACCGTACCGATCGGCCAAACCGCCCGCAATCGGCGCCAGCACCGTCATGGCGACCGGCACCGGCGTCAGCAACAGCCCGATCGTGGCTTCCGGAAGCGCCAGCACTTCTTTCAAGAAGTAGGGCATGAGCACCAGCGTGCCAAACATGGCCGCATAAGACAGCAGCCCGGTGACGTTGCCGATGGTCATGGTCTTGATGCGAAACAAGTCCAGACGCACCATCGGCGCCTTAAATCCGGCTTCGCGGCGGACGAACAGCCAAAGAAGCAGCAGGCCCAGCGCAAACAGGCCCAGGATCGACAGCGCGGTCCAACCCCAGTCCGGGCCCTCAGTAAGCGCCAGCATGATGCTCACCAGGAACCCCGCGAAGTATGCCATGCCACCCCAGTCAAACGGCGCATGCGCGTCGCCGGGCCGGTCCTTGGGCAGGATGAAGGCGCCCAACAGCGTCCCGATAATCCCGACGGGCACGTTCACATAGAAAATCGCCCGCCATCCAAACAGCGCAATTAAGGCGCCGCCGACAGCCGGCCCAATGCTGAGGCCCACCGCCTGGGCCGACCCCTGGAATCCAATGGCCCGGCCGCGGACGCTGGCCGGCACGGTCGCCGTGATGATGGCCACGGAGTTGGCCTGCAACATGGCGGCCCCCAGTGCCTGCAAGACACGGGAGGCGATGAGCATGGGCAGCGACAGAGCGGCCCCGCACAGCGCCGACCCGATGATGAACACCAAAAATCCGAACGTATACAGCGGCCTACGGCCAATCATGTCCGCAAACCGCCCAATAGCGGTCACCGCGCTGGCCAGCGTCAGCAGGTATGCAATCAGCACCCAACTGGCGTCGCCGGCCGTTGCATGAAAACTGCCCTGCAATGTGGGAATCGCGACGTTGACAATGCTGGCGTCGACGGCCGCCATAAAGGCGCCCACACACACCGTGCCCACCACGTACCAGATGTAGTTTGGTTTTTGGGTGAACCGCCGCGACGGCAGTGCCTCCCAGTGCGCCTTTAGCCCGGTCGCCGCCACTCCTTGTCCGCCGGACTGCTCTCGGCGCTTGACACCCATACCGTCGCCTCCTCTCCGGCCTCCAGTCGCTCGCCGCGCTCGACCACGACAAACCCGTTGGCTTTCAGCATTTGGGTCATGATGCGCGACGCGGAGGGGGGCGGCGGGGGCATCAGGAGGCGGCCCACCAGTTCACCGGCCTCGTCGGCAACCAACTCGGTTTGGATGATGCGGGTCAGGTCGGAGGACGGTGCGAGACTCTCGGCCATGCGCACCACCACCCGCCGGCGCTGTGGCGGGGGCCGGTGAGCCATCTTGGCGAGCGCCGGCGCCACCACCATCTCAAAGTGCACAAGCACGGCGTATGGCCACCCGGGCAGCAGAAACGCCGGCCGCCCGCCGAGCCGCCCCAGCGCGGTGGGGCGGCCGGGGGTCATGCGGATGCCGTGGGCCAAAAGTTCCCCCACCTCGCCCAGCACCGCCGGCATAAGGTCGTGCAACTCCTCCACCGGCATTTCCTGAAACACGGGGATGCTGGCTCCCGTGCCGCCCGAGCTCACCAGGACATCCCAGTCGCCGCGGTCGCGCGCCTGCTCCAAGCCCGCACGCACCACCGGATACCGGTCCTCCAGCCGGCCGAGCCACACGGGCTCGGCTCCCGCGGCTCGCACCATGGCCATGAGCACCGTGCCGTTCACGTCGTAAACCTGCGCCGCCCCCAGCGCACGCCCCAAAGGGACCAACTCATCCCCGGTGGACAGCACCCCCACGCGCGGGCGACGCCACACCTGTATGTACTCCAAGCCCTGGCTGGCCAGCGCCGCCACATCGACCGGCTCCAGCACGCGACCCCGGTCGACAAGCACCTGACCCGACTGAAAGTCCTCCCCAATGGGGGAAATGTGCTGCCCCGGGCCAACCGGTTCTTCCACGCGCACCACGCCATCCCGGGCCACGGACCGCTCCACCAGGGCCACCGCGTCCGCCCCCGCAGGGACCATCGCGCCGGTGGTGACCATCATCGCTTCGCCGGGTCCCACCTCCCGATCCGGGGGGTGGCCGGCCGTCGCCTTACCCACCACGCGCAGTGGTCCCCCGCGGTCCGCAGCGCGCAGTGCATACCCGTCCACCGCCGAGCGCCGAAAAGCGGGCAGCGGGATGCGCGCCCGCACGCACTCCGCCGCCACACGCCCCACCGCCTCCACCAGCGGCGTCGATTCGACTCCCTCCAGCGGGCTCACGTTCGCCAGCCCGGCCGCCTGAAAGTCCGCCAAGCTCAATCGACGGCGGATGTCACCCCTCGTCTCCGTGTCGCGCTCACTGCCCTCTCTTACTCCCACGTTCTGGCCCTCCAACTGGCGTCATTATCACATGTCGACCAGACGACGTCCATGGCGGCGGTCGCCGATTCCACCCAACGCACGATACGGGGTAGGGTATCAGACTCTCCAACACTCCGATCGTCTCGTGACAAGCTCAGCATGTGCGCCGTCCGAACAGCGGCTTAAGGCCCATCTGCAATCCTCCCGACCCCCGCCCTCGGACGTGATCATGGCGCCAAACGCCTCGCTTTCGGCGGCCATTCGACCCTCGCGGGCCGCATCCGGCGCCCCGAGGCCGCCCGGGCACCCAGGCGCCCGCAGAGGGCGTGTTAACCTAGTCGAGGGGTGGCTGCGTGCCTTTTGATGCCCTGGTCATGCGGGCGGTGACACATGAGTGGGAACCCGTGCTCACCGGCGGGCGCCTGCTGGCGGTCCGCCAGTTCGGCCCGCGCGTCTATTTCACCGTCGAAAGCGCCCCCGGCGGCCGCGTGACCCTGCTGGTGGTGCTGGCCCCCGCCTACCGGCGTATGCAGCGCACAGAGGCCGTCCCCCACCAGGCCCGGCCCTCGGCGTGGGCGGACCGCCTTCTGGCCAGCCGCATCCGTGCGGTCGAGCAGGTGCCGTGGGAGCGTGTCTGGCGCTGGCAACTGGAACGCGTGGACGAGGTGGGGCGAACAGCCCCGGCCACCCTGGTCATCGAGCTGGCCGGCCACCTTACGAACATTCTCTGGCTCAACGCTGATGGGGCCGTGGGCGACGCCTACCGGCGCATCGCACCCGGCCGCCCGGGCCGCACCCTGTACCCGGGTATTGTGTACGCGCCGCCGCCGCCGGTGGCCAACCCATGCGCGACGGGACGCGCGGAGGATTTGCCCCCGTGGGCCCGGCGGCTGACCACAAGCGGCGCCGCGGATCTCGACCAGCTCTGCCGCGCGTATGCGACTGGGAGTTTTTCTCCGTGGGAGGGTCCCGGGCCGGATGGGAGCCCCGAGGTTTGGGTGTTCCCGCTATCCAGCGCCTGGAAGGCGGCGGACAGCTGGAGCCCCGCCTGGGCCAGATGGGGGGCGGCGCGCGAGCATCACGACCTGCTGCGCGATGCCCGCCGCAGTGCCCTGGCCGCGATTGACCGCCAACTGGAGCAGGTGGAGCGCCAGCTGGCCCGGGCCGCAGCTCGGGCGGCGGACGACCCCGAGCGGTGGCGGCGTCTCGGAGACGCTCTGCTGACCGTGGGGCCCAGCTGGGACGCCGAAGCGAGGCCACCCACCCTCACCGACCCCGTGACCGGGGACACCCTGGAGATTGCCTGGCGCGACGGGGACCTCGGCTATCGGGACGCCGCGGCGCATGCCTACCACCACTACAAGAAGGCGAAGGCGGCGGCCGCCGCGGAGCGCCTGTTGGTGCCCCACTGGGCCGCCCTGCGCGAGCGCCTCTTCCGTGAGCGGGAGGCCGCCGAGGCCGCCGACAGCCCGGCGGCGCTGGCGCGCTACCAGGCGAGCCCCGCGCGCGCGCTTGCGGTCCGCGACGATCCCCATCTCCCGTACCGGCGGTTCGTCGGCCAGGCCGGCACCGAGATTTGGGTCGGCCGCACCGAGGCCGAAAATCAGTCGCTCACATTTCAGGCCGCCCGCCCCGACGACCTGTGGTTCCACGTCAAGCAGTACACGGGCTCGCACGTCCTGCTGCGGTGCGGCAAGAGTCGCCCCCATCTCGCCGATGTGGCCGACGCCGCGGTGCTGGCCGCCTTTTACAGCCGCGCCGGGCACGGCTCATCCATCCCCGTGGACTACACGGCCCGCAAGTTTGTGAAGAAGCGCCCCCACGGGCAGCCGGGGCAGGTGTTCTACGCCCGCGAGCAGACGCTCTACGTCACCCCCGACCCCGAGGTGCTCACGCGGCTCGGAGCACGCCGGGAGCACCTCGTGGACCGGCCACCCCGCTGAGGGCTTAGGCCAGCTGCTTCGGATGCACCAGGGGCACCTTGTCCGCTTGGCACAGCGGACACGCCTCGGGCAGCCAGGAGGTCATCGGCAACCGGAGCACCGACGCCACCGGAAGGGGGAAGCTCGCTTCCGGCGACCGGCGGTCCACCAGCACACCCACCCCTACCACCGCGCTCCCCACGGCCTGAAAGGCGGCCTGGGCCTTGAGGAGAGAACCGCCCGTCGTCATGGCGTCTTCGACGAGAAACACCGGCCGCCGCGCCAGGGGCCCGAACCCCCGGCGGACCACCATCGAGCCGTCGTCGGCCTTTTCGGCATAAAGCGCGACCCGATCCCCACCCGCCTGGCTGGCCAGCGCCCACGCCAGCGCCACCGCCCCCAGGGCCGGCCCGCCCACCGCCTCGGCCCCGCTGGCCTCCACCGCCGGCACCAGCACGTCCAGCCAGCGGGCTAGGCGCCTCGGGTGCGCCACCAGCCGCGGCAGCAGCAAGAAGGTGCCGCTGTGCCGGCCGGACGTCAGCCCAAAGTGGCCGGACAGGAGCGCTTCCGTCGCCGTTAAGTCCGCCAGCCACTCCGCGGTGGCCTCCGATGCCTGGGATTCCCCGCTCGCGTCATTCACGCGCGACCGCTCCTTCTGCCTCAGATTGGATGGCGGCCAGCACGGCCGCCGGATGCTCGGCGGACAGCACTGGCCGGCCCACCACCAAGTTCGCGGCGCCCGCGGCCACCGCCTCGCCGGGCCCCACCACGCGCGCCTGGTCCCCCACCGCCGTGCCGGCCGGCCTCACCCCCGGAACCACGAGGGCCAGGGTGGGCCAGCGGCGGTGCAGCACCCCGGCTTCCGCTCCCGACGTGACCGCCGCCCCGATGCCGGCCCGCACCGCCATGGCGGCGAGCATCTCGGCCCACGCGCGGGCTGGCGGCGTGCCCATCGCCGCGAGCGCCTCATCGCCGAGGCTGGTGAGCACGGTCACCGCGACCAGCGTGAGCCCCGGGCCGGCCGCCTCCTGTGCGGCAGCCAGCATCGCGGGCCCGCCGGCGGCGTGCACCGTCAGCAATTCGGCCCCGAGCCGCCCAACTTGGCGCACGGCTCCCGCCACCGTGTTGGGAATGTCGTGCAGTTTCAGGTCCAGGAAAATGTGCTGGCCCCGCGCCGCCCAGGCCGCCACGGCCTTCGGGCCGGCGGCCAGGAACAGCTCCAAGCCCACCTTGAAGTAGTGGTGCGGGCTGAGCCGGTCCATCCAGGCTTCGGCATCCTGCGGCGTAGGCACGTCCAGCGCCACCCACACCGTGACGCCGTGCTTCTGGCTTATCTCGTCTGGCATCTCAGCCCTCATGGGTCTCCCTCCCTGGGTGCGCGGCGCCGATGGCCGCCCGGACACTGTCAAAGCGGTACCGCTCCAGCACCGCCGGCAGCTCCGCGATGATGGTCGCCATGGCGTCCGGCCGACTGAACGTGGCGGTGCCCACCATCACCGCGCTGGCCCCGGCGAGGAGAAACTCCAGGACGTCGGCGGCGGACTCGATGCCGCCGATGCCGACCACCGGAACGTCCACCGCCTGCGACACCTCCCACACCGCGCGCACGGCAATCGGGCGAATGGCCGGGCCAGATAAACCACCGGTCACGCCGCCGAGGGCCGGCCGGCGGCGCTCTACATCGATCGCCATCCCCACCAGTGTGTTGATGGCCGAGATGGCGTCCGCGCCCTCCGCGGCCACCGCCCGGGCCATGCCCGGCAGATCATGGGTGTTCGGCGACAGTTTCACCCACACCGGCAGCGACGTGGCATCCTTCACCGCGCGCGTCACGGCCGCCGCGGCGGCCGGATCGTGGCCAAACTGGATGCCGCCTTCTTTGACGTTGGGGCACGAGATGTTGAGCTCCAGTGCCTGCACGCCCGGCTCGCCATCCAGGCGGCGGGCGACGGCGGCATACTCCTCCCGCGTGCGGCCGATGATGTTCACCACCACCGTGGCTCCGCGATCCCGCAGATACGGCAGGTCCTCGGCCACAAATCGCTCGACCCCTGGATTCTGGAGCCCAATGGAGTTCAGGAGACCCGACGGCGTTTCCCACACCCGGGGAGGGGGGTTTCCCCGCCAGGGGTCGGGCGAAACGCCTTTCACCGCAACCCCGCCCAACTGCGCCACGTCGACCCACTCGCCGTACTCGGGGCCGAAGCCAAGCGTCCCGGAGGCGGCCAGCACGGGGTTGGCCAGCTGCACCTCCCCTACGCGCGTTGTGAGATCCACGCTACGCCTCCCCCTGTCCGCCGGCCCACCAGAGGCGCCGGGCCGAAAACACCGGACCGTCGCGGCACACACGCAACCACGCCGGCTGGCCGTCGACACCCGTCCCGGACACCACACAGGCGAGGCACGCCCCCACGCCGCACCCCATGCGCTGCTCATAGGCGAGCCAGCAGGGAAGCCGGTCCCCGACCAGCCGCGCCACCGCCTCCAGCATCGGGGTGGGCCCGCAGGCCATCACCTGGCCCGTATCGTGCTGGGCGAGCCAGCGCGCGACCGGGCCCGTGACCTGGCCAGGCTCCCCCAGCGAGCCATCGTCCGTTGTGAGCGTCGGCGGAACGCCCAGGGCCCGAAAATCGTCCGCCATCACCACCGCGCCCGCCGTCCGTGCGCCGAGGACGGCTGTGGTGGGATGGGTGGCGGCCCAGCGCTGGGCCGCCACAAACAGTGGCGGAATCCCTACGCCGCCCCCGACCAGCAACAACGGTCCTGGCTCCGGCGCCGGAAACCCGTGCCCCAAGGGCGCCAGCACGTTCAGCCGGTCTCCTGGCCGCCGGCTACCGAGCCAGCGCGTGCCGGCGCCAACCACGCGAAACAAGAGCCCCACCCGTCCGTCGGCCGTGGTGCGCGCAAATGAGATCGGCCGACGCAGGCTGCCGGGGGTCCACACGTGGGCAAACTGCCCCGGCGCAAGGGTGGACGCCAGAGCCGGCGCGTCTAGCAACAGCTCCACATGTTCTGGCTGAGGTTCGCGGCACTCGGCCACGACCAGTTCACACTGGGGCATGGCGCTTCTGCTGCCAATCCTGCAGCGCCCGGATCACGAAGGGTGAGCGGCTCTTGGCTCGGAATCCGGCCAGGGCCGCGGTGAAGGTATCCAACGAGGTGAAGCACCAGATGCCCGCTTCCACCGCCGTCCGCCGAATGTAGAATCCTTCGGACTCCTCCTCCCCGCCATGCGTGATGGTGTTGACCACCAATTCATAGGCACCACCGCGAATCTGATCCGCGAGATTCGGGCGGCCCTCCGCCAGACGGCGCACCGGCATCGCCGGAATGCCGTGCGCCGAGAGCAGGGCCAGCGTGCCGGTGGTGGCCGCCAGCCCGTATCCCAGCCGATGCAGCTCCGCCAGCAGCGGAAGCGCCTCGGCCTTGTCCTGGTCGGCGATGGTCGCCAGCACCACGCCCTGGCCCCGCACCCGAAAGCCCGCGGCCAAGAACGCCTTGTACAGTGCCGCCGGATAGCTAGCGTCGATTCCCATCACTTCCCCGGTGGACTTCATCTCGGGGCCCAGAGCCGCATCCACGTCCGACAACTTGGCGAAGGAAAACACCGGCATCTTGACCGCCACCGCGTCGGGCGGCGCCATGAGCCCGTCCGGCAGACCCAGATCCGCCAAGCGCTCCCCCAGCATCGCCGCGATGGCCCAGTCCACCAGTGGCGCGCCGGTCGCCTTGGCGATGAACGGCACCGTGCGGCTGGCCCGCGGGTTCGCCTCCAGCACGTACACCGTGCCCCGGTGGGCAACGAACTGAATGTTGATGTGCCCCTTGATCCGGAGTCCCCGCGCCAGAGCGGTGGTCGCCACCACCACCGCGCGCTGCACCTCGGGGCTGGCGGTGGGGGGCGGAAGCACCGCCACGGAGTCGCCGGAGTGCACGCCCGCCCGCTCCACATGCTCCAAGATGGCCGGAACCACCACCGTCTCGCCATCGGATACCGCGTCCACTTCCAACTCCATGCCCGACAGATACCGGTCCACCAGCAAGGGGCGGCCGGGGCTCATCGCGACTTCTTCGGCCAGGTAGCGACGCATGTCATCGGGCCCCTCGACGATGCGCATCGCCCGCCCGCCAAGCACGTACGAGGGCCGCACCAGCACGGGGTACCCAATCCGCGCCGCGGCCGCCAGGGCGTCAGCGATCGTGGTGGCGGTCGCACCCGCGGGCCGCTCCAAGCCGAGCTCGGCCATTAGGGTGTCGAACCGCTTGCGGTCTTCCGCGCGGTCCAGGTCATCGACCCCGGTGCCCAGCACCGCCACACCCGCATCCTCCAACTGCGCCGCCAGGTTGATGGCCGTCTGCCCGCCAAACTGCACCAGCACCCCGCGGGGGCGTTCCAGTTCCACCACGTTCAGCACATCCTCCAGGGTGAGCGGCTCAAAATACAGTCGGTCCGACACGTTGTAGTCGGTCGATACCGTTTCTGGATTGCTGTTGACCATGATGGCCGCGATGCCCCGCCGACGCAGCGCCTCCAGCGCGACGACACTTGAGCAGTCAAACTCAATGCCCTGCCCAATCCGAATAGGGCCGGACCCCAGCACCACCACCTTATCCCCGCTGAGCGGCTCCGCCTCGTTCTCCTCTTCGTAGCAGCTGTAGAAGTAGGGCGTCTGGGCCACAAATTCGCCCGCGCAGGTATCCACCATTTTGTACGTGGGCAGGATGCCGTTCGCGCGGCGAAGCGCGCGTATATCGGCGGCGGCCTTTCCCGTCAGGACACCCAGCCGCTCGTCTGAAAAGCCCAGTTGCTTCAGACGGCGGAGCTGTCCCGGCAATCCCTCCGGATTGGCGGCGACCTGCCGCTCCGTTGCCACTAGGGCGGCCACATGCCGCAGGAACCACCGGTCGATGGCGGTGGCGGCGTAGAGCGCGTCGACCGTCTCGCCGCGGCGCAGTAACTCGGCCACTGCGTAGAGGCGCCGGTCGGTGGGCGCGCTCACCGCCCGGGTCAAGTCGGCCGCCGGCGTGTCCGCCAATTGGGAGTCCACCACGCTGTCCTGGCCGACATCGAGCGAGCGAATGGCTTTTTGCAGGGCGCCGGGGAATGTCCGGTCAATCGCCATGACCTCGCCGGTGGCTTTCATCTGGGTGCCCAGCCGCCGGTCGGCCCGCGGAAACTTATCGAACGGCCATCGGGGAATCTTCACGACGACGTAGTCCAGCGCCGGCTCAAACGCGGCGCTCGTCTTACCGGTGACCGGGTTGACGATTTCATCAAGCGCATAGCCCAACGCAATCTTGCTGGCCACGCGCGCGATGGGATAGCCGGTCGCTTTGGAGGCAAGAGCACTGGAGCGCGATACCCGGGGATTCACCTCGATAACCCGATATGCGCCGCTCGTGGGGTCGAGGGCAAATTGCACATTGCAGCCGCCCCGTACGTCCAGGGCCGCCACGATGTCCAGGGCCGCCCGCCTGAGCCGGTGATAATCGCGGTCCGACAGCGTTTGGCTCGGCGCCACCACGATGGAGTCTCCGGTGTGCACACCCACCGGGTCCAGATTTTCCATATTGCACACCACGACCGCCGTCCCTCGGGCGTCGCGCATCACTTCGTACTCCACTTCTTTCCATCCCGCGATGCTGGCTTCCACCAGCGTCTGATGAATCGGGCTGGCATCGAGCGCGCGCGCGGTGGCGCGCGAAAGCTCCACCGGGTCATGGGCAAATCCGCCTCCCGTGCCCCCCAGCGTATACGCAGGCCGCAGGATGACCGGAAACCCGGCTCTCTCGGCGAAGTGCAGCGCGTCATCCACCGTCCGCACGGTTTGGCCCTCGCAGATGGGCTGCCCCAGCCGGAGCATGGCCTGCCGAAACAGTTCGCGGTCCTCGGCCTGCTCAATGGCCGCGAGCCCTGTCCCCAAAAGCTCCACCCCGAGGTCCGCCAGCACCCCGGCGCGATCCAGCTCCCGGGCCAAGTTGAGCCCCATCTGCCCACCCAGCGTGGCCAGGAGGCCATCGGGCCGCTCTTGGGCCAGCACGTTGGCCAGAAATGACACCGTAAGCGGCTCCAGATACACCCGGTCCGCCACCAGCGGATCCGTCATGATGGTGGCGGGGTTGCTGTTGACCAGCACCACCTCCACCCCCTCCTCTTTGAGGGCATGGCACGCCTGCGTCCCGGCGTAGTCAAACTCAGCCGCCTGGCCTATGACGATGGGCCCCGACCCTATGACCGCCACTCGCTTCAAGTCTCGTCGCTTAGGCATGCGGTGCCGTCCTCCCGTCGCTCCCGTCACGTGTGTGGGCGCCGTGCACGAAGCTGGCAAATTCATCGAAGATGCGGTCGGCGTCGTGGGGGCCGGGCCCCGCCTCGGGATGGTGCTGGACCGTGAGCACTGGCCGGTGCTCATGCTCCAATCCCTCGACCGTGTTGTCGTTCAAGTTGGTAAACCGCACGCGGTATCCGTCGGGCAGCCGCGCCCCGTCCACCGCATAACCGTGGTTGTGGCTGGTGATATCCACCCGGCCGGTCTTCTCATCGCGCACCGGATGGTTGCTGCCGTGGTGTCCAAACTTCAGGGGAAACGTGCGGCCGCCGGCGGCCAGCGCCACCAGCTGATGACCGAGGCAGATGCCCAGCGTGGGGTGATGCGCAACCGCCTCCCGGACCAGATCGAGGCGGTCCACAAGGTCCCCCGGATCGCCGGGCCCGTTGGACAGCACCACCCCATCGGCGCCCACCGACGCCAGGTCGGACGCAGTGGTCCTGGCCGGCAGCACCACCACCCGAAAGCCTCGCCGAGACAGTTCGTCTAAAATGCCTGTCTTGAGGCCGTAGTCCACCACCGCCACCGTTGGCCCCGCGCCGTCGACGACATAGGCGTGCGGGGTGCTCACGGTGTCCACGATGCCCGCGAGGCTAAACCTGCGGGCCAGCTCGCCGCGCACGGCGTCGGAGAGCGGACGGGCGCCCGCATGCAGCACCCCCACCTCGGTGCCGCGGTCGCGGAGGCAGCGCGTCAGCGCCCGCGTGTCCACCCCGGTGAGCACCGGCACGCCGTGCGCTCCCAGAAAGGCCCCCAGCTCCATGACGGCCTCCCGATGGGACGCCGACTCTGCCTGGCGCACCACCAGCCCACGGAGCGCGGGCCAGGCCGACTCCCGCCACAGCGGCGCGGCGCCATAGGACCCAATGAGGGGGTAGGTTAGCACCACGATCTGGCCGGCGTACGACGGGTCGGTGCAAATCTCCTGATATCCCGTCAGCGCGGTGTTGAACACCACCTCGCCCACCACCGGGGAACCCGGTGGCTCCCCCAGCCATCGGCCAAAAAACTGGCGCCCGTCGGCCAACTCGATGAACCCCTCGGCCCTCACGCCACCACCTGCCCTTCCCGAAATGTGAAACGCCCCGCGTGCACGGTGGCTACCACGCGGCCGTAGAGGATCTGCCCCGCGAGCGGCGTGTTGGTGCCCCGCGACTGAAAGCGAGCCGGGTCCACCCGCCAAGCCGCGTCCGGGTCGATGAGCGTAAAGTCGGCCCGCGCGCCCGCCGCCACGCCTGGGTAGGATTCCCCCACCACCTCGTGGGGCCCGCGGGTGACGAGCCGCATCAGATCAAGCGGCCTGAGCCGCCGCTCGTGATGGAACACCGTGAGCAGCACCCCGAGCAGGGTCTCGATCCCGCTGATGCCAAACGGTGCGGCACCAAACGCGCCGGCCTTTTCGTCCGCCGCGTGCGGCGCGTGATCCGACGCCACGACCGTGACCACCCCCCGCTCCACCGCCTGGCGGAGCGCGTCGCGCATGGCTTGGGGGCGAAGCGGCGGGTTCACCTTGGCGATGCCCGTGGGGTGCCATTCGGCCAGTGCGTCATCAGTCAGTAGCAGATGGTGGGGCGCCGCCTCGCCCGTGGCCTCGGCCCCCTGCGCCCGAGCCCAGCCGAGCGCCGCCAGCGTGTCGGGCACGGAGCAGTGCGCAAAGTGCAGGCGCCCGCCATACGCCCGCAGTAGCCCCACATCCCGCCACGCCATGACCGACTCGGCGGCGGCCGGCATCCCGGCCAGCCCCAGGCGGCGCGCCACCGCCCCGTCGTGGGCCGCGCCGCCCCGGGCCAGCTCAGGATCCTCGAGGTGTTGAATGACCGGCGTTCCATGCTGGGCGCTGAACGCCAACACCGCGGCCATCACGCGGCTCGAGGCCACGGAGCGGCCGTCGTCCGAGAACGCCCGCGCCCCGGCCTGGCGCATCTTGTCCCATTCGGCGGCATCCTGCCCCCGGGACCCCACGGTCACGGCCCCGATGCCCCACGCTGACACCAACCCGACCTCGGCCACCCGCGACAAGACGCGCGCCAAGGCGGGGCCATTATCAATGACGGGTGTGGTGTTCGGCATGAGGCCCACCACGGCCACCCCGCCAGCCGCCGCCGCCCGCGCCCCAGATGCGATGTCCTCTTTGTGCGTCTGGCCCGGCTCGCGGAAATGCACATGCAGATCCACCACCCGGGGCACGAGCCACAACCCCCGGCCGTCCACACGGTCCCACCCTCCCGGCGGCCGGGGGGCCGGCGGCGCAAACCGGCCGGCGTCGTCCACGAAGACATCGGCCACGGTGTCGATCCCCGCGTACGGATCCACCACGCGAACGCCGGTCACCGCGATCCCCGTCACGCAAACTCCCCCGGGGACACCAGGTCCACCCCGTCGTCCCCGTCCACCTCGGCGAGGCGCACCGAAACCCGCTCCCGACTGGCGGTCGGGACATTCTTGCCGACATAATCCGCCCGAATCGGGAGTTCCCGATGGCCTCGGTCCACCAGCACGGCCAGCTCCACCTGCCGCGGCCGGCCGTGCTCGGCCAGGGCGTCCAGCGCGGCCCGCACGCTGCGCCCGGTGAACAGCACGTCGTCCACCAGCACGACCCGCCGATCTCGCGTCGCGATCGGGGTCAGGGTGGCCCCGGGCCCGGGCCGCGCGTCCCGGTCGTCGTCGCGCCAAGGGCCAATGTCCAAACCCGCCGCGGGGATGTTGAGATCCCCGCCCGCGTTGATGGCACCCAGCGCCGCCGCCAGCCGCCGGGCCAGCGGCTCGCCGCGCCGGCGGATGCCCACCAGCACCACGTCGTCCAAGTCCCGGTGCCGCTCCCACACCTCATGCGCCACCCTCAGCCAGGCTCGGCGCATCGCCTCGCCGTCCATGATCTCGCGCCGCCGCTCGCCCACAAAAAACCCCTTCCCCGCACTCGACGCGCAGGAAGGGTTGGAAGGATCCCGTTCCCTTCCTGGCCTCACAGGACCAGATTAAAGGTGCAAGTCTCTGGCCACAGAATAGCGTGTCCCATCCAGGCCGTCAAGCAGGAAAAAACAGCAGTCGAAACCTCCCGCCGACATTTTATGGCTGGTGAGTGCCGACCCAGGCTGCGAACGCTTCCATCGCGCGGTTAAAGCGCTCGCTGCCGGCGGCTCCGAGCGCGTGGGCCCCGGCAGCCCGCTCCGCCGGAAGAACGTCGCGCTGGAACACGTTCGCCACATAGGCCGCCCATGCCTGGCCGGCCGAGCCGCTGGGGGCAGGGCCCTGGGTAGCCAGCGCCAACTCCAGATCGGCCGTGTCCAGCGCGCTGAGCCCCGCCGACATCGCGGGCACCGGCATGGACCGGTTTCCTCGCCAGATATAGCGGTCGAGCCCCGCGTGCGACAGCGTGTCGGCGAGGGTCGATGCCTGGAGCCAGAGGGCGCCGGCATCGCTCCCCCCCGTACCGTCCGCAATCGACTGAAAGTCGAGGGCCATCGTGGCCTCGTCCTGAAGCACGGTGCTGCCGATGTCCCCACCGGGAGCCGGTACCGGTCCGGTGGGGTTGCCGTGCAGGACGTAGCCGAGCGCGCCCCCCACCGCGAGCGCCGCCAGCAGCGATCCGAGCCGGCCTATCTTGAGCCTCACCGCCATCGGGAGCCTCCGAGTCCGGCAGGCCATGCCGCGCGGGCCAATCCACCCCACGCCAGCCCGGGATCAAGGGACATCACCAGGCCATGGCCTGCCGGACGGTCGGCCCGCCTCGCATTGGGCGCCACAGCCCGCCCCCCCCCTCCGGCGAAGCCGCCAGCATGGTTCCACGGGATGATTCGTGGCTAGTGTGCGCGCTAGCCGCCGCCAGTGCAAATGCGTGCGGCGAAAATCCGAGCGATCAGTCGGGCCGCAGGGCCGTGGAGGGGTGCCGCGCGGGAACCACACCTTGCTCGGGCGGCCCAAGCTCCGCCAGGGCCGCCGCCCACCCCTCGGGCCAGGGCTCCACCACGGTGAGACAGCGGCCCCGGCGGGTGGGATGCTGCAGCGAAAGCGCGTAGGCGAACAGCGCCTGATGCGGTAGACCGAGCGCCGGACCCATCCCATAAACGCGGTCTCCCACGACCGGATGGCCCAATGCCGCCAGGTGCACCCGCACCTGATGCGTCCGACCCGTCTCCAGCTCCAGGGCCACCCAGCTGTGGCGAGCCCATTGGGCCACCGTCTGGTATCGTGTGGCCGCCGGTCGACCCGAGGCGGTGACCGCCATGCGCGTGCGGTTCCGAGGATCTCGCCCGATGGGCGCGCTGATGCGGCCCACCGGGGGCTCCATGTGCCCATCCACCAGCGCCCAGTACCGGCGATGCACATCCCGGCGGGCCAGCGCCGCACTCAGCGCCGCACGCGCGCCCTGCGTGCGGGCCAGCATCATAAGACCTCCGGTGTCCCGGTCCAGGCGGTGCACGACGCCCGCGCGGCCCGGCTCGCCGCCGGCGGCCGCGACGTCGGGCCACAGGGCCTGCACCAGCGTGTTGTGGGCGTGGCCCGCCCCCGGGTGCACCACCACCCCCGGGGGCTTGCACACCACCATCAGTACGTCGTCGCGGTACCGAATGGGAATCGCCACATCCGGCGGCTCGTGCTGGAGCGCCTCCTCGGACGGCGGCTCCGCGGGCGGCGGCGCACTCACGAGATCGCCGGCGGCCAATGGATGTCCGGCGCGCCGCACGGGGCGCCCGTTGACCGCCACCTCACCCGCGGCGATCGCCGCCTGCCAGCGGGTGCGTGACCACGTCGGCCAGGTGAGGCTCAACAGGCGGTCGAGCCGCACGCCAGCGCGGTCGGGGCCCACGGTCACCGTGAGGGTGGTCACGGCGTGCCGCGAGGGCGGTCATGCCGCCACGCCTCGACGGCAAGCAGCACCACCCCCACGACAATCGCGCTGTCCGCGAGGTTGAAGACCGGCCAGGGTCCGATCGCGACGTAGTCCACCACCCGCCCGCTGACCCAGCGGTCCCAAAGGTTCCCCACCGCCCCTCCGAGCAGCAGACCCAAGCCCCACTTCACCGCACCGCGGGCTTCGGGGTGGCGGACCAGCCAGGCCAGACCGCCCGCCACCACGAGCACGCCGACCATCGCCAGCCAGGCGCTGCCTCCCTGGAAGAGCCCAAACGCCGCGCCGGTGTTTTCGCTGAGCGTGAGGCTCACTCCCGGCAGCACGGCCACCGGCACGTCGGGCGTAAGGCGCGAGAGCACCAGGCCCTGCACCCAGCGGTCGGCGGCAAACACCGCGGCCGCCAGCACAAGCGGCCCAGCCAGTCGCCGCCCGCTCCTCATCGGGCGCCCGCCAACGCTTGAGTGCACCGCACGCACACTCCCTCGGGCAGGGTGGGCACCTGGCGCCAGCACCGCGGACATTTGGGCCACGGGGACAAAGTGGCCTCGGCGCGCCAGTCGGTGCCGGTGCCGACCGCCACCGCCACGCTCGCGGTCATCAGCATCGTCTTCAGCAGATCCGCGTCCTGGGACACACTCAGCGGGTCCACCCCCTTGGGCACCCAGAGCTTCAGATCGGCGGCGCCCGCACTCCCGATGAGTCCGGCGCGGCGAGCCTGCTCGAGCGCCATGAGGCCCGCGTCGCGGGCGGGAAATAGAGCCCGGACCCGCGCAGCGCCTGGCAGGCCGGCCACGCCCTCCGGCAGCGCCGGCCACACCATATCCCACGTCGCTCCCGGTGAGCCCCGGTGCTCGGCCAATTCATCTGCGGTGAACGGGCAGATCGGCATCAGGACCGCCTGGAGCACGTTCAGTACGTGCCACAGCACCGTTTCCACGGCGCGGCGGGCCGGGTCCCCCACCGCCAGGGTGTACAGAGGGTCCTTGGCGACGTCCAGGTAGAAGGTCGACAGACTCACCACCGCCAGGCGACTGAGCTCCTGCACCACCACGTGGAATTCGTACGCGTCGTAGGCCTGCCGCATCTTGGCGAAGCTTTCCGCCAACTCCACCATGGCCCACTGCTCCAGCGGCGGCAGATCCGCGGGCGCCACCGCCGCGGTGGGATTGAAGTGGGCCAGATTGCCCACCAGAAAGCGGGCCGTATTGCGAAGCTTGCGATAGGTATCCGCCACCCGCCCGAGCTGGTCGTCGGAAACCCGCACATCCCCGCGAAAATCGCCGGCCGCCACCCAAAGCCGAATCACGTCGGCGCCGTAGCGGTCGACAAGTTTCAGCGGGTCCACCACGTTGCCGAGGGATTTATGCATCGGGCGCCCGGCACCATCCAGCACCCAGCCGTGCGTCAGCACGCCCCGATACGGCGCGGTGCCGCGCCAAGCCACGCCTTCGGTCAGCAGCGAGTTGAACCAGCCTCGAAACTGATCCCCGCCCTCCAGCACCAGGTCGGCGGGCCAGGTGAGGTCGGCGCGCTCCGCCAGCACCGCCGCCTGCGTGGCACCCGAGTCAAACCACACGTCAAATACGTTCCACTCCCGCTCCAGCCGGGTCCCACCACAGGCACAGCGAGGCGACGGGTCCGGGAGGAGCCGCTCCACATCCCATTCCCACCAGATGTTGGATCCGTGGCGAGCCACCAGCCCCGCCACGTGGCGCACGCTGTCCGCCGTCATCACCGGTGCGCCGCAGTCCTGGCACGTGAACGCCGGAATCGGGAGGCCCCAGGCCCGCTGGCGCGACAGGCACCAGTCGCGACGGTCCACCACCATGAGGCGCATGCGCTCCCGGGCCCAGGCGGGCGTCCAGGCCACCTGGGCGATGGCGGCCAAAAGCTTCTCCCGAACAGGTTCCAGGCGGAAAAACCACTGAGACGTGGCCCGAAAAATCACGGGGTGCTTGCAGCGCCAGCAGTGGGGAAACTGGTGGACCAGTGGGCGCTCGAACAGCAGCGCCCCGGCCTCCCGGAGCGCCTCCAGGATCGCCGGCTCTGCCTCCTGGTATCCGAGGCCCGCCACCCTCGGCGTCCCCTCCACAAACCGGCCGCCGTCGTCCAGCGGCTGCACGACGGGCAGTGACCATGCGCGACCCAGGTCAAAGTCTTCGATGCCGTGTCCCGGAGCGGTGTGCACCAACCCGGTGCCCTGGTCCGCGGTCACATGGCCGGCCGGCAACAGCGGCACCCGGTGCCCCAGGTACGGATGGGTGGCGGCCACCCCCTCCAGCGCGCGGCCGTGCACCTCCAGCGCAACATCGCCGCCAGCAAGCCCGACGTCGGTGAGAAAGGTGTCCGCCAGCGCGGATGCCACTAGCAGCAGCCCCTGCGGCGTCTTTCGCACCTGATACGAAAAGTCGGGATGGTACGCGATGGCCACGTTGGCCGGGATCGTCCACGGGGTGGTGGTCCAGATGACCGCCCGCGTCCCCTCGGGCAGCGGCCCCCGCTCGGCGGGCCGAATGTCAAAGGCGACCCAAATCCCGCGCGAGGTTTTTTCACGGTATTCCAGTTCCGCCTCCGCCAGCGCGGTTTCGCAGTACGGACACCAGTGCACGGATTTTAAGTCTTTGTACACCAACTCCTGCTCCACGATGTCCGCTAACATCCGAAACTCCGCCGCCGCAAATCCGGGGTCGAGGGTCGTGTACGGATGGTCCCAATCCCCCATGATCCCCAGCCGCTGAAACTGGCGGGTCATCTCTCCCAGATAGTGCCGAGCGGTTCGGGCCGACGTGCGCCGCAGTTCCAACGGATCGATCTCGCGCTGGCCCACGCCCAGCTCTTTGAGCGCCTGCGTTTCGATGGGGAGGCCGTGCGTGTCCCATCCCGGCACGTAGCGCACGTCCTTGCCGTTCAGCACCTCGCGTCGGTTGATGATGTCCTTCAGCACCTTGTTCAACAAGGTCCCCATGTGGATGTCCCCGTTTGCGTAGGGCGGACCGTCGTGCAGCACATAGCGAGGCTGGCCGGCCCGCCGCTCGGCCAGCACTCGCCCCGCGTCCTCACTCTGCCATCGTGCGAGCCGCCGCGGCTCCTCCACCGGCAGGTTGCCCCGCATGGGAAAGCTGGTGGCAGGCAGATTCAATGTCTCCCGCCATTCGGATCCCGACCCGGTGCCCGCGTTCGCGCTCATCCTACCGCCCCCTCGTCCTCGATGGCTCCTGACCCTGCGCCATCGCATCTCCTGACTCCAACAAAAAATCGCCCCCCAAGGGGCGACTGTGCCGCGCTACCACCCTCGACCCGCCGGCAGGCCGGCGCTCGTATGA
The DNA here is from genome assembly GCA_021828405.1 of Bacillota bacterium. The sequence continues at coordinate 26,619 of JAKARZ010000021.1, forward strand.
CCGCTAACGGGGTCAGCCGGCCCGGCTACTTGGTTCGCCGGGGCACTCCTGGGTGATGTCCGCTGCGTCTGCCACCGGCTCACACCCACCGCCGGCTCTCTTGCGCTTCGCGCAGCCTCGGTCCCGATCATCGTCTTCGCGCCTATGCTGGGAGTATCATACTGGGGCAGCATGCCGTATGCAAGGGGCTTCGCTCACATCGCCAGCCCTCCCCGGAACCGGCATAAGCCCGCGAGGGTGCGACGAGCCTATCCCGCCAAAGCGGCCCGCGGTGACGGGCCCCTTCCACTCGCGCGATCCGTGCCCGGCCTCGGGACTGCCACCGCCACAGCAACCGACCCCGAGGGCCGCTGAGCCCGGCGAATCCGGGTCCCGGGCGAGGCTCCTCGCGCGGCTAATCCGCTTCGCCGAGATGCGCCTCGTCCAACAGCGACAATTGACTCTGGAGCATGCCGCGTACGCGTGCCCGAAAGGTATCCCACTCGCGCCGCACGACCATGAGCTGCTCCTGGTAGTCATGCAGCTGGCGCTCGGCCTGCGCGACAATTTCCGCCGCTCGCGTGTTCGCGTCCCGGAGGACCGACTCGGCATCGCGCTCGGCCGAGGCCCGCACGCCGTCTGCCGCGGTCTGCGCGACCACCAGGGTGGTTTTCAGCGTCTCCTCCAGCTTGCGGTACTGCTCGATGCGCTCGCCAATCCCCGATAACTGCTGACGCAGATCTTCATTCTCTTTCAGCGCCGCCTCGAAATCCCGCACCACATGGTCGAGAAACTCGTTGACCTCGTCTTCCTGATATCCCCGGAAACCACGCTTGAACTCCTTGTTGTAAATGTCGACCGGGGTCAGGGGCATAACACGGCCTCCTCCAATGATAGGCACAACTGATTTCAGACGTGCTGTGCGGCCCACACCAGCAGGTCTCCCACCAGACCGCCCAAAATATCTGCCAACAGCAACGCCACCACGGGGGAGAAGTCCATACCTCCCCACATCGGAAGAAACCGACGAACCGGGCGCAGGATCGGGTCGGTCAAGTCCGCAACAAACCCCGACACATCTGCCCACCAACCCGGATGGCGCGGCGGCACAAACGACCCGATCACCCGAACAAGCAACACGACGTACACGAATCTGAGGAGCCACTTCAAGGAGAACGCCAGATTGACCAACACCACCAAGCCACGTGCCTCCTACTTGCCGAAGGCACGCACCCAGTTGCCGTCATCCTGATCGTCGCCCGCCACTTCGACGTTGCTGGGCGTCGCCAGGAAGATGCCGTCCCCCACCTTGCGCAAGCTACCGTCCAAGGCGTATACCACGCCGGACAGGAAGTTCAAAAGGCGCTGACCCGCGCGCTCATCGGCCAAGTCCAGGTTCACAATCACGGGCCGCCGGCCCTTCACCTGGTCGGCGATGGTCTGCCCATCCTCCAGCGACTTGGGGTGCATCACCACCACGCGGACTCCGTTGCCCCGGACGCCCCCTGCCAGGCTCACCACCGGCGGTTTCTTGCTCTTTCTCGGCACCTCCGGCTCCCAGTCCGGCTCCTTGGCGTCCGCGTATTCGTCGATCTCTTCAATCCCCACGAAGTTCAATAGCTTCTGCACCACCGTGCTGGTCACGTCGAGCTTCCCCCTCTGTGATCATGTGTCCCGAGGCGGCCTCTCAGCCGGCCGGGCCCCAAACAACGCCGTCCCAATCCGCACTTCCGTGCTGCCATGCTGAATCGCCGCCTCAAAGTCCTCGCTCATCCCCATCGACAAGCGATCGCAGGGCACCCACGGCCATCCTTCGCGCCGCACCGCCTGCCAGACCGTGTGCGCTTCTTCCATGGCCCGGCCCCGCCACGGCTCGCCCACCCGTGGGAGCACCGCCATGAGGCCTACCACCAGGACCCCAGGCTGGGGTCCCAATTCCCCCAAGAAAGCCAAAAGATCCTCCGGCCATACCCCTTGCTTCTGAGCCTCCCGTCCGACGTTCACCTGCACCATGATCGGCCGGGGATGACCAGGGTCACGCGCGAGTTGAGCCACCAAACTGGTTCGGTCCACAGTCTGGATCAATTGGAAGTAATCCCGGGCCAATTTTACCTTGTTGGACTGCAGGTGTCCAATCAGATGGAGCCTAATAGCTTGCACCCACGCCGGTTGTGAGCCCGGAGCGCCATATTTCGCAACAGCTTCCTGAACCCGGTTCTCCCCAAAGTCGCGAAACCCCAGTTGAAACAACTCGTGAACGGCCTCCAAGGGGTGGCCCTTGGCCACGGCAAGCACGGCCACCGCGTCGGCCGGGCGTCCTGCCGCCCGCGAGGCTGCCTGCACCTGCTCGCGGACACGCGCCGCCCGCTCTGCCATCGCCGCTCCGTCCATCACGGGGAGTCCATCCGAAAGAAGCCGCCGTTGCGCCCTGTTCGTCCGCCTTCGCGCCGGTGGGAAAAGAACCACTCCGGATGACAGGCGGTGCACAGCCCCGTCACCGCGATGTGGTCCTCCGCCATCCCCGCGCGGCAAAGCAGGCGGCGGTTTGCCTCCCACAGATCCAAGTGCCGCCGGGCATCGACCAGCCCGGGGCCAAGGTCGAGTGCCTCCACCGCGTCGACCAGCTCGGGGCCCACTTCGTAGCAGCAGGGTCCGATGGACGGGCCGATCACCGCCTCGAGTGAGGCGGCGGCCGCACCCGCGGCGACGAGCGCCTCCACGCCCGCTCGTGCGATTCCGCGCACCGTCCCGCGCCACCCGGCATGCAGCAGGCCCCCCACCGGAGATACCCGCGACGCCAGCCAAATCGGCACGCAGTCGGCAAACGTCATGGCAATGGTGAGCCCGGCGCTCGCCGTCAAGAGGCCGTCCGCCACCGGCCCAGGCCCCGGCGCCGCGGCGGGCGAGAGCCATGCGACGTTGCTGCCGTGGATCAGTTGCCCCCACACGGCCTCGCCCGTCGGCGCCCCGCGCATCGCGGCCCGGCGCCGATTTTCCTCCACGGCCACCGGCAGGTCGCGCACGTGGCGTGACAGGTTCAGCGTCGCAAAGGGCGGCGCGCTCACCCCCCCGGCCCGTCCCGTGAACCACAGCCGTCCCGGGCCGAGCCGCCCGCTCCAGCCGCCTGCCGCATCCGGCCCCCACCGCCGGCGCCCCTCGTCCCGCTGCTCGCTCGTCATGCGCAGGGGTTCGCGACGCGCCGGCAAGTTCCTGCCCCGCGCGCCCGGCTCGCGCAATTTTGTGGCTCAGCCGGCGTTCAGGGTCTCAGGGACGATGTCCACCAGGATGACGTCCTCCCCAATCTTGTGGATGCGCTCCCACGGAATGACGATGTCCTTGTCCTTGCCGAAGAAGCCGAACATACGCGCCGATCCGGAAACCACCAGCGCCGTCACCGCGCCGCGCTCGAGGTCGATCTCCAAGTCACCGATGATGCCCAGTCGGCGCCCGTCCGAGATGTTGATGATGTCCTTCTGGCGCAACTCCGACGTCTTGACCATCCGGCCGCTCCTTTCCGACGGATCGCTACGCGGGCGCAAGAGGTTCGCGGTCACCACTCTATGCCGGGACGCCCCCTACGATGCGGGCAGCCAGGCGCGCACGAACGCGGGCAGCCACCAGATCACGCGCACGGGCCGTGTGACCGCGGGCCAGTGGAACGTCGTTACGACGGGAACGAGCCACCGGCCCACCGGCGCCGGTGCTGCCGCGGGCAGCCCGGATGCGGGAGCCGCGGTCGACAAGGCGATCCCCAGGGTTCGTGCGGCGTCGGGCCACACGTGCAGTGCGATGGACATCCGCTACACGTACTTTCGCATGTGGCCCAGCGCCGCCTTCTCAAGGCGAGACACCTGAGCTTGAGAGATGCCAATTTCCTCTGCGACTTCCATTTGCGTCTTTCCGTCGAAGAACCGCATCCGGAGGATCAACCGCTCGCGGTCGTTCAAGCGCTGGAGTGCCTCCTTGATGGCGATGCTCTCCAGCCAGCGCTCGTCCTCCACCCCTTCGTCCGCCACCTGGTCCATGACAAAGATGGGGTCTCCCCCATCGTGATAAATGGGCTCGAACAGCGACAGCGGTTCCTGAATGGCGTCCAAGGCATAAAGCACCTCTTCCCGCGGCAGAGCCAGCTCCTCAGCGATTTCCGACAGCGACGGCTCTTTGCTGAAGCGGTGCACCAGGGCATCGCGCACCTGCAGGGCCTTGTAAGCCACGTCCCGAAGAGAGCGGCTGACGCGGATCGGATTGTTGTCGCGCAGGTAGCGGCGGATTTCCCCGATGATCATGGGCACCGCGTAGGTGGAGAATTTCACGTTCTGGCCGAGATCGAAGTTGTCGATCGCTTTGATGAGACCCACGCAGCCGACCTGGAACAGGTCATCCCCATTCTCGCCCCGGTTGGCGAAGCGCTGAATGACGGACAGCACCAACCTGAGATTTCCCGAAATGAGCTCCTCGCGTGCATGGCGGTCCCCCGCCTGCATGGCGGCAAACAATTGACGCATCTTGGCGTTTGTGAGCACCGGCAGTTTCGACGTGTTGACCCCGGGAATCTCGACCTTGTTGACCGGCATGGTCCGCCCCCTTGCATCGAGGGTCAGTATTCCCGCCAGCCGTCATTTCATCCCTAATTTTGGGAATTTGTGGGCCGCCCAGACGCTTTCTGTGATCTCCGCCCGGGGAACTCGGCAAATGACCGTCTCGAGACACGGCGGACCGCCGTGGGGATTTCTGGTCTTCTTCTTTTGGGCGCCCCCGGACCCCTCCCGCGCCGCGAGGAGGATCGTGAGGAGAGGGGGGGTCCACCAATTGGTCGGGACGGGTCTCGCGCGCTCAGGCCCGCGCGAAAAGTTCCCCACCGACCGAGTGGGGAGCTTTTCGTACTGAAAAAGGGGGGAGATCCTCGGGACGAGAGAACGACAGGCGGCACCCGACCCGCCAGCGGAGCATCCCACGGCCCCGGTCGCTACTGCTGACGCGTCATCTCTCGCCTGAGCTGGCGGATGATCCGCTTCTCGAGCCGTGAAATGTACGACTGGCTGATGCCGAGCGAGTCGGCCACCTCTTTCTGGGTGCGCTCCTGCCCATCACTGAGGCCGAACCGGAGCGTCACGATCCGCTGCTCGCGGCCGCTCAACCCGGCCAGCGCCCCGCGCAGTAGGGTGCGGTCCACCTCGTCCTCAATGTCTTTCGATATGAGGTCCCCCTCTGTGCCCAGCACGTCGGACAGCAGCAGTTCGTTGCCGTCCCAGTCCACATTCAGAGGCTCATCCAGCGACACCTCGCTGCGCAGGCGGCTGTTGCGGCGCAGAAACATCAGGATCTCGTTCTCGATGCACTTGGAGGCGTAGGTGGCCAGCTTGATGCGGCGCTCCACATTAAAGGTGTTGACGGCCTTGATAAGTCCGATGGTTCCGATGGACACGAGGTCCTCGAGCCCCACGCCCGTGTTCTCGAACTTGCGGGCGATGTATACCACCAGCCGCAGGTTCCGCTCGATCAGGGGCGCCCGCGCCGCCTGATACCCGGCTTTCAGGCGCATCAGCAAATCCACTTCCTCTTCTTGACTCAGCGGCGGTGGCAGCGCCTCGCTGGACCCCACATAGTGCGAAAAGCCCGGTGCCACAATCCCCAACGCCTCAAGCCAGCGCCACAGCGCCACACGGCTCCGCGCACTGAGGCTCAGGCGCCTCGCTGCTGGCCGGAGGTGCGCGGCCCCAGTCGCGCCGGGAGCAGGGCCTGAAACGAACCATCGGCCGCCAGGGCCCGTGACGACACGGCGACCCCGATCATAGGCAGTGCAAGCCATCGTCCCTCCACCTCCATTTCCGCATGCGCGCACGCGAACACGTCCAGCCAGGCTGGCCCCGCCGCCGTGGTGACAGCGACCCGCCGCCCCGGCCCCTCGGACCCCTTGTCCTCCGGCCCGAGAGCGTCGCCCGCCACCACAACCAGCGGGTATCCCGTGGCCGGATCCCGGAGTCGCGTGCCCGAATCCACCAGCGCATCCACTTCCACCACGCGGCCGCCGACCCACAGACGGAGCCGCACCAGCCCCCCGCGCGCCAGCCAGGGCTCGCGCGCCGCCCGCGCGAGCCCGCGTCCTCCAAACCATGCGCCCGCAGCCGTCACGGCCAGCGCCCCGTCCGCCGCCACCCCCAGGCTCAGCAGCACGATGACCGCACCCGCGACGGCCACCGCGGCACCGTACGTCGCAAGCACCACCCGCACCCACTGCGCACGCCCGAGCCCCCGGAATGCCACCGCGCACATCCCCAGCGGCGTGGCCAGCATCCACAGGGAAGGCAAGTCCAGCCGGCCGGTCAGCAGCAGCACCAACGGCACCGCCCCGAGGCCCGCAGCCGCCCATCCCCGACCCCGGTGCCAGGGGATGTTGGGCCAGCCGGCGGCGACCGCGCGCAGCGTCAGATAGCATAGCCCCACGGTCCCCAGAGTAACGGCGTCCCCGTCCAGCATCGCCGCGCCTCCCCTTGCCGCCCACCCCTCCACCCCTCGGATTCTAGGACGGCGCGGGCACGGGATCTGTCGCCTGCGCAGGGGCTGCGCCAAAGATGTCCGACAACAGACGGGCAATTTTACGGCCGGCGCCAACGAGAAAAGGGGGGCCGTCAAGCCCCCCTTCTCGTCGGAGCCGCCTCAGTTTCGGCGGCGCAGGAACGCGGGAATGTCCAGCTCGTCGCTTGAAAATGCTTTGACTTCCACCGGGGACGCCTCCCGCCGGTCGGGGGAGAAGTCCTGGGCCCGCGCGCCGCGCTCCCCCGAGAATCCCGTCGCAATCACGGTCACCCGCACTTCGTCCCGCAGCGAATCGTCGATGACCGCCCCAAAAATGATGTTGGCCTCGGGATCCGCTGCCTGTATCACGATTTCCGCCGCCTCGTTGACCTCGTACAGCGCAAGATCCGCACCCCCGGTGATGTTCAGCAGCACGCCCCGCGCCCCGTCGATCGAGGTTTCCAGCAGCGGGCTCGATATCGCGGCTTTGGCGGCGACCTGCGCCCGGTTCTCGCCCTGGGCCACCCCGACGCCCATGAGGGCCGATCCCATGTCGGACATGATGGTTTTGACGTCCGCGAAGTCCAGGTTGATGAGTCCCGGCACGGCGATCAGGTCGGAGATACCCTGAACACCCTGCCTCAGCACGTCGTCCGCAATGCGAAACGCGTCCATGATGCTGGTGCGGCGCTCCACCACCTGCAGCAGCCGGTCGTTGGGAATCGTGATTAGCGTGTCGACCTTGCTCTTCAGGTTGCTGGCCCCCGCGTCCGCGTACTGCGCGCGCCGCATTCCCTCAAATGTAAACGGCTTGGTGACCACACCCACCGACAGCGCCCCAACTTCCTTCGCAACCTCGGCCACGACCGGCGCGGCGCCAGTCCCGGTGCCTCCCCCCATGCCCGCGGTAACAAAAACCATGTCGGCCCCCCGCAACATTTCGGCCAACTGATCTCGACTCTCTTCGGCGGCCTTGTTCCCGATGTCCGGATTGGCCCCGGCTCCCAGTCCCTTGGTCAGTTTCGACCCGATCTGCAGTCGTGAGGAGGCCTGCGACAGCGCCAGCGCCTGTGCGTCGGTATTAATCGCGATGAAGTCAACGCCCTTCAGCCCAGCCTGAATCATCCGGTTGACGGCGTTGGTCCCGCCGCCTCCGACTCCCACCACCTTGATCACCGCAAAATTTTCCGCCGACTGATCAAACTCCAGCA
>JAKARZ010000076.1 GCA_021828405.1 Bacillota bacterium
CGCCCGGGGCCGGCCCCCCCCCCCCCCCCCCCCCGTTCACGCCTTTGCTACCCTCCCGCCCCGGCTGGGGGTGGCGGGCGCCTGCCGCCCCCTGGGGGTACCGCGGTCAACCGACGACGCCCGGCGCCATCCGCGGCGGGTCGCGGTGCCGCGCCCCCGGCCCACGCTCCGCACGGCGCTGGCGGCACCGCGAGCGCTTCGTCGATGCCAATCCCGCCACCGTGATGAAGGTGTCTACCACGCGTCCTGGTCGACCTTCTATCGGCTGTGGCGCGCCGCCGGTGAAGTCCGCGAACGCCGGGTCCCGGCCACCCATCCGGCCCGCAAGAAGCCCGATCTTGGCCACCGGCCCCAACCCGGTGTGGTCCGGGGACATCCCCTACCTCCCGGGGCCCGTGAAGGGCCCGTACTACCGGCTCTCTGTGATTCGGGACATCTACCGCCGCGCCGTGGTGGGGTGGCTCGTGGCCCCGACGGAGGCCACATGGCGGGTCGCCGCGGTCATCCGCGCCACCGTGCGGCGCCTTGACTTTGCAGGCCGACCACGGGGCCGCGATGGTGTCCCCGCCCGTCGCGGCCCTCTTGACGGAGCTCGGCGTGACGAAGAGCCCCGCCCAGCCCCAGACCTCCAACGACAACCCGCATTTCGAGACCCCGTTCCAGACCCTCACGTATCGGCCCGACTTCCCGGATCGCTTCCCCCGCCTCGCGGCGGCGTGCCGGTGGCTGCGGCGGGTTTTCCACGGGTCCAACACAGAACACCGGCACAGCGAGTTGGGGTGGCTCCCCCCGGCGGTGGTGCACCGGGGCGAGGGGCTGGCGGTCCAACGGCAGCGCGCCGCCGTCCTGGCGCGGCCTACGCTCGCCACCCTCAGGTATGGGGTCGGCCCGCCCCAGCCCCCGGCCCTGCCGGACCGCGTGGCCATCAATCCCCCGAGGGTCCCCCGTAAAAAAGAGCGTGAAGTTCTTGTGCTGATCTGTCCCCAGGGGCTTGACGCCTACCGCCCTGTCCCCAACACGAGTTGAACAACAAGCGCCACCGGCCCGATCAGGCGCATTTCCGGCGACTGCTGCCGCTTCATCCCGCGTGGGAAAGCAGGGGGCATCCCTTTCGCCGACTGACGGCCGCAGCGCTATCGGCCGACCGGTGGCCCCGCGGCTCCCATGGTATGCTGGCCGAAGAGCACCCCCTGAGAAGTCTGTGGGGCCAACCAACAATAGGAGGATAGGCTGTCAGCATGACCGTGGCAGAGATGGAGCTGGCGCTCGAACGGCTGGGACGCCAGTTGGCGGACCAGGGCGTGTCCGCTGACATCGTAATAGCCGACGGCGCGTGGATGGCTTTGGTCCTTGGGGCTCGGGATGTCACCAAAGATATCGACGCCTATCTGGCACCCCCGGTGGGGCCCATTCGTCAAGCAATTCACGGCGTGGCTCAATACCTCGGGTTGGCCGAGGATTGGCTGAATGACGGCGTCAAAGGATTCTTTTTCCGAGAGCCGCCCCAGACGCTTTGGCGGGAGTTCCATGTACTTAGGGTGTATGTCGTGTCGGCCGACTACATGTTGGCCCTGAAGATTTATGCGGCGCGTGGGAGCGACACCGATGACGCCATCGCCCTGATTCGCCACTTGGGTCTCCGCTCAGTAAAAGATGTGCTGGTCATCGTGGAACAATACATCCCCGAGAGGCTGCTCACGGTCCGCCATCGGTACTTTGCCGAGGGCTGCATGGAGGAGGCGGACTCGTCGTGACCGTGTTGACGTATCAGCCCACACCCTTGGTCGACGCTTGGTACCGCGTCGTGGAAGGGACCTCGACGCCGGAGGTGGCGCTGGGCAACTTCCTCGACGACTGGCGCCGGTTTCCTGATGCCCAGCTGCGGGCGGCCCTCATCCGTGAGCCCATTCCCCTGGCGCCAGATCCCGAGCGGCATCGGTGGGATTGCTTTGTCGCGGCTGCGGTGGAGTACCTGACGGTGCGCGACCGCGTTGACACGCCTTCGTGGGTGTTTTGGGATTGTTGGACCCTGGACCAGCCCTGGTTTCTCTTTTCCTACTGGAAGCTTAGAGCGTGGCAGCTGGCGGTGACACCGCCCCCCTGGAAGCGGCGACGGATCTTCGGAGGCGACGAAACCGCTCTCATCGGGCGGGTATGACGCGGTCGTCCCTCAATCGGCGGAGGCAACTCGGGGCGGAAAAAATTCACGCGTCTCGCGTAGTTTCGCCACCGGCCTACGGATACCTCCATAGGAAATTGCGTGGTGTCGGCCGTTGCTTGTGTTGCTTGACAAGCCCGGACATCCACTATTCGTGCCGCCCCGACGGCAGGACGGTGGCCAGGCCCTCCCGGTTCGCGCATCAGTGCGGGAGGGCAGTACGGAACCAACACCAGCCCCACCACCGGGCATCCGAAGACACCCTGGAGGGCCTGGGGCCGTCAGGGCATCCGCGGTGCCATCGGCCCCCGAAGGGTCCTCCCGCGTTGGCCCCGCCGGTCGGCGCCAGTGTGAGACGCTGATCGGGCCTCCTAGCCATCGGCATGGCCCATGGTCCTGGGAACAAGACGACTAGGCCGCGAAAGAGGCATGGCAGCCACGGGGCGAGGCTGATGTTTCACGCACCACGAGGACAATCCCTGCGGCCCCTGACCGCTGGTGCAGCTGCCGACCGGCGTGACGGTTCAGCGTGCTTCACATGGATCCCCCCGCGCCTTGTGCTCAACTCATGGCAGCAGGGCGCCAGCGGTGACGGCTGTGTGCTGAATTGGGTGGAGAGAAGACCACCAATTGGGTAAGTGGGTCCATACGGGGTCCACATCAAGACGGAAACGCGTTTCAAAAGATGTTTGGCCGGTCCATTCGCATTTGGGCGTCCACCGGGTTTCGGACCATCCTGACCCGCAAGGCTGAAAGCGCCGGCGGGCAGGTCCTCGAATCCCCCCCTCCCCCGAACGACGACCTTATCCCCAAGGGGCCTCTGGGGGCAAAGGCACACGAAGCGGCTTACGGACCGCCTAGGCGGGCGACTGCGGGTTGGTGATGCAACACGCTCGCTTCCGTGCGTATCTGGCCCGGTTTGTGCACGACGATGCCCTCCAAGCGGACCAGGCCGCCGACGCCGGGCCCGGTGCGGGACGGCTTGAAGACCAGCAACCCCCCTCGTACGAAGGACGCGAGAGTTCAGTCGAGGCACCAAGCGCGTCGGGTTTCGCAAACAGACCCCCCCAGCGTTAGCCGGGGGAGGTTCAGGGCCTTGGGGCGGTGTTTGGGCGATCGGTTCCCGTCAGAGACCGTGATGCAGGTCATGAGCTTCGTGTTGGTGTTTGTGGCCGTTGGCGGCGGGCTTTTCAGTTCGCTCGATCAATTTCCGCCCATCGTGCAGACTTTGGTGCACGACACCCCGGTCTATGGGTTGAACAAACTGGCGCGCAGGCCGGTCATGGGTGGCGTGATGCATGCCTTTTGGGTGGCCAAGGCGACCCGGTGGCTGGTGCTGTTTGTCGGAGGCGCCTCGTGGCTCTTCCGGCGCGACACCGGTCGGGTCGTGGGCTCAGCGGGATAGGCTGGCCCCAGAGGCCCCTCGGCGGTTGGCGGGAGTATCCTGGCAGCGTGGAGGTGATGGACATCGCAGCGAAAGATCTCTTGCCCATTCCCAACCTGATGGCCATGCGGCGGGTGTTGGCGATCGCACCGCACCCCGATGACAACGAGGTGGGCGCGGGGGCCACGCTCGCGAAGCTCATCGGCCTCGGCGCCCGCGTGGATTGGGTGGTGGCCACCGATGGCGCGGTGGGCACCCAGGACCCGGCCCAGCGGCCGTCGCTGGTGGAGACACGCCGTCGAGAGCAGGAAGCGGCCATCGACCGGCTGGGCGGAGGCGGCCTCCAGTGGCTCGGCTTTCCTGACATGGGCCTGCGGGACCGGCGGGCCGCGCTCACCACGGCGGTGTTTCGCGTCATTCGGTCGGCCGCGCCCGATTTGGTGATGTGCCCGGACCCGTGGATGCCGTACGAGAGTCATCCCGACCACAGGACGCTGGGGATGGCCGTGAGCGAGGCCGTCTCCCTGGTTCACTTCCCGATGGTGGAACCCGAGGCCGGTCCCCCGGTGGAGCCGCCGGCCATTGCGTATTACGCCACGGCGTGGCCGAACACGCGCGTGGATGTGACCGAGACGTTTGACCAAAAGCTTTCCGCGATGTGGGCCCACGCGAGTCAGTTTGCCGCGCCCGCCCAGCAGGTGTTGGGCTACTACCTCCGGATGCGTGCCGCCGAGTACGGGGCGGAAGTGGGAGTCGAACTGGCCGAGGCGTTCAAGGTACTGTCTGTCTGGCACCTGCATTTTTTCCCGGATGCGTGGCAGGCATGATTCGTGCGCGTGCCGCACGCGGGAGGGCCCGCGCGTCTCCCAGGAAGCGCGGCGCCCGGCACGCCGATTAGGCCGTGGCCGCCGTGTGGTAGCACCGGCCGGGTGGATGGCGCATCGGCCGCACACAGGAAGCCAGGAGGCTCCGCCGCTTCAACCCCGATGGCATCCGTTGGGGCCCACGAGGCGGGAGCAGCCCCGCGTGCGCACCATCACGAGGCGTTTCGGGAGCGGCCGCTCCAAGATTGCTGCTACCGGCGTGATCTCCCGGGGCTGTGGCGCAAAGACGGCGCCGCTCCCCACCCCGAGTGCCGTGCGATGCGGGACGCTCCCAGGGTTAGGCCCGGCTGCGTGGGTTCTCTTCGGGTCAGCGGCGCGACCAGCCGTCCCGCGCACGAACCGGCGCGGGCCGCTGTCTCACTTCCCCGCACTCCGGTGGGTGCGGGTCGCATCCCGCAGGGGGACGAACCGTCCGCCCACGACACGGATGCCCGGCGGGGAGAGCTCCTGGCGGAATGCCGCCAGGGTGGTGGCCTTGGCTGCCGCAAGAACCAGGTGATCCATCTCCGCGGGGTGGTGCACCTGCCGCACGCTGGCGGCGATGTCCGGCGGCATCGAGCCAAACCGAAGGCCCAGCACCGTGATCAGGTCTTCGCGCTCTTGATTAGTGACAGCCACATCGCTCACTCAAAACGCCTCCTTATGTTCTACTCCTCTCCGACCGACTTGTTCGAGCAACCTCGGTACCGGGTGCACGGGGCGGGCAGCCCGCAGTCCGTCGAACGTCGCCATGCCGGACCGGCTCTTGCCACCTACCAGGGCGGGAGCTTCTGTTCCCCATGGCGAGCACCGGCGGACACAGCTGAAGAACCGGTCCGTGGGGACCGGAGCCACCGCACGGCTCGGCTCCTTCTCGGGGGCGTGGGTGAGAATTCTGGCCGCGCCGCTGCCAGCAGTGTATTCATGACATTCGCCGTATTCGCCGGTTCTCTCCCGAGCCCAAGGTCGCACAAGCTCACGCATCACAGCGATCCCCGTGGCCGAAGGCGGCGTCGAGGATGGCACGGTGCGAGGGCCCCTTCGTCACTGTTGGTCCCACCATGGCTCTGCCTCCTGCTGAGGATGACCCGGAAGACCCATTGCGCGTGCAGAGTACGGCGCCGCGCCCGCGGCGGCTAGGTGCCGATGGTGCATTGTGAGAAACCAGACGGCTCAGTTTTGTGAGACCATTGACCCAGAGAGGTCCATCGCTCGCACCTCGCCTGTACCCACTTCACGTTGCCCGAAGCTTTTCGCAGGTCGCGAGCGGCGCTCGGCCGTGGACCCGAGCGCTCGCCATCGGGAATTCGGCCGCACAGAACGTTCTGCCTTTTGGGCGGGGCCTCAGAGGCGGGGTGTTGAGAAATGGCGTCGTGGGGCCATTTCTGCGCATGAGGCCCGTGGCCGGGAGCTCAAGAGTTCGGCGCGCGGCCTGGATGGACCGGCGCGTCCCTTGTCATGGGATAAGACTAAGAGGTAAGGTGACTCCTAAGGTGAAGGTGGCGCAGGCGTTGGCGACGTGCAACCGCTGCCCCGAGGCAGCGACCGGCTGGTTGGGAAGCTCCACGTCGCAGCCCCACGGCGCATAGCGCGTGGGGCATTCCTTGTGCGACCGCCCGCTGGCGGCGGTTCGGCTAGGACATCCGCCGCTCGGACCCAGATGGCGATGCGATCGGGGAACCTGTAAGGAGGCATCGGTGTGGCCGAATCATTTGATTTAGTGGTGTTGGGCGGCGGCATGGGGGGCTACGTGGCGGCGATTCGGGCCGCTCAACTGGGCATGAAGACGGCCCTGGTGGATCGGGACAAGGTGGGCGGTACCTGCCTGCACCGGGGCTGCATCCCCACGAAGGCGCTGCTGCACACGGCCGACGTTGTGAACCAACTGCATGCCGTCGGGGAGCTCGGCATCACGATGAAGCCGGACGCGTTCTCGCTGGACTATTCCGCCACCATGACGCGCAAGAACAAGATTGTGACGCAGTTGTGGCGTGGTGTCGAGTTTCTCATGAAGAAGAACCACATCACCGTCTACAAGGGGACCGGCCGCCTCACGAGCGCCACCCAGGTGGTGGTGGACGGCGAGAAGGGGCAGGAGATGCTGTCGGGCAGAGATGTGCTGGTGGCGGTGGGTTCCGAGCCTCGTCCGCTGCCGAACTTGCCCTTTGACGGCCAGCGGGTCCTGTCCTCAGATCATGTGCTCGAGCGCGACAGCGTGCCCGCCTCGGTGCTCATCGTGGGCGGGGGCGCGATCGGTGTCGAGTTTGCCTCGCTGTACCGGGACTTCGGCAGCGAGGTGACGCTGGTCGAGATGCTGCCCCACATCCTGCCGCAGGACGATGCGGACGTGGCCGCCGAGCTCACGCGCCTGTTGGCCCGCCGCGGTATTGCGATTCACGCGGGTGCGGGCATCGATGATATCCAGGTCGGCGCGAAGAGCATCAGCGCCAAGATCACGCCGAAAGCGGGTGCGGCGGTTGCCGTGGAGGCGGAGGTGCTGGTGGTGGCCATCGGCCGCCAGCCCTTGACCGCCGGTATTGGCCTCGAGGCACTGGGCGTCAAGATGAACCGCGGGTTCATTGAGGTGGACGGTGTCTATCGGACCAACGTGCCCCACGTGCTGGCGGCGGGGGACTGCATCGGCGGGTATCTCCTGGCGCACGTGGCCGCGCATGAGGGCATGATTGCCGTGGAGGCGCTGCACGGCGACAATCCGGAGGGCTTGAACCCGCATCGGGTGCCACGCGTTACGTACTGCCGTCCCGAGGTGGCCAGCGTGGGCGTCACCCAAGAGGAGGCCGAGCAGGCGGGACACACGGTCAGGACCGGCACGTTTCCGTTCAAGGCCAACGGCAAGGCGCTCATCCTGCAGGAGGGCGACGGGTTCGTCAAGCTGGTAGCGGATGCGGAGACCGATGCGCTGTTGGGGGCGCACATCATCGGCCCGCATGCCTCGGACCTCATCAACGAGATGGCGCTCGCCAAATTCCTCGAGGGCACCGCGTGGGAAGTCGGGGACAGCGTCCATGCGCACCCGACGGTGTCCGAGACGCTGCACGAAGCCGCCATGGTGTTGCAGGGACACGGGATTCACGTCTAGAGAGGACGGGAACAGCATGGCCAAAGCCAAGGGCAAAGCCCCCGCCACCACAGAGGCGGCGGGCGGACTTTCCACGGAGTGGCTGCACGAGATGTATTACCACATGGCGATCGCCCGCGCGCTGGATGAGCGCTGCTGGGTGATGAACCGGGGCGGACAGGCGCCGTTCGTGATTTCCGGACAGGGTCATG
>JAKARZ010000022.1 GCA_021828405.1 Bacillota bacterium
ATCCCCGGTTTCTCGACTTCGCGCGCTTCCCAGGGTTCGTGCCGAACGCCGCGGAAGCGTATCGGGCCCAGACCCAAGGCCAGGGGGAGCGCCCCCTTCGGTACCTCCGCGGGCACTGCTGACCCCGCGTGCGCCCGGTGGTGGACGACGCGGCCTGGAATCGCCAGGTGACCCACTGGGTGGCCACGGTCGCGGACGTTTGGCGAGGTCCTTTGGCCACGAACGCGGGTCAGCGCATGCCGCGGCCCGCGTTCGTACCCGTAACTTACCATCCGCCGCTGGAACTGCCGCTGCTGCTTGTGGAGGACAGCGTAGAGACCATGCTGGGCGTTGCGACGGTCCACTTGCCGAACAAGCCTTCGCCAGCCGCCTGGCCGGGCGACGTGTCGCCGCTGTACGTATACAGCAGATGCCCGTCATACGACACCTGATGGCCGTTGCCGTCCTTGATGACCGCCCATGCCTTGGTGAGGCCTGCGGGGCTTCCCAGGGACGAATGGCTGCTCAACAGCGGGGGCCACAGCGATGCACAGTTGCCGGTGCAGTGGCTGGTGGTGGCCGTGTCCGTCGTTTCCCAATACAGCGTCATGCCCTGGGAATTGGTCAAGACCGGGATGGACTCGCCCTTGACCGTGGCATGGCCAATTCGGACCGAAGCGATGGGGGACGTGGCTGCGCTGGTCGCAGCCGACGCCGGGGACTTGGCGCTGGCGGTGCCACAGCCAGCGGCGAGCAGCCCAATTGCCAGGGCTACGCCGGCGGCGGTGGCTTGGAGCGATGCAGATCCACGAAACCACACAGTGGAATCACCCCTTTCACGATGACGCGGCGTGGTGCCTGGCCGCAGCCTTCCTCAGAGCCCATTAGCCTACTCGGACTCGCCGTTGTCAAGGGTGTATAGGGCCAAATGGCAGCCGGAACAGGATCTTTCGACCCTAGTGACTGATTTGGCGTACACCGCCTCCAAGCGCAGGACGCTCGAGCGAGGGGAGAATGGCGCGGCCGTGCACTGGCGGCGGCCCCCCGATGCGGTGGGTAGAGGCGGCCCGGAAGCGGAGTTGGCCGGTGGAGTCGGTCGCGTGGCCCGCGCAGATCGCCGCGCTCGGGCCATGCTGGGTGGTGGTGGCTCTGCAAGGCGGCGTCGCCCAACGGTCGCGCAAGCTCCCGGCGGGGCGTCCCGGCCAAATCGCGTGCGGCCGAATCCGACCGCGTCCGCGAGGGATCACCGGTTTTTGTGCATGGTCGTGGCGCTTTGCGCCCAGAATCGAGCGGTCTCTGCCACGCAGGGCAGCCGGGTGACTGATCGGCCGCGCGGCCGGCGATGTTGGCCGTCGCCCGCCGGGGCGGGGGCTGGGGACAGAGACTGAGAATCCTGCGGTCGTTCTATCGCTCCTGACGCTTGCGTTGAGCGGTTGCGTTCGACACACTGGGCACATGGATGCAGCATTTGGCACCCGCGCCTCACTCGCCCGATGGCCAGCCATCTTTTGGCGCTGGGGCGTCACGCCGGCGGTGGCGGCGCTGTGGGCATGCCATGAGTTGCTGGTTGGTGCGGCGGCGGTGCTGCCGTCCCCGGCCGGGCCGAATCATGCAACGGCTGGGCTGCCGTGGATGCGGGGGGATGTGGGATGGTACCTGCGCATCGCCCAGGCCAGCTACGCACACCTTCCTGCCTATAATGCCGCGTATTTTCCCGGCCTTCCGGCCTACCTTTGGCTCACGCACTGGCCAGCCCTAGCACTCCTGGGGATGCAAGTCGTATTCCTGGCGCTGCTGGTGCAGGTCGGGCGGCTGGCGGCCGCTTGGGGCCTTGCGGGCTGGCGGGTCATAGTTGCTCAAGCATTGGTAGCACTGGCGCCGGCGGCCGTGTTCTACAGCACAGCCTACCCTGAATGCTGGGAGGCGCTCGGGCTTTGCGGCGCGCTTTTGGCCATGAAGGCCGGACGGCCGTGGCGCGCCGCCATGTGGGCCGCGCTGGCGGGAGTCGTGGATCCGCTAGGGCTAATGGTGGGGGTCGGGGCTGGCTTGTGGGTGGGGTGGAGCTTCTTCAGGCGGGACTGGGCTGGATTTCGGGATGGCATCGCGTGGGGCCTAGGCAGTGTGGCTGCCCTGGCCATGGTGGCGGGCGTGCTGCTCGCCAATGGTCAGCAGGCCTTCGGCTTCATCGGGGCCCAACGCGTGTGGGGGGCTCACTGGCTCATTCCGGGGGTTCAGATCTGGCAGGCGATCTTCCAATCCCAAACGCATTATCTCTATACCACAATTGCTTCATTGGCAATCATGCCTGTGGTAATAAGTGGCTCGGTCGCTTCAGTGTGTGCACTCCACGCAGACCGATGGAGAGCGTCTATGGCCTGGATAGGTGTGGTCATCATAGGGATTACCATGGCGTTTTATACAAACTATGCGCCTCTGTCGTCCGCAATTCGCTTTGTATCTCTGGATATACCAGCGGCCATCGCCCTCGCGGGGGTGGTAAGCCGTCGCTCTGGATTTATTGCGGTGGCCTGGGGTGTTCCGTGGTGCGTGTTGGGAGCGAGCCTCTTTACGCATGGGTGGTTTTGGGGCTAGCGTCAAACGCCGCTGTATGTGGGCCGCGACGCGAGCGGCGGCGATGGACCTGCCCGCCGGTGCATGCCGCTGGCCGTGGACGACACCGAAGTGGCCCAGACGGGGCCACGCGTCAAAGCCTCGATCGGTCTGGGTCCGTGTATCTGTTGGACCGCGTCCCAACTGGGCATGCAGGGAGGCGGGACGGCATCGGAAAGTGCCGACAAAAATTGGTGCCGAAGGCCGGACTCGAACCGGCACGTGGTGTTGCCACACGCGATTTTGAGTCGCGCGCGTCTGCCAATTCCGCCACTTCGGCAACCACGGTGATTATAGCAGCCGCGCGCACTAGTGGCAACATACTCCGGGCTCGCAGAGCCGACCGCACGCTAGCCGTTGGGTCGGTGGGACGATTGGGGAACACCGGCGTCTCCCGGGAAGTCACCCTGTCGCTTTGGCGAACCGGCGGGACTTTGACCGGGTGGTGAGGGAAAGCAAGCTGGGTCCCGGGGCGCTCCACTGATCGGGGGAACTCCTGTGCTGGTCCGCGTGCTTCTTGAGCGCAACGGCGCCTCATTCGGTCGATGCCCGCGCAACGTGGGGGTAGCAAGGCTAGCCTCGCACCCCCACGCTGCTCAGGCGTCGAAGTACATCTGGAACTCCAGCGGGTGCGGACGCAGTTGGAGCGGCTCGACCTCGAGGGCCCGCTTGGTCTCCACCCAGGTGGAGAGAAGGTCTTCGGTGAAGACGCCGCCGGCCAGCAGGAAGTCATGGTCCCGCTCGAGGGCGGTAAGCGCGTCCGCGAGCGAACCGGGAACGCTGGCGATGCCTTCGCGGTCCGCCGGAGACAACTCGTAAATATTTTTATCCACCGGCCCAAAGCCCAGCGCCCTTGGGTCCAGCGACCGCCGCACGCCGTCGATGCCCGCCATCATGATGGCCGAAAAGGCGAGATACGGATTGGCGGCGGGGTCCGGGGTGCGAAATTCCACGCGCTTGGCGGCCGGCGCTTTGGTGACGGGAATCCGGACGGCGGCCGACCGGTTCCCCAGCGAGTACACCAGATTAACGGGCGCTTCGTAGCCCGGCACCAAGCGCTTGTAGCTGTTGGTGGTGGGGTTGGTGAAAGCGAGCAGCGCCGGCGCATGGGCCAAGATGCCCGCCAAGTAAGACAGGGCCAGCGCTGACATCCCGCCATAGCCATCGGCGTCATGGAAAAGCGGCTCACCGGCGCGCCACAGTGACTGATGCACGTGCATTCCGCTACCGTTGTCGCCAAAAAGGGGCTTCGGCATGAACGTGGCGGTCTTGCCGTGGCGAACGGCCGTGTTCTTGACCGTGTACTTGTAAATCATGACGGTGTCCGCCTGGCGCTTCAACGTCTGGTACCGAAGATCAATCTCCTGTTGGCCGGCGGTCGCCACCTCGTGGTGGTGCATCTCCACCCGAATCCCTTGCCGCATCAGGCATTGGACGATTTCTGTGCGCACCGGGTAAGTGCTGTCCGTGGGGGGCAACGGCGCGTAGCCGCCTTTCGGCCGCACCTCATACCCTTGGCGGCGCCCCTCGCGGCTGCTCCACGATCCCTCTGCCGACTCGAGCTCGTAGAAGGCCTCATGCTGACTGGCGCCGTATCGGACCCCGTCGAACAGAAAAAATTCTAGCTCCGGGCCCCAGTAGGACACGTCGGCGATGCCGCTGGCCTGGAGATACGCTTCAGCCCGTGCGGCCACGGCGCGCGGATCGCGCGTGAACGGGCGGAGTGTCGGCTCCGTCACGTCGCCAATGACGGCCAGCGTGGGCACCGGGGCAAACGGATCCATCACGGCGGTCCCGGGATCGGGAACGATGACCATATCGCTTTGGTCGATGGATCGGAAGCCGAGCAAGCTGGACCCGTCAAAGGGTACGCCCTGGCGAAACACCTCGGCGTCCACTTCGGCGGCGGGAAGCGTGAAGTGATGCCAGCGTCCCATGAGGTCGGTGATTCGCAGATCCAGCATCTCGACCGCGTTTTCCTGCATCAGCGCCAATACATCTTGGGCGTTCAAGCGGACACTCCCTTTCAAACATGTGACACCCGGTGCGGTACGCGGCCATTATATCTGACATACACGCGGGATGCCACCGGACAATCTGACACGAAATCTTTTCAACGGGATCAGTGTGTGTAGGAGGGGGGCGTTTGAGCCTTCGCGTCAGGGGCGGGTGTGGGCCACAACGTAGAGGTCGACAAAGTCCACATGCGACAGCACGTAGTCAATCGGGTTCATCCGCATCCGCCCGCGCAGGCTCTTCGGGCGGATGGGCTGGCCGACCACCAATTGGGTGACGCCCAGCTCCTCGGCGGTGTCGGCGATGGTCTGCCCCACCTGGTCGGCGTGGGCGGTGCGCGTGAAAAACCGCGCGTCCAGCCGGTCAGACAGCTCCTGAATGCGCACCAGGTCACCGCGGGTCTGCCACGTAGACTCGGGCGCTTCCACGACCAGTACCCACAGCTCCCCCTGCAGGCGGTCCGCGAGTCGCCATCCGCGCCGGATGAGCCGCTCAGCGTGCGGTCGCAGGTTCACACAGACCAAAATTCGTTCCGGCGTGTCTGCTGCGGGGCGGCGCAGGCGGAGGTCGACGTCATCTGCCACCTCCAGCAGCGCGAGCTCGCGCAACGCGGCCAGGTTAGCCGTTTGAAAAAAATTTGCGAGTGCGCTCTCAATTTTGTCGCGGGCATAAATCTGACCATCGACCAAACGCTGCTGCAGGGTTTCGGAGGTGACATCGATGAGCTTGATCTGATGCGCGAGCTTCATGAACCAGTCGGGCACCCGCTCGCGCACTTTAACGCCGGTGATGTGGGCTACCTTGTCGTGCAGGCTCTCGAGGTGCTGAATGTTGACAGCCGTGACGACGTCGATGCCCTGCCCGAGCAGGTACACGATGTCCTGGTAGCGCTTGTCCCGGGTGCTGCCCGGAACGTTGGTGTGCGCCAGCTCGTCTATCAGCACCACCTGGGGATGCCGCCGGACCACCGCCTGGACGTCCAGCTCCTCGTAGGACCGCCCACCAAACTCCATGCGCATCAAGGGAATGACAGGGAGGTCCCCAATTTCCTGCCGCGTGGCCTCGCGTCCGTGGGTGTCGACGAGGGCGGCCACCACGTCTACGCCGCGCTCCCGCCAGTCGCGGGCGTCCTGCAGCATCCGAAACGTCTTGCCCACCCCGGGGGCCGCCCCCACATAAATCGTCAGGCGGCCGGGCAGGTGCGGCTGCTCGGGACCCACCGGCTCAAGATCCGGCGAATGGGTCACCACTTGGTCCTGCACCTTCCACCCGACAATCCGGAGGTCGGCGTAGGTGAGTTCGCGCAGCAGATGGTGGACCGGCCGCGGGGTGAACATCGTGGTCCAGCGGCGGTCTCGCGCCGGCTGGCCGATGACAATCTGGGTGACATTGAGGCGCTCGGCGGTGGACAGGATGACCGGCCCCAACTTGCGATCGTTCTGGGGCTCCAAAATCCACTGGGCCCCATACTGGACCGCCAGCGCATGCAACTGCTCGAGGCGTGCCCGGTCCCGTGGCGACTGCAGGTCCTCGGGCGTGTCGGCCACCGTGAGGGCGTACAGGTCCGCCTTCATGCGGTGGGCCATGCGCTGGCCCCGGGCCAGCAGCATGGCGGCGCGGGACGGATGGCTCACCGCGACCAGGATGACCTCGCGGGCTCCGACGGGCCCTGGGATGCGCCGGCGGGCGTAGGAGTGCTCCAGCCGTTCGTCGACGTCCTCCGCCACGGCGCGCAGGGCTAGCTCGCGCAGACCCGACAGGTTTTCGAGACGAAAGAAGTTGTTCAGCGCATGCTGCACTTGGTTCACCGGGTACACGTCGCCGTCCAAAAGACGCTGGCGCAGCGTCTCCGGCGTCACGTCGATCACGGTCACTTCCTGCGCGCGCTTCACGAAGTCGGCAGGGATTACCTCGCGCACCGGGATCCCGGTGATCGCCTCGGCGTCCCGGTGGATTCCCTCCAGGTGATGGACGTTCACGGCGGTCAGGACCGACAACCCGTGATCCAAGAGGTATTCGACGTCCTGGTAGCGCTTGGCGAAGAGCGAGCCGGGGGCATTGGCGTGGGCCAGCTCGTCAATCACCACGACGTCGGGATGGCGGGCGACGAGCGCCTCCAAGTCCACCTCGTAAAATTCGCGCCCGCCGACATAAATCGACTTGGGTGGGATAACGTCGAGACCGACGAGCTGTTGCTCGGTATCGGGGCGGCCGTGGGTGTCGACGTAGCCCACGACGACGTCGATGCCGGTTTGGCGCAGGCGAAGCGCCTCGCGCAGCATGGTATAGGTTTTGCCCACTCCCGGTGCGGCGCCGATAAAGAGCTTCAAGCCACCCGGGTCGCGCCCAAATTCGGGCACGTGGTCCGTTGACATGCGCCACCCCCTGCCGCGCGCGGCTCCGCAGGCGCTCTCGCGCCTCCATAGAAAGTATAGCGTATGGGTGCGGCCAACCTGGCCGGCGCGCGGTCAGCACCCGAGCCGTCCTCCGAGCGGTACACTTACCCCGAGACGCAGGGGGAAAGGAGGCACGGCGTGGGTCACAAGCACGAGTTCGCGCGCCGAGTCCCCTGGGGGAGCCTCCTGCCCTGGGCGCTCGGCGTGTCCGTGGCGGCGGCGGGCGCGCTGTGGTGGCACACGTCCCGTGCGGCGGCGGCCGCCAATTACCGGGCCTACCTCGAAAGCCAGCAGGCCCTGGCTTTTTTCCGCGCCGGGGATGCCGGGCGCGCGCGGACGCTGTTGGTGTCCGCCGACCAGGCGATGGGTCTCGCCGGCCATACGCTGGCCACGCCCGGCGACGCACGGCAGGTGGCCGCGCTGGCGGCGGCGCACCTGGCCGGGGCGACGAGCGGCATACCATCGGCCGGGGCCGTGGGGCTGGCGGTCGCGCTGGTGGCCTTCATGGCGCTGGGCGGGGCGATGTGGCGCTACGAGCGGCGACTGGAGCGCGAGCAGGCGCGGCGCGAGGAGTGGGAGCGCCAGTGGGCGGAGGAGGCTCGAGTGGTCGCTGCGGCCGTCTCGGACTCCACGGGGATGAAAGTGGTGCTGGCGCAGGTCCTGGACAGCGTCGTCACCCGACTGAACTTGGAGGAGGCGCTGCTGCTGCGGTGGCGGCCGGACCGGCCGCTGGATGCCCTCGGACTGTACGCGTTTTCCGGGCGGGCGCCCGGCCGGGCATGGACATCCGTCCCCGCCGTATACCTGGCCGAAGGTTCCACCGGTGCGGGTCGGGCGCTTTCGACCGGCACGCCCTGGCACCGGGCCGCCGGGGCTTCGCTGCCGTTGCTGCCGGCGTACAACCCGCCGGGGACGTCGGCCTACCCCATCGTGGTGGATGGATCCGTGTGGGGGCTGTTGGTGCTGGCGGGCGCGTCGGCGAAAGCCTCGGCGGCTGAGGGGGACGTGGTACCGCGCACGCGCCATCAGGTGGAAAACCTCTTGACCCAGCTTGCCGCGCGCGCGGCGAGCGATCGGAGCCGGGCTTATCAGGAGACCGTGCGTCTGCAGTCGGAACTGTTGGCACATGTTTCCCACGAACTGCGCACCCCGATGGGCCTGATTCGGGGCTATGCCCGCACGTTGCTGCGTGAAGGCAGTCGGCTGTCCCCCGAGGAAGAGACCGAATTTCTGACGGTCATCGCGGAGGAGGCGGAGCGGCTCTCAGTCTTGGTCGACCGGCTCTTGAAAATGGCGGCGCTGGAGGGCGGAGAGATGGCGCCGGCCCTGACATCGGTGGACGTGGCCGAGCTCGCGGCGACGGTGGTGAGCCAACTGGCTCCTTCGGAGCGCCGGCGAGTGTCCCTGCACATCGCATCAGGAATTCAAGTCCACGGGGACCGCGAGGGTTTGCTTGAGGTGGTCAGCAACCTGGTGGACAACGCGATCAAGTACTCGTCCGGGGTGGTCGACGTTTCGGCCGCGTTGCGGGACGGGATGCTGGCCCTGGCCGTGCGGGACAGGGGGCCCGGGGTGTCCGAGACCGAGCTGCCGCGTCTGTTTGACCGCTTCTATCGGGGCGAGGTGGCGAGGCGCCAGCCCACGGTGCGGGGCACCGGCTTAGGCCTTGGCATCGCGCGGCGCATTGTGCAGAACCACGAGGGGCGCATTACCGTGTCCAACGCTGGCGGCGGCGGGCTCTTGGTGGAGGTGCTCCTGCCGCAGATGGCGCAGCGGCGCGAGGGGGTGGGCCCGTGAACGCCTTGGCGGGCCGGGTGCTGGTGGTGGATGATGAGCCCAAGTATCGGCGCCTCATTGTCACCAACCTGCGTTTCGCGGGCTACGAAACCGATGAGGCGGAGGACGCGGCGAGCACGCTGCGGGCGCTCGCCGCCGTCGAACCCGATCTGATCCTTTTGGACCTGCGACTGCCCGGAGCGGACGGCGTGCAGCTTTGCCGACGCATTCGGGAGCGATCGTGGGTGCCTATCATCATGGTGACCGCGCTGGACGCCGAGCCCCAATTGGTGGCCGGATTGGACGCGGGCGCGGACGACTACATTGCCAAGCCGTTCAGCCCCGAGGAACTCCTGGCGCGCATTCGGGCGGTGCTGCGCCGCCATCGGCAGAGTGTGCCCAGCGAGCAGCTGGTGTGCGGCGGCGTGGCGCTGGACAGCGACACGCGCACGGTGGCCGCGGACGGGCGCGTGACGCGCCTCACGCCGACGGAGTGGCGGTTGCTCGCCGAGTTTGTGCGGCAGTGTGGGAAGGTGCTGACGCACGAGTACCTGCTGACCCGCGTGTGGGGGGCCGGGTACCAGTCGGACCATGAGTACCTCCGGGTGTACGTGCGACGCCTGCGCCAGGCGATTGAAGCCGACCCGCGCCATCCGGTGCGGCTGGTGACCCATGCGGGCATTGGATACGTGTTGAAGCCCCTGGACGCGTCCGCCCTCCCGCCGGCGGGCGCCGCGCCGCCGCCGTGACGCGCGTTTACACCGTTTTTACACCGGGGCGCATAGCGTTCCGGATTTTTTTACGGGCACGCTGGTAAAGTCGCGTTGACGTGTCGCGGACGGCTGCGGCGTCCTGTTGGATTGCCCAGGGAAGTTGAGGTGGCAAGGTGACCATTCCGGGCATTTTGGGAATTGTGCTTTTCACGGCAGTGGCGGTGGCCATCGCCAAGCCGGTCGGGCTTTACCTGTACGCGGTGTTCAATGACGGCCGCACCTGGCTCGACCCGGTGATGCGGCCCTTGGAGAAGCGCATCTATCGCTGGACGGGCGTCAATCCCGCCCAGGAGATGCGCTGGACGCAATATTTTCTTGCCATCCTGGCGTTTAACCTGGTTGGCTTTGTGGTGCTGTATATCTTCCTGCGGATTCAGGCGGGGTTGCCATTCAACCCACAGCATCTGAAAGACGTGGGGCCGCACCTGTCGTTCAATACGGCGGTGAGCTTCATGACCAACACCAACTGGCAGGCGTACGGCGGCGAGTTCACCATGAGCTACGTGTCGCAAACCATGCTGGTAGTGCAGCAGGTGCTGTCGCCCATCACCGGGCTGGCGATCGTGGTGGCCTTCATCCGGGGGTTCACCCGTAGGAGCGGCTCGAACCTCGGCAACTTCTGGGTGGACCTGGTGCGCGCTGTGTTGTGGGTCATGCTGCCGGTGTCGCTCATCAGCGCGGTGGTGCTCGTGGCGCTCGGCACCCCGCAGAACTGGATGCCTTACGTGACGGCACACCCTTTGCAGGGGGGCACGCAGACGATCGCGCAGGGGCCGGTGGCCGGGATGACGGCGCCCATGCAGTTTGGGGACAACGGTGGTGGCTTTTTCAACATGAACGCGGGTCAGCCTTACGAGGCCGCGTCCGCGGCGTCGCTGCTGTTCCAGTCGCTCCTGGGGGTGGCGGTCCCTGTGGGGCTTACGTACTACTTTGGCAAGGCCGTGAAGGATACCCGCCAGGGCTGGATCATCCTGAGCGCGATGGTGGTCATGTTTTTGGTGGGCGTCTTCATCGTGTACCACGCCGAGGCAGTTGGCAATCCCTTGATCCACCGGCTCGGCGTGCGCGGGCCCAACATGGAAGGCAAGGAGGTTCGCTTTGGGCCCGCCTTGTCGTCGCTGTTCGAGACGCTGACGACCGCCGTATCGTGGGGGTCCACCGCAGCGGCCAACGACAGCCTGATGCCCCTCAGCGCCCTGGTGTTGATGTTCAACATGAAGAGCGGAGAGGTCATCATTGGGGCTTGGGGCGTGGGGCTCATTGGCATGCTGGCGTTTGCCATCTTGGCTGTATTCCTGGCCGGCCTGATGGTGGGCCGCACACCGGAGTATCTTGGCAAGAAGATCCAGAGCTTCGAGGTCAAGATGGCCGTGCTAGCCATGATCGCGCCCACCTTCGTTGTCTTGGGCTTCGCCGGCTGGGCGGTCAGCACCAAGGGGGGACTCGCGGGAATCTTCAATCCAGGCCCGCAGGGACTTGGGGAAGTTTTGTACGCCTATGCCTCCGGTGTGGGCAACAACGGATCGGCGATGGGCGGGCTGGGGGCGGCACTGCCCTTCTATACGTGGACGGTGGGATTGGCCATGCTGCTGGGACGGTTTGCCCAGTACATTCCCGCGCTGGCCATTGCCGGGTCCGTGATTGAGAAGAAGACGGTACCTCCCAGCGCGGGCACTTTCCCGACCAACACCTGGCTGTTTGGTGTGCTCCTGATTGTCACCGTGGTGATCGTGGGGGCGCTGGTGTTCTTCCCAGCCCTGGCCCTCGCACCCTTGGCTGAGCACTTCGCCCTGTGGGCGGGACATGTCTTTGGGGGAGGGAGCTAGATGGCGGCGCAGATAGAGGCAGGTCGGATCCACTCGGAGAGTCTCGTAGGACCCTCGATTCGGGAGGCATTTCGGAAGCTCAAACCGTCCTGGATGCTGCATAACCCCGTCATGTTCGTGGTGGAAATCGGCAGCGTGCTCACGACGCTGGATGCCGTTCGGTATCTGGCGCTCGGGGAGGGGCGGTTGTTCACCTTTGTGCTGCAGATTGCCATTTGGCTGTGGCTCACGGTGCTGTTTGCCAATTTTGGCGAGGCGATGGCCGAGGGGCGGGGCCAGGCGCAGGCAGCCGCCCTGCGGGGGGCTCGCACAGACACGCTGGCCAACCGGATGGCCGATGGCCAGGTTACCGTGGTGGCCGCGACCGAACTGCGCAAGGGCGACCTGGTTGTCGTGTCCGCTGGTGAGGTGATTCCCAGCGATGGCACGGTGGTGGAAGGCGCGGCGGCGGTCGACGAGAGTGCCATCACCGGCGAATCCGCGCCCGTGATTCGCGCCAGCGGCACCGACATCGACGCGGTGACCGGGGGCACGCGGGTGATTTCCGACCGCATCGTGGTCCAAATTACCGCCAACCCCGGCGAGACGTTTCTGGACCGCATG
Organism: Bacillota bacterium; assembly: GCA_021828405.1. The sequence goes on from JAKARZ010000022.1 coordinate 11,980, forward strand.
ATCGCGCTCATCGAGAACGCGGTGCGGCGGAAAACCCCCAACGAGATTGCGCTCGCGATTCTCTTGGCGGGCCTGACGCTGATTTTCGTCGTGGTGGTGCTGTCTACCGAACCCCTGGCGATTTACTCGGGGAAGTCCGTGTCGCTGACGATTCTCATCGCGCTCTTGGTGTGCCTCGCCCCGACGACGATTGGCGGGCTCATGTCGGCCATAGGCATCGCGGGCATGAACCGGATGCTGCAACACAACGTGCTGGCGCTGTCGGGCCGCGCGATTGAGGCGGCCGGCGACGTCAACAGCATCCTGCTCGACAAAACCGGGACGCTCACGGTGGGCAACCGGATGGCGACCGAATTCCTGCCGGTGGACGGCGTGGACGCCAACACCCTGGTGGAAGCCGCACTCCTGTCATCGCTTGCGGATGAGACGCCGGAGGGGAGGTCGGTGGTGAAGCTGGCGGGGGAGCACTATCACCTCACGCGGGACCGGGACACGATGCCGGGTGCCGAGTTCCAGGGCTTCACGGCCCAGACCCGTATGAGCGGGGTGGACGTTGATGGGCGCCAGATCCGCAAGGGAGCCCCTGACGCGGTGCGCGCGTATCTGGACGCGGCCAGCAAGCCCAATGGCGGCCGCCAACTGGAGGAGATGGTCACGGCCATCGGCCGCCAGGGGGGCACGCCGCTGGTCGTCGCGGACGACCGCCACGGGGCACTGGGCGTCATCCACCTGAAGGATGTGGTCAAGCCGGGGATCCGCCAGCGGCTGTCCGACCTGAAGAAGGCGGGCATCAAGACCGTGATGATCACCGGGGACAACCGGGTGACGGCGGAAACCATCGCGCGCGAGGTAGGCGTGGATGAGTTCCTGGCGGAGGCCACGCCCGAAAGAAAGCTGGAGTACATCAAGCGCGAGCAGGGCGAAGGGTATTTGGTGGCCATGGTGGGGGATGGCACGAACGATGCGCCGGCGCTGGCGCAGGCCGACGTGGCCGTGGCGATGAGCAGTGGCACGCAGGCGGCCCGCGAGGCCGGGAACATGGTGGACCTGGACTCGAATCCCACGAAGCTGTTGGACATCGTGGAAATCGGCAAGCAGATCCTGATCACGCGGGGCGCCATGACGACGTTCTCGATTGCCAACGACGTGGCGAAGTACTTCGCCATCATTCCCGCCATGTTCGTGCCGATCTTCCCGGGCCTGGAGGCGCTGAACATCATGCATCTGACTTCACCGGAGTCTGCGGTGCTGTCGGCCGTGATTTTCAACGCGATTATCATTCCGCTGCTGATCCCGCTCGCGCTGCGCGGGGTGAGCTACAAGCCGGTGAGTGCCGCGACGCTGCTGCGGAACAACCTGCTCGTGTACGGGCTCGGGGGGCTGGCGCTGCCGTTTGTGGGCATCAAGCTGATTGACCTTCTGGTCACGGCGCTTCATCTCGTGGTGCTTCATGGTTAGGGCGCGTGGGGCCAGAAAGGGGGAAGACGCATGATTCGCCATCTGTGGACAGCTACGAAGATGCTAGTCATCATGATCGTGCTGGTCGTGGTGTACCAAGCGGTGGTCACCGGCGTAGCTCAGGTGCTGATGCCGTATCAGGCGAACGGCAGCTTGATTCGACACAACGGGGTGGTGGTGGGGGCCGGCCCCATTGGCCAGGCCTTTACGGCCAAGAAGTTCTTTTGGAGCCGGCCTTCCGCCGCCAGCTACAATGCGGCTGCGTCCACGGCGTCCAACTATGGGCCCACCAACCCCGCCCTGTTGAAGGAAGTGAAAGCCAACCTGGCGGCCTTCTTGAAAGCCAATCCAGGCGTCAAGCCCAGCCAGGTGCCGATCGACATGGTCACCAGCTCGGACAGCGGGCTCGACCCGGACATCACCGTGGCGTCCGCGATGATTCAGGTGCCGCGGGTGGCGGCCGCCAACGGCCTGTCGGCGTCGTCGGTGCGGGCGCTGGTGGTGTCGCAGGAGGTGGGGCGATGGCTCGGGCTCTACGGCCTGCCCCACGTGAACGTGCTGCGGCTCAACCTGGCGCTCACCACGCTGGCGCGTCACAAGGGATCGTAACGGCGAGCCTGGGGTATCATGGAGGCATACGAAGCCCGGTGACAGAGTCTCGGAACGTGACATGAGGAAGACAGGAGGTTGGTCGACATGCTGGATGTGCTGGGCATCTTGACCGTGGTGGCGTTTTTCTTCGCCTGCGAGGCGTACATCGGGTATTGCGAACGGTTGCGCCGCGCCGAGCATGAAAGCGGGGCTGGGCGATGATCACCATGGTGGTTGGCGGCATCATTGGGGTGCTGGTTTCCTTGTACCTGTTTTACGCGCTGCTGTATCCCGAACGCCTCTAGTGTCAGGTGCCGCGCTCGAGACGTGGGGCGTCGCCGCCGCCGTGTGGGTCGTGGCAGCGCGCCCCTTAGGGCGCTATGTGGTGCGCGTGGTGAATCGGGAGCCGACCATGCTCGATCCCTGGCTCACAGGGGTCGAGCACTGGTGTGTGGGGCGTCGCGCCGCGGAGCCAGCACCTTCCAGAAGCCTCGGGTGGTACGGGCTCGGCGCGATGGCGGTGGCGCTGGCTTGTGGCTGGAGCGCTCGGGTGCTGGGGACGGCCGCGGGGCCCAGCCCGGTCGTGGGGGCCGTCTTCGCGGTGGCCGCGCTGCTGGGCGGGATGGCGGCCCAGTTGGCGGTGGTGCTGGCCGGGCTGCGCGCGCTGGGGGGCCATGCGCCCGGCCGCCTGGCGCTTGACTGGATCCGCCTGCTGACCCGCGTCGCGTTGCCGTTCGTCCTGGTGCTGGGGATCGCCTTGGCCGCGGCGGGCGTGGCGAACAGCGTGCGAGTGCCTCAAGCACTCTTGGACGCGGCGCGCTTGGTGTCCGGCCACAGTGTGTCGGCGGCCGGCCTGGCGTTTTCGGGGTCGGCCAATGTGATGGCGGTGGCCGCGATGGGCCTGTTGCCGCTTGCGGTGTTTCGCGCGGCGGGGCCACTCACCGGGAGTGTGGCGCTCGGGCGCGCGCTGCCGCTGGTGCTGGTGGCATGGTTTGGCCTGGTGGGCATCGGGGTCGAGTGGACGAGCGGCATCAGCCTCGCGGGTGTCCCGACGGCCTGGGGGCTTTCGGGCACGGCCTTGCACACGGCGGCCGGCGCCACGCTGGGGCTGGGCGCCGGGCCGGTGCTCACCGGGCTGTGGCCTGAGATGCTGGCCACCGCCGGCCAATTGGCGCAAGTGGCCGGAGGCCCGGTGGGCAGTGGGCTCCTGCCCCTGATGGGTCTCGCCGTCCTGACGGCTGTGGTGGTCAACCTCATGCGGGGGCGCTCACCCGTCTTCCTAGGTCGGCGCGTGGGGCTGGGAGCCATCGTGGCCGGGGCCGCCCTCTATGGCATGCGGCCCGTGCTGGTGCTGGGAACGCTCGGGGTCATGGCTGCCGTCGGGCCCCGTTCGGGGTCCCTGGCGATGCGCGTCGCCTCGGTGGCCGCGTCCTTGGGCAGCCCACACCTGGGAGCTATGCCGTGGGCGGGCACCCTGGGTGTGCTGAGTCTGGTCGGCACCTATACTCCCTGGGTGATTTGGTTGCGCTGGGCCGGGACCGGGCTCAGACCGGAGCCACGACTGCGGTTCGAGGAGGGGCTGGTGGGCGCACGGGGGTGGCTTGTCGCGCTGCTCATCGCCAGTATGGTCATGACGGCGCTGCTGTTCCTGCCGGTTTTGGCGCTGGGGCCCGTGGTGGGGGCTAATTCGTGACGCGGGGCGGGCGGCGCTGCCTCTCGCGTCTCGGCCATCCGGTGCTGGCGGTGCTGGCCGCCGGAACGGCCGTGGCCTGGATGTGGGCCCTCGCGGGTCCCATGCCGGAGCGCGGCTATGCGGCAGCGGTCGGCAGCCTGTCACTGCTGACCGTGTTCATGGCCCTGTGGACGGAGGCCGTGGCCGAGGGACTTGGGCGAGCCGCCTCGGGTGCGTTGCAGGGGCGGAACGATACCCCGGCGCGGGTGCTCAACCCGTCCGGCACGGTGAGGCCGGTGGCAGCCGACGCGCTCCGTCGCGGGCAGCGGATTCGCATTGAGGCCGGAGAGCAGGTTCCGGGCGACGCGGTCGTGGTGGCGGGAGGCGGCACCGTGGACGAGAGCGCCATGACGGGGGAGTCGGCTCCGGTGTTGAAGCAGCCCGGCGATCTGCTGACCGCCGGCACGATCGTGGTCATGGGTGAGGTGGAGGCGACGGTGCGCTCCGATCCAGACGAGTGGTATCCGCGCCGGCTGGTGCGCACGATCGAAGGTACCAGTCGCCCGGCGTCGGTGACCGAGCAGACGCTATCGTGGTTCCTGGGGGTCTTTTCCGGGTTCATGCTGGTGATTGCCCTGTCGCTCGCACCCATCTCGGCCCGGTGGGTGCCCGGTGTGAGCAATCCAGCGCTGTGGCTGGGTTTGGCTCTTGCCCTGATCCCCACCACGGCCGGCGCCCTGCTGCCCGCCATCGGGTTCGCGGAGCGGCGCCACTTGGCCCGACTGGCTGTAGTGCCGCGCGGCAGCCGCGCTTTGGAGCGAGCCGGTGACGTCGACACGGTGGTGGTGGACAAGACAGGCACGATTACGGAAGGGCGCCGCACGGCAACCGAGCTGATGCCCTTGCCCGGAACCTCGCCGGAGACACTGGCGTGGGGCGCGTACCTGGCTTCTGTCCAGGACCGCACGCCCGAGGGCCGCACGGTGGCGGCCCTGGCCGCCGCGCGCTTGGCCGGGCCCCTGCCGGCCGTTGTGGGCATGCCGGTGCCATTCTCGGCCCGCACGCGCCTTTCGGGCGTGGATCTGCCGGACGGCCGCCAAATTCGGAAGGGGGCTATCTCGTCGATTCGGCTGCTGACCGACACGGGGCTGGCGCCGCTGGAGGAACTGGCCGATGGGGTGGCGTGGAGTGGGTCCACGCCGCTGGCGGTGGTGTTGGACGAGGAGCCCTTGGGCATCGTGCGGCTGGACGACCGGGTGCACCCCGCGGCGCCGGACTGGATGGCCCAATTTCGTGTGCTCGGGCTCCACACGGTGCTCGTCACCGGCGACCACCCGCTCACCGCCGCGGTGATTGCGAACGCCCTATCGGTGGATGAGTACCGGGCTGAAGCGACGCCCGAGGGCAAGCGCGCCCTGATTCGCGAGCTGCAGGCCCAAGGGCGGGTGGTGGCCATGACGGGGGACGGAGTGAACGACGCGCCGGCCCTAGCTCAGGCGGATGTGGGCCTGGCGCTCGCCGCCGGCGCGCCGAGCGCACAGGAGAGCGCGAATCTGGTGGATCTGGACTCCGAGGCGGGCAAGCTTGCGGCCGTCGTGCGCATCGGGCGCGAATTGGCCGTCACGCGGGGGGCGCTCATCACGTTCTCGGTGGCGACGGACTTGGCCAAGTATTTCGTGGTGGTGCCCGGCGTCTTGGCGAGCCTCGGTGTCGGGCTGCTGCCCGGATTCGCCGCCTTGGGGCTGGGGAACCCGGGCCGCACGGTGCTGGCCGCCCTGATCTTTAATTTGCTGTCCATCCTCGGACTCCTGCCGGTCGCGGTTCGCGGCACCCGCCGCCCAACGGCCCCGTGGGTGCGGCAGCTCGTGGTATGGGGTGGGGCGGGCCTGGTGTCGGCCCTGGTCGGCATCGTCGCGATTGGGGCCGGCCTGGGCTGGATCGCGCGGGTGTTCGGGTGAGCGCCGTCCGCAGCGTGGTCACCGGCGTGATGGCGCTGTTGCTGGCCGTGGCCGTGATGTCGGGCTTGTCGCTGGCGACGTCAGCGGCCGTCAGTCGAATCTCGCCACCTGTGGACCTGGGGCCAGCGCCGGCTACGCCGTCCGGGCGCTTCTGGGAGCGCCCGACGACCGCGAGTGTTGCGCCGGGCGCGGTGGCCCAGGTGGCGCGCCGCCGCGCGCGGCAGCTCCGGCAGGCTATGCCGAGTCCGGGAGCGGTGCCCACCTCCTTGGTGGCGCCGGTGGGGAGGGCGGCCGACCCCAACATCTCGCTGGGTGCGGCCCTGTTTCAGGTCCCGCGCGTGGCCGAGGCCACGGGCCTTAGCCCCGCATACCTGCGCGGACTGGTGTTGCTGGGCGCTGCCCGCGGCCTGTTCAATCTCGCCGGGCCGCGCTACGTCAACGTGGTATGGTTGGACCACCAGGTTGACGCCGCTGTGGGGCCGTCTCACCGATAAGGTCGGGGTGGCACCGGTGGCCGCGACCTTTGGCAGACTGCACGGCGCGGGGAGTTTGTCCGGCTTTGGCGGGCCGACACCACAACGCCCGAGGCCACTCGTCACGGGGGTCGCCCATGCCGCCGGCCGTCGGGGTGTATTTCCTGGACCGCGGGACGTGGACGCCGCCTGGTTGCGGTCACCCTGGGGAGAGCAGTCCGTGACTTCTCCGCCGCGTCGCGCCGCAAGCACCTCCGGCCACCTTTGGTGGCGAATCGGCGGTGGGCGCCGAAGCTGAGCCCGGGAGGAGCGGCCACCATCGCCGCGGCGCGCTTGGGGGGCTGAAGATTCGCCAGAGCCGGGTCCCCGGGGACGTTGATGGATGGGGGGTTGGGATAAGGGCGGGCAGCGGCCCACTTGGCACCGGTGGTGTTCTCGCCGAGGGCTGGGTGCGCGCGAGCCCCTGCCGGGTTCCGCCTGCGCCCACCCTTTGTCCGCCGGAGAGAAACGGGCCGCACGCCCTGTGCCGCAGTCACGCTGAAGGGCACCCTCTCGCCGACTTGGCTGCTTCCGCTTCGCGTCGAACGTTGCCGACCAGCAGGGGAAGGGACCGCGAACTTAGTGGCCGCGGAAGGCTTCGGCCAGCCACCACGACGGTTCGCCGCGGGTCACTTTGGCGTCGACGACCATCGGGCGGTCCTGCGGGCCAGCCAGCCAAGCGGCAACGGGTGACAGGTCGGCCGGGGCGCGGACGGTGACTCCGGCGCAGCCAAAGCCGCGAGCGATTTCGGCGATGTTTGCGGGCGGGAACGTGACGTGCTCGAGGGGATGGCCCCCGGGGCCGAAGTGGTGGACCTCCGCGCCGTAAGCTTCGTCGTCGTAAACCACCACCAGCAGCCCAAGTCCGAGGCGGACCGCGGTCTCGAGGTCCGCGATGCCCATCAGGGTGCCGCCGTCGCCGAGTGCAGCCACCGTGAGCCGATCCGGGCGGGCGACCGCGGCACCTATGGCTGTTGCCAGCCCTAGGCCCACAGCCTGAAATGCCTGGGTGAAGACGAAGCCATTGGCGTCGGGTACCTCCAAAAACATGGTCGGATATCCCATGAAGTTACCCGAATCGACCGCGACCGTTCGTGCGTCCGGCAGCAGGCGGTCGAGGGCAATGGACAGGGTGCGGGGGTCGATCCTGCCATCTTCCGAGTGTTCGTCATAGGGAACGTCCTGCCAGCGGCCGGCCCGAGCGAGGCGCTCGGCGACCGCATCGGAGCGGTAGCCTCGGACCGGTCTGGCGCCGCGGCGGTCCAGTTCCCGCTGGACCGCCCTGGCTGCTGCCGCTGTGTCACCCACGATTCCCAGGTTGACGCGGTAGTGCGCGCCGAGCGCGTCTGGGTCGCTGTCGACTTGGGCGATGGTGGTCCCGTCGCCGACCAGAGCGCCGCGGCGAAGCGTCCATCCGTTAAGTGCGCCTCCCCAGCCGACCAGCAGATCCGCCCCACGGATGAGGTCGGCCGCGGCCGGGGTGGCGAAACCGCCGCTCACGTCGAGATTGAACGCCACACCCCGAAACAGCCCGCGCGCGACGGCGGAGGTCGCGAGGAGCGCTCCAACCCGCTCGGACAACTGCACCAGCTCGTCTCTCGCTGAGCGGGCCCCTCGGCCCGCGAGGAAGACCGGCCGGCGTGCGGCCAGCAGGGCATCGGTCAACTCCGCGATCGCGTCCGGCAAGGGCTCGGAGAGGGGCACGTTCGGAGCGGCGGGCAGCGTGAACGGTGCAGCCGGCTCGGCCTGCACCTCGAGCGGCAGGGTTAGGATCACCGTCCGGCGATCGCCGCAGGCGGTGTGGTAGGCGCGGGCGAGGTCGGTGGCGGCCGTGGCCGCGGAACGGACGCGAACTACGCTTGCGCCCACGGCCTGTGCCAGGGCAGTTTCGTCGAGGTAGAAGTTGGACCGTGGGTTGGTCACCGTGGGTGCGAGCACCAACAAGGGGGTGCGGCTCTTTGCCGCCTCGGTGATCCCGGTGAGCGCGTTAGTCAATCCCGGCCCTTGGTGCACCGAGAGCACCCCGAGCTTCCCGCTCACCCGGGCGTAGGCGTCAGCCATCACGGCTGCGCCGCCCTCATGCCGGGCCGCGATAAATTTCGCGCCGCCTTCGGTAAGCGCATTGGTGAGGTGGAAATTGCCACTTCCTACGAGGCCGAACACGGTGCGGACACCCGCGTGCGCCAGCGCGGTACCGACCGCGCTGGCGACGGTGGTCATTTTTCGACCAGCGCCAGCACCCGCGCCGGCGATCCAGAACCTGTGACGATCGGCAGCGGCGCGGCGATGACCACCGCCCCGGTGACGGGCAGCCGATCGAGGTTGCGGAGCTGGGTGAGGCCGCACTTGCCCGCGCCGAGCACCGCCGCGTGGCACGGAAAAGCGGGTGTGAATCCGAACGCCTGGCCCGCGTCCGTGCCCACGGTCTCCACTCCGACGCCCAAGAGATCGGTCGCGGCCAGGTACGTGGCGGCTTCGGGTGTCATGCCCGGCGTGTGTGAACCCTGGTCGTCGGCGTTGGCGTATCGTGTGGGGTCTTCTCCCCGCGCGGACCAGCCGGTGCGGAACAAGAGCCAGCCGTCCTTCGGCAGGAGCCCGTGGTGTTGTTGCCAGTCTTCCAGGTCCTTGACGTCGAGCAGGTAGTCAGGGTTCGCCGTGGCCTCGGCGACCCGGTCGATGACGACGGCGGGGCCGATCAGGCGGCGCGGCGGGATCTGGGACACATCCACGCGGTCTTTGCCGGTCACCCAGTGGTTCGGCGCGTCCAGGTGCGTGCCGGTGTGCTCGCCGGTGCTGAAGTTGTTCCAGTACCAGGCGGGGCCGCGGTCGTCATACCGACTGATTTCTTCGAGCTGGAACGGCCGCGTCTGACCCCATTCGGGCGGCAACTGCAGGATGGGAGTCGCCGAGTGCAACGGGGACGTGAGGTCGATGACCTCGATTGATCCATCGATGATCCGCGCTGCCAGCGTAGCGACATTATTCATAGTCGGCACTATAGCGGGACGACCGCGTGCCGTCAACGGCCTCCGGGCTCTATGCACGGTAACGTCAAAGTGGTAGTCGATTTGGGGGTGGCCGTGAGGACGTAAAGCGGTGGACGCAGTGAGGAGAAGCCGCCGAGGGCGGGCCCCGCCGCGTGGGACGGACGTGAGGCCGCCGGTCGGCCGTCGGGCGACCGGTATGGTTGGGGCCGACGGGTTAGGCGTCGAGGAACGCGGTCGCCACGTGGTCCGGTCGGCGATTGAGATAGTTCACCGCCCGTTGGAGATTGGGGACGCCAACCGATGGAGGAAACTCAGCGCCGTATTGCGTCCGCGGGCCGTGCCCCGTCCGCGGGCCGTGCCCCGTCCGCATTTGCGACCGGTCTGCGTCGTAGATCCCATCGCGTTCCGCGTGCAGAATTTCGATGCGCCCGTGACCCCGGACTCACGCCCCGATTTGCGCGGCCGTGGCCTGCTCGGGCGGGAGATCGGTGAGGCCAAACACCACTTCCGTGCGGGGGTGGGAGCTGTCCAGCGCGGTCACCTGGCGGTCAATCCGAAACACGGGGCCCATATGCGGCCAGGCGAGATCGTCATTGAGTACCGTCGTCGTGCGCACCGTCCGCCGTTCGATCCGGCCGTGGCCCCGATCGACCGTTTGGGCCGGAGGGGGAAAAGTCGGCGAGCTCGAGCGCCGCGCACGCCGCCTGGATGCTCGGTTGGTTCCCTGTCACCTCCCTTACATCATGCGCGTGTTTCTCCTGGACGAGGAACGTGGCGGTTGCGGTTGGCGTATGGAGCGCGTCGGTGGGGACGATGTGCCCGGTAATGTCCAGCGGCGCCAACAAGTCGCGCAGTCGGGGGATCTCATGGGTTTTGACCTCCCCCGCGACCTGGCGCAGCCCCTGGCCGGTGCGCGGGGACTGCACGGGGCGCGTCCGCGCCCCATGCACCGAGCCCCGCAGGCTTTGCCCGTCGATCGCGCGGGCCTCGCCCGGGCCGCGGGGATCGGTGTCCAACCAGGCGCTGACCGTGGCATCGACAGCGTCGGGATCGACCTGCTGCAAGACGCGGCGCAGCGTGGGTTCGCTCGGCACCTGATAGGTGTTGCCCCAACGCGGACACCCGAACCGGCGGCGCCAGTCCAATTCAAGGTGGTCAGGTCGAGCATCGTCGGGGTGCCTCCCATCAAGGCGGGCGTGAGGAATAGGGCCCGGAGCGGCGCGGCCCCGTCCGGGCTCAGGGGGCGGACCCAGATCTGTTGGGGCTGGTCGTGGCGGACATAGTGTCGATGCTGGCCCGCGAAGCCGCACGTCCGCCCCACGTCCGTGCACCCCGCCGCCCGATGGCTGGTCCCGGCGTACCGGCTGGGGTCGACGAACGTTTCCGCCACCAGGACCGGGTGTCCGTAGACTGCGGTCCAGTCCGCGCGGAGGCCGGGTGTTTTGGGCGAAAGTGCAGCCTGTGTCTCTTCTTGATGGCTCCTTCAGGAGCTCAGCGCACCACATCGGCTCACCGCGGGCAAGCCTATGCGGCCGTTTGACGCCTCCCGCGCCCCGCTGCGGTCAGCGAATGGGGGACAATCAAGGGGACCCCGCTGTCGGGCCTGGTGTCATCGCCAGGAACACGTGTTGAAGAGAGCCGTCCGCCGGGAGGAGGCGGCTACGCAGGGAGTACCGGCGTATCCGGGGAGGTTACGCTTCCGTGGGACCTTCCCATTCGGTGTGCCGATGCCACCTGAACCTTTCCACCGCTAACGCCGGCGGTCAGGACCACCTTTTCGTTCCTGGTGATGGCCTGCAGGACCATCGAGAATGGCTATCGTCCCCAGTGGCGGAGGCAGTGACTTACAAGCGGGGTCCACCCGGGGAGCGAGATCGCCGCGGATCCGGCAACCCGACCTGTTCGCGCACACGACGCGGCATGAGCGGGGCCAAAGCCGTCCAGGCTTGGCGCAACCGGGCCACTTGGGTCGGTGACAAACCATAGTCCTGCGGCAGAGCGGCCCAACGGTTCCGATCCACTAGCGGCAGCAATCCGCGAATGTCGGCCAAATCTTTTTCCCCATGAATTGACGTCCGCCGGTCGATCCACGCGCCAAGCTTGAGAGCCACCAGCGCCTCGACGGGCGGCACCGTAAAGCCCTGGACCGACGTCGTGAGCGTCAGCAACCGCTCCGGCGGCACCGCCAGCGTCGTGGAATAGTGCTCCACATAGATGTCCAAATCAAAGCCATCGAAGGGCACCTCGTACTTGCGCAGACGGTCATTCTTAACTAACCCATACTGCGCCCGCAGCGTGCCCAGTGTGGGATAGTCGACAATCACATCGATGTCTCGCGATTTCGGCCCCTGCGTATAGCACCAGCTCGCCCAGCCTCCAATGAGGGTGAAGGGAAACTCTCCCCGCAACCGCTGGAGCAACTTCCAGCTCCGCTCCGTGACCTCGGGGTGGTAAAACTCCTGGCTCATCGGGCGCACTGCCTTTCCACGGTCTGCATGTAGGGTACGGTCCACCATGCCGGGGATTGCCAGAGATCCACCCACACCTGCGCCCACGGCAGCGGGTCGAGCGGAAGCCAGGGGTCCGGCGCCAGTCCCCGTAAATTGATGAGATGCCGCCGGGTCACGGGCCAGCGATATCCTGCGAAGCGCTGCTCGATCGCGGCCCACGTATCCGGGGTCGCATACACCCACACCTCACTGGCATCGGCTGGCGTGTGACCGAGCCGCAGTCGGACCGCCGAGGCCCCGGTGAACGTGGCCGTGGGCACCATGAGCCCTTCGATTTCCGCGGGAGACAGACGCAAGGCAAGAGTCCCGATCCACGCCGGTCGGTGAAAGGTGGCCCACGCAATACGGCCTACGTGGCGGTTGACCACGTGAAACACCGACCCGTCCGGTCGCAGCGCGCCGGCGCGGACCAGGCCGCCCAACGCGACGCGAATCACCTGGGGGGACCGATCCAACGCATGCGCCGCGTCCGCCACGCTAAACACGGGCGCGGCCTGCGTCAGGGCCCACCGCCAGACCCACTCCCGGCGCAACGCCATCCCCGGGGCGCGGGACATCATCACGGATCGCCCCCTTATGACGTCTAGGGTAGCGCAGTCGAGCGCGGGACTGAAGACACCGAGGCGAGCGGTCCTGTGCGCCGCGGTCATGAGTCCCGCGCTGATGCCGAGGGGGTGGTGCCGGTGATCACCGGCGGGATGGCGCCCCCGTTGCGCTCAGCATCGCCATGGTGTCATGCACCGGGCGGGCGCATCAGGAAGGGGCCGTGGATCATGGGGGCGGCGGGCGTCACGCCAGATCCGGACACCGAGACGGCCACCGGCGGAACGGTTAGAGGCGGGTCTGGGGGCCGGATGTCTTCGGCCAGGTGGCCGGCACTGCGGCGTGTTGGGTGACCAGGTGAAGCCAACGGTCCAACATGATCTCGGTCGCCGTCGCCGTGGCGGTGATGAAGGGGACGGGATCGCGGTGGACATGGGCCGCCTCCAACGCGCTCGGGTAGGCTCGGCGAGCGGTTAGGGCGTACAACGCAGGTGATAATCACTTTTGAGAAGGAGAGCGTTGACCACCAGGCGGCACGTCCGACCGTTCCCATCGGGGAAGGGACGGATCCCCGCGAGGTCAATGTGGGCGTGGGCCGCAAAGGCCACCGGGTCCTGATCTCCAGGGTCGTGCGTGTACGAGGTCCCCGATGCGGCCATGAGATCCGGAACCCTTGACGGGTTGGGGGGAACCCGGCGGGACCCTCGAATGTCGACGGGGATCCGGCGATAAAACCCGGCGTCATTCCCAAGGACCCTTGCATGAGTCGCCGGTGAAGCTCTAGGACCGTGCCTGCGGTGAGGGGCACCCCCTGGGCGGTGGACTGACGCAAACAGAGCCACGCGGCGTGGGCATTGACCACTTCCAGGTGCTCCTGCAGGGACTGTCCCGGAATGGTCGTCCCCAATTCGAGACCCTCTTGGGCTTCGTGCAGCGTCCGGGTGTTCCTTTCCAACGCAGTGGTGGCATGGGCGTGCCGCAGGCCGTAGTCACTGAACAGCGAATCGAGACTGGCTTGGGGGAGGGCAGACGCCTGCCGACGTGGGTCCCGCTTCGCGGCGAGGCGGGCCAGGAGACCGTCCGCCGTCTCGTCGGGGATGGTGTTCGCCCTCCTGGAATTGGTGCTGTTGACAGCGTTAAGATACAAGAGCTTCCTGGCATTGTTGGCGACGGCGGGGAACCGCTTAAGATCCGACGCGGCAAAGCCCGCGGCTTTAGGGGCCATGACGAAGTTGGAGAGGACCGCGCCGACAAGCGGACCGCCCGGGTTGGTGTCCGCCGCACCAGCGCCGTCCTGCTAGCGCGGTGTCGGTCGGCCATGGAACCCTGGATAAACTCGCCCGTGTCGCGCAGAACCGCGATTGTGTGGGTTGAGGGGGCGAAGGGGGAGTGGCCACAAGGCGGTAGGCATCGGGGCGGAGGCGTCAGGAAGGGACCGTGGGGATCATAGGGGCGACGGGCGTCGCGCGCCCGATCCGGATCCTGAACCGCGTAGCAATACACGCTCACGCATCGGGCGGGTTGGCCCAAGGCGGGGACGAGGTCGGGTTGGGCCCATACGGAAAAGGCGAGGCCGTAGTCGTGAGCTATAGCGGCCAAGTCTGCGCGCAACGCCTGCTGGACAGGCAAACGGGGGTCCTCCACCGAAAAGCCGTAGGTCATGGCCGCCGCGCGAACATGTCGCCCTGTCTTGCGGTACCACGGCATGGTGGACACAACCACTTCCGTCGTCGCTCCTTGCGTTGCAACGCACAAGCGCTGGAAGGTGGCGTGGAGCCACGCTGCGTCGGTGAGGGAGGTGAGGAGGAAGGGATCGCACCGCCACAGCGCCACGTGCGGCCCGACGCGATGCGCGAGCCGATGCAGGGTGGCCATCGCCCGGTCGCTCGGCGGCACAACGGACTCCAGCGCCCGGGGATATCAGGCCAAATAACATCAGGAGGATGCCCCAGGATGCGGTGCATCAGCTCGGTCGCCGCGCCCGAAGACCCGTTACTCGGGGTTCAGCGTGTTCAGGGAGCGCAGGCTCCAAACCATGCGAAGGCGCGGGGGCGCAGACCGGTCGCCCATCCGGCACGGCGCGAACCGTCAACGCGGGGGAGGGGAGCCGTCGGCGGGGACCGTATCCGCTTCGAGACGATCGATGATGAGCGTACTCAGCCACGACTGGGTATCCACCGCGTCGATGCCCAGATCGCGGAGCGCTTGCACCGCGTTCGACCGTTCGGCCACCGCCAGGATGGCGCCGGAGGGAGCGGCCCGATGGGCTTCAATGGCCGCCATGAGCACGTCGCCGTCGCTGGCCCCGACAATGAGGATTTGTCGGGCTCGCTCCAGATGCGCCTTGGCCAGCACGTGCGGATTGGCCGGGTCCCCGACGATGACGTCCATGCCCGCGTGGTCAGGCAAGTGCCCACGATCCACGTTCTCCGCGACTAGGACAACATGCGGATGGCGCGCCAGCAGGTCGGGCATCAGGTGCGGAATGAGGGAACTGAAGCCGAGGACCACCCAGTGGTCCTCGGCGCGGGTGTGATGCATCCCCAACAACCTCCTCAGGTGCAAACTGGCGAGCGCGCTGGACCACTCGGCAAAGGCGGCGGCCAACAGCGGAATCACCGTCAGCATGGTGGCCATGGCGATGATCCGCCCCCCCACGGAGTGGGGCACCACATCGCCGTAGCCGACGGTCGTGGCGGTGACGACCGCCCAATACAGCCCCACGAACCAGCGCACATGCTGGTCCAGGCTGAAGGCCGTGGCCCCCGCCACCACGCCCACGAGGGCCAGCACCGTATAGTGCCACGCCGGCCGGGCACGGACGCGATTGAAAAGGATCTGGAGCAGTCCCACCATCGCTTCGGCGCCTCCGTGTGTGAAACTCGTGTCCATTCATAGGGACCGGTGCAAACCGAAGCCCCGGGGAGAAGGTCCCCGCAAGCCCACGACTTGAGCCGAGGGCTCTGTGGCGCTCGCTCAGGATCAGTGATGCGGAGGGAAGGGGGCCGCCTGTACCATTATAGCCGTTCGGCGTGACCGACGGACGCGGGTCGCTACGGCACCGGGGTGGGAACCTTCACCCCCGCCCCCGGCAGGCCCACGAAACGGGCTTCGGCGGGACAGCCCACGGCCACGGCGGGAATCTGGCGTTCGGCGAGGGCGGCGAGCGCACGGTCGACGGCATTCTGGGCGGAGCCGCCCGTCCAGGGGGCGGTGTCGGATCCGCGGGTGAGGACCGAGGGGGCAGCACCGGCGAGCACCCCCGGGTCAAACCACGCGAACGCGAGGGGAACGCGGGATCCTTGGCAGGACTGGCATGCCACCGGGGATGCGTGGGCACGGTGGCGTTGATCAGGGCATCGAGCCGGGTGCGGGCCGGCAGATCGAGCGGCGTGACGGCGCACCCGTACGTCTCGGCCAATGGAGCGACGTTCGCCGCGGTCACGGGCACTCCGGTATCGTCCGTGGCGTGAGGCTAATGGAGCGGAGGGCACCAATCCCGTGCGGTGAACCACAGACTGGCCGCGTGGGGCACCGGCACCCCATCGACCGCGCCGATCGGGCACGGCGGGTCGTCGTAGAAGGGAAGGCGCGCGTGAGTCTGCCGGGCGGTGAGGGCGGCGGGAAGGTCCGCCTCCCGCACGGGACCCCGGCCCGGCCGTCCCAGTTCAACGCCGGAGCCAATTTGGGCGGCGGCGACATACAGCGTACCGTCATCGCCGATCACCCCGACCCACCAGCGATCCAGGGAGGGATGGGGGGTGAGGCGGCTGGGACCGGTCGGGAAGTAGCGCCCATGGTGGGCGGGGCAGATGCGCATGACACACCGTCTAACGAGGATGGTGCGGGCAGGAGATAGCTAGATCGTGAAGACGCTGACGGTGGCCATGAAACCACACGAAGGACACCGGCAGAGGCTCGCAGCGTCGTGAGCCCGACAAAATCTTAGTGGTGAACTTTGGCCACGAAGCACGGCCCGACAATCTCGCCAGCGGCACAGCGGGCGGTAGGGGGCAGATTGTGCAGGCGGCCCTCTTCGTTGCAGACCAGAACGAGGTCGTCGTTTAAATGGACCGCCTCAATGTAGCCACCGACAATGTCCTGCATGCTATGGATGTCGTTGGGAATGTGTTCGAGGCGCGGCGCCGACTGGGCACGAAAAACTAAAACATCCACGGAGGGAGTCTCCTTTCGCGATGGGAGTCACTTGAGGAAATTCGACTTGTACCCGAGAGCCCGGGTGCGCCAGCGCCCGGGCTAGGCTCCTTGCACGACAGTCGCGGCGACGAGTACCGTGTTTTTGTACACGTTGCACCACGGCGCTCAAGTGTCCCGCAACAATTGCTGACGCGCATTGATCGCTGGTCCCAGATAGTCCAGCGGGGAACCGTGACGATGCTCCGCCTCCCATGCCCGGTGGGCCATGTGGCCCGCCCACGCGACATCTCCCCAACTGAAGCCGGCCATCAGTTGAGCGAAGGCATTGACCCGCGCAGGGGTGCTGGAAGGATCCAGCGTAGTGATAGCCCAGTCGATGAGACTATCACCATTCGGGCCGGGAATCCCTAAGATGTCGTCGAAGCGGCGGCGCAGAGCAATGGCATGCGGGCGGTCCGGCGTGCGCAGGATCACCCAAGAGTGGGCGGGCACGGAGTCGACCCATTCGAGAAAGACGGTCCACCAAGGATCTGTTTGGAGCAGATCATTGGGCTGAATCAACCACGGGTCGGGCCGTAGCATGATCACACTCGGGGTGTCCGGCGCCCATGTACTGACCGCCTGCAGGCGGCGGCCGGGCGCTTGCGTGCGCCAGGCCGCTAACGAAATCGGCCGCATCGGCAAGCCGGTCGCCGTGGCAATACGCTGAATCACCCCCCGTTGGCCACAGTCGGCCGGCCCGAACAGGATGAGGCGCGTAGGCGACCGATCCGTGGGCTTCTCGCGGTGCTTGTACGCGTCAATCCACCCCGTGATGCGTCGTTCCGTTTCCATCGGGAGATAGAGACGTTGCGCGACCACGACGCTCACAGTCGGAGCGCTCGGGTCGGCGTGGGTAGCGTAAGCGCTGTGTCGACGGCGAAGTGCAGGTCGGTTACCGGCCCCTCGTTCATGATCGCTCGGTCACAAACCCCCATGGCCAGCAGTTGCGAGACCTGGCGCTCGGTGGGGTGTTCGGCCCAGTCGCCCGGGGGGAGCGTGCCGTCGCGCGCCAGGATCCGTCCCATCCGCAAGTGGGGTGGGGCGGACAGACCGATCACCCGGGCGTGGGGATACTTGGCGTGGAAGACTTCATACTCCTGCAGCAGGCGAACGTCCGCGATGACCCAGGGACGGCCAGGGTGTTCGCGAACACTCCGATTGACCGAATGGACCGTGAGTTTGATGAGCATCTGGGGGTCCCAGGATCGGAGCAGGTCGCCGACATCTTGGAGTTCCCGCCGCAGTTTGGCGGGCCGCCCCTGGGGATAGCGCACCTGCCAGACGGGATCCCAGACCGGGTCCTCCACCAACCGGTGCAAGGCGTCAGCTACATGCACGACGTGATACCCATGCTGATCGGCCAGATACTGGGCCACGGTATCCTTGCCGGATCCGGCCGCGCCGATTAACAGGACGGGCGGCAGAGACCGCGTCATTCAGAACACCTCCTGATTGGGGGGGATGGCAACACAAGGCCAACTGCCGCCCATGGGTGGTGGGAACGGGCCTTGCGTAGGGGTCGGGGGCGGTCCCGTCGCAGACGGAAGCTAGTCGCGAAAGCGCCCAGAGTCACTCGAAAAAGGGAGGGTGCGTTCGGTGCGGGCCCGTTCCGCGTGTTGGAGACGAGGCAGCAGATCCTTCAAGTAGTAGTCCGACAGCACGGATAGGCCGTGCCCCGACACTTCAATGATTTCGAATAGGAGCGCGCGCTGATTGGCTTCGTGCAAATGGCCCCACACCCAGAAGTAGGCCGCGTCGAGCTCTGCCAAGAGATTCTCCCTCACGGTCGGTGTCGGAAAGGACTGGCGGAACGACTCAGGCGAGCGGCGCAACAGGGCCAGCAACTTCCGGCGCATCCTCCACACAGACCAGTGACGCCAGCGCTCCGCACCAAGCAACGGGGACATGATGGATCGCCTCCTTGTGCGAAAAACAGGGCGGCGATTCCCGCCGCCCTGTGCGATTAAGCCGCTTACGCCGGAAGAATGTGCGGCGGCACCGTGATCGTGGTCTCAGCCGAGACGGCCTCGGCCGCGGTGTTGGGCGCCAACGGGTCTTTGGCGTACACCACCACATGGTAGGTGCCGGCCTCGGTCGGCAACACGGTCCATGTGTGCACGGGGCTGTAGGCACCGCTGGATTCCCAAGCCCCGGTCGGCAATTGCCACCAGAGCTGATAGACCGGATCCGTGAGCCCGGTCGCCTGGGCCGTGACGGTAAACGCCTGCTGAACCGTGCCGCTGGACGGCGCGGTGAGCGTCACGGCACTGCCCACGTTGAGAATGGCCGTCTGCGCTGCCGCATGATCCCAGTGGCCCGCCGCCACCTGCTCGGGGTCCAGCGCATACACCGCGACGGCGTAACTACCCGCGGACAAGTTGGATAGGATCAAGGTGTTCGTCGGACTGTAGCCTTGGGCCAAGTGCCACTGGGCCTGCGTCCCGCGGACCCAGAACTGATAGAGCGGTGTACCGCCTGCGGTGCTGGTGGCCGACGCCGCCAGGGTGACGGTCGTGCCCGCCGCAACCACGCCGGCGGGAACGCCCGACAGGGTGAGGGCCGTGACCACCGGATGCGGGGCCACCGAGACCGTCAGCACCGTGGGGAGCCCGGTCCCGCCTCGGTGGGCAAACACCGCGAGTGTCCAATCGCCCGGGGAGGTGGGCGTAAACGTCAGCGTCGGTCCCGACTGGAACGGCACCAGCACGCGCCAGAGTCCCGTGCGCGGCGATTGGCCCCACACCTGATAGGTGGTCCCGGACGCCGCGGGCACGGTGAGCGTCACCGCCTGCCCCACCTGGACATTCGATGGAGCAACCGACACGGCGGGCGGCAACACGGGCGACGCCTCGGCGACCGGGTTCCAGCCGCCCGCCGTTCCCGCGCCCGCCTGCTGGGCCTGCGTCCACGTATAGCTATAGGATACTGACGGCGCACTAAAGGCATTGGCGATCGCGGCATCCGACACCCCACCGGGCTCCACCACCTGCGCGGCTCCCAACGCCAACTGATTGAGGGAGGACCCGGACGTCATGAACACCCGATGCCACTCGGTCAAGATGTTGTTGCGGTGGCCCCAGCATCCCGCAGCCGTGGCAGATGTGCAATCGAGGTTCGGCGTATTCGCGGCCCCGGGACCCGCCCAACCATCTTGATACATCCAAAGATAGTCGCTACCCAGGGGCGACACATCCCCCGCCCAAATGGAGTTCCACGCCCCGGTGCTCCCCACCGGATCGATCCGCTTTTGGGCGCCAATCAGCGCGACCGCATTTAAGGCGACCGTCATCCCGGGGATCGGTTGCTCGCCCCGCACGACGCGTTCGAGATCCGTGAGTACAAAAATCTGCTCCGCCCCGGTCAGGGTCGTCCAGTCCGTGGGCAACATCAGGGGGCCCAACCCTTCAGCGGCGCGAGCGTGATCCAGGGCGGCGACCGTCGCCTGCGTGCAGGCAAACGACGCCGTCCCATGGACATCGCAGGCCGCATAAAAGTTAGGGTCGGGAGCAATGTTGGCCGGAGGATCCGGCGGGGCGTAGGTAGAGGCGGGGGCAATGGCCAAGGCGAGTGGCAACACGGCAATCAGTCCCTTCGGCAAACATGTGCAGTTAGCAACAATGTTAGGTGACGACGGAAGAAATGCCAAACCCATGCTGGGATATCGCGCTAGGCGCCCTGCTGTTCAGTCGGCCAGCGGTCAGCCGCCTGCATCGCGAAAACAAGTGCTGCCACCGATTCCACAGACGTGGGATGCGGAACCGACAGTCCCCAGGCGGTATGCTGAACCGGCGGCAACGCATACGCCGCACACGCATCGTCGGCGGCATCTCCCAACGCCCAGAGCCGAAACGCCGTCTCGCCGCCGTCGTGGAGCATGTCCGCTGCGGGATCCCATATCAGCGTCATGCCGTCGCCATCGGACCACTCGACGGGGGCGTGAAGGAGCACAATGCCGTCCCCGTCGCCCCCCAGGGTCTCCCGTCGGAAATTCGCCGGCAAGGTATCGAGCCAGGAGTTCACAACAATGCCTCCTCAGAAGGGAACTACATGCGGCGCAGAACCGTCGGACAACGACCCCGTGGGCCGGGCGGGGTCCCCGAAGTGTTCAGCCAAAACCACTCGACGCAAACGTGACATGTGTGGTGTTTGCGACCGGTGGCCGTGTCAACCACACCAAGCCATGAGCCCCGGACCTGACGCGCAGCGGAGGGCCGGGGCATCCAGCGTCCACGGTGCCAGGCCAACATCAGCGAGGGGCTTTCTTGACATCCGTGTTTAACCCCAGAATCACCCGGTACACGGTGGCACGGGAAACGTGCAGGGCGTCGGCCACATCGGCGACGGGTCGGGTGGTCAGCAACTGGCGCGCCATCGCAACTTGGTCCAGCGTTAATTTGGGAGGGCGTCCTCCAATGCGACCCCGAGCCCGGGCGGCGGCTAAGCCCGCTTGAGTGCGCTCCCGAATCAACGCCCGCTCGAATTCGGCCAACGCCCCGAAGATATGGAAGATCAATTGGCCGCCGGCCGTGGTGGTGTCCATCTGCTCGCTCAAACTACGAAAGCCGACGCCGCGATGGTGCAGGTCCTCGATCACATGCATCAGATGCGAGAGGGAGCGGCCCAGGCGGTCCAGCTTCCACACCACCAAGACATCGCCCGCCCGTAGATGATCGAGGGCTTCGGTCAAACCTGGGCGTTCGGTGGTGCTCCCGGAGAGCACATCCGTAAAGAGCCGGTCGCACCCGGCCTGGTGCAGCGCATCCTGTTGAAGACTGAGCGTCTGCTCGGCCGTCGAGACCCGGGCGTAGCCGATCAGCATGGGCGGCACCTCCTGGCGCGTCGCAAAACTCATGGGGGACGGCTCGATGAGACGGTTTGATTCTGCGACAGAGTTTTGAGACAGTGAAAGCTAAGCCGTGCGGTAGGCCGAGCGAGTGGGGCGGCGTGTTGCACAAACGTTCGTTTATGCGACGGGCAGGGGCGCGTCGCCGTAGACGGTCTCGCCCCTGGTATAATGAAGGCAGGCGGACTGTTGGGAATTGGGTGCGGAACAGGAGACCGTCTGGGGGTGCGCCAATGACCGACCGGAGCCAGCAGATTCTCACGCAGGCGATGTCCTTGTCCCCTATGGAGCGGGCTGAGTTAGTGGAGGAGTTGTTGGCCACTTTTGATTTTCCGTCCCGCACGGAGATTGACACCGGATGGCGTGTTGAGGCAGAAGACCGCCTGGAGGCTTTTGAGCGAGGCGACATGCAGGCGATTCCGGCCGATGAGGTATTTCGGCGAATACAGTGGCCTTCGACGACATGAGAGTTGCGTTCCTGCCCGTGGCCGCCG
>JAKARZ010000023.1 GCA_021828405.1 Bacillota bacterium
CGCGGCCCTTTAGGGCGGGGTAGTTGACTCGACCCGTTGGAGGGCCGCAAGGCGGTCGACCCATGCCTGCACCGGAGCGAGCGCGCTCCAGGCGGCATGGTAAACGACGCGGGTGCCGTCCGCGGCTGGCTTGACCAGCCCGGCATCCGCCAGACGCTTCAGTTGTCGGGACATCGTGGACGGGTGAACGTCCAACCGGGCCGCCAGACGATGGGCGGGCAGCGGGCCCTCTATGGCGAGCTGATCAAGCACGGCCGACGCGGTAGGATCCGACAGCAGCCGCAGGAGCGCAGAGCGCGTCTCGGGCGACGTGACCTCGGCCGCTGGCGCTCGCGGGGCGGCGGCTGGCTCGGGCGCGGCCGCGCACGGCTCGGCCCACAGAACCAGAGTGGCGTCATGCTGCCACGGCAGCACCTGGGATCCCAATCCCCGGGCCGGGATGAGAATAAGCTGGCGGACCTGAGACAGGCGGGCAGAGAAATCCGGCGGGGCCGATCGCCCGGTGAACTGCTCCAGTCGCCCCAAGGCGGGGCCGGGGGCGCCGGGAAGCACCGGGAGCCCGGTGGCCGGCGGCATGAGGCCCAGAGCCAACTCCAAGGCGTCGGCCAGCACAGCGGCCAACTGGGCAGCATCGTGGACGAGGGGCAGGGCGGCGGGGGTGGCCGCCGCCCACACGATGGTTTGGGTCATGATGATTTCACGCGCCAGGTCAGGTTGATCCAGCAGAGCATCGGCGGTGGGCAGGGGGCGGGGCCACCGCACGCGGACCGCCTCCACCAGGGGGTTGGCCGTGCCGTGTTGGCCGTAGTGCTGAATACCCCTCAGCGCGGCGCCGGTCAGGAGCCGATCAAAGAACGCAGAACCCTTGCGCACAACCCACGGTCGGATTTCCTCCACCGTCATCGGCAGGCGAGCGCCGGCCGCCAGCGCGGCGGCCACTTCATCGCGGAACACCGTGCCGTGCAGCAACAGGGAGCGGGCGCCCAGCCAACCCGGCAGGGCCCGAAGCGCCTCAGCCCCCTCTACGGCAACCAGGCCCGCATCCACGGCCGACAGCAGGCCGGCGGCCATCGCCAACGGGGACGATTCCACCCGCACCGCGCACACGGGGCTCATGGTTATCGCGGGGATTTCCATCATGGCCGAGCTATGTTGCATCATGTGTCCATTATAACACAAAGTTGCTGTGCTGCGAGCGCATACAGTTGCATCATGGGGGATAATATGCGCAGCACGCAATGCGAAGTGCTGGGCAGCGGCGGCCAAGGGCGTCTCGGGCCTATCCCCAGAAGCCGTCCGCCGCTCTGCCGGCGCGCGCGTCGGTTGCCGCCAAGTCGTGGTGCGGCCGAAATTGGTGGGCCAACAGGGAGAATCGAGCCCGCCACACGCAGCAGGCAAGGTGCTATGGGCGATGGCACTTCCGGGGTCGTCGGCGCCAAGGAACAGGAACAGGTGCGGAGGGGGCTGAGAACCTGATGGGAAAGGACCTGTGGGGAACGACCTCATGCCCTGGACCGGCGCGAGCAGCGCACCTTGGAACGTCACGTCGCCGCCGCCCGCTTCGCGCCGGGGACGACCCTGACGCGCGTCGACTGGACGTACAACCCGGAGATTCCCGCCGCCCAGTTCCGCGGCTCGCCACGGGGGCGTTGCTGCCGCCACGTGCCTGTCATCTTGGCGGGCGCGCGGTGGGGCTGGGAAAGAGCCATCTCGCCCAGGCGCTCGGCTGCGCAGCCTGCCAGCAGGGCGACTAGGTCGCCTACCGGAAGGCGCCGGCCCTCCTCGCCGATTTCAGCGGGGGTCACGCCGATGGCACGTAAGAACGCCGGCTCCGGGCGCATTTCACGCCGGACCTGCTCATGGTGGACGATTTTTGGATTGCGGGAGTTCACGCCCCAGCAGAGCGGAGACCTCGACGATCTGGTGTGCCAACGAGACCAGCACAAGTCCTGGATCCTGGTGTCCAACCGGCTGCCGCAGGACCGGCACCCGCTGTTTCCGAACCCCGTCTTGGCCGAGGGCATTCTGGACCGGCTGGTGAACAGCAGTTACGCTGTCGTTTTACAAGGGAAGAGTACCAGCCGCGCCGTCGTCCTGGACACACGGTCGCGGCCGCGGCCCCGGCCCCGGTCTAGACGAGAGGGGCCGGGGGGATTCCGTGGCCACTGACACAGGGTTTCGGGAGGGACGCGCGGGGCTGAGTCGACGGCGCCTGCCAATTGTGGTGCGACAGATCGGGATGGCAAGGAAGTGCCGGAAGTGGTTCGACTTGTAGCAGGGCTCTTGACGCGCCGCGCATAGTCCGCTACGCTAAGCGCCTAGTGGCGGGCGCGTAGCTCAGTGGTAGAGCGCTTGACTCACATTCAAGAGGTCAGAGGTTCGATACCTCTCGTGCCCACCATAAGCTTCTAAGTGACGTTCCCGCCCAAGCGGGAACGTTTTCTTAGTGCGCAACACGGCGACGCGCATTGGGTCGCACAAGATGCAACGCGGTTGACGCACCGCCTGGCCCCAAAAAGGGCAAAGGGATGGCACCGGACGTGCCCCGCTCGGCTTCCGCAACCCGACCCGGGGTCGACTGCCATCGGGGACTGGCGGCCATGGCGCTCACACCAACGTGATGGTTCAGCGTGGTGACGAAACCAGATACAGCCACCGTGAGGAAGGTGGTGGGCCCAGGAGGATTCGAACCCCCGACCAACCGGTTATGAGCCGGCAGCTCTAACCGCTGAGCTATGGGCCCAAAAAGAATGGCTCCTCGAGCAGGACTCGAACCTGCAACCACTCGGTTAACAGCCGAGTGCTCTACCAATTGAGCTATCGAGGAGCTTCGCCGACATGTTACCAAGTTGGGGAAGCGAGGTCAAGGTCTCTGCCGCGTTTGTGAAGATTATATCGCCGGCAACGCGCCGGCAACGCGAAAAATCTTTTCGACCGACTCGGGACCGCCGGCCGTAGCGCCGGCCGGCGTAATTGCCCATCACGCGGTGCAACATCCGGACGTCTGCCCTGCTTCGTTCCCGGTACATGGGGCGAGTTTTGCGTCATCAAGAACCCACCGTCACCTGCCGGGTGGCCACGACCGCATAGACGGCCGTGCTGGGGGCATACGGATCCTTCGCGTAGGCCACGACCGTGTATAGACCCGACGTCGTCGGCGTGAACGTGAACGTGTTGCTGTGGCTGTAGGGACCGCTCTGGGTCCACGAGCCATCCGGCGCCTGCCACCACACCTGGTAGACCGGGCTGGTGATGTTCGTCGCTATGGCTGTGATGAGGACGGCAGAGTCCACCGTCCCGGTGGAAGGGACGCTCAGCGCGACGCTGCTGTCCACGTTGACCACCGTGGTGTATCCATACACCTGATTCCACGCGTCTGCGGCAACCTGCTGCTGGTCCAGGGCGTAGGCCGCGATGGTGTACGATCCCGGGGCCAGATTGGACAGCGTGAACGTGTTGATCGGGCTGTAGTTTTGCGCGATTTGCCAGATGGCACTGGGGCCATGCACCCAAAACTGATACACCGGGTTGGATCCGCTGTCGGTGGCGGATGCCGTGAAGGTCACGGTGGATCCGGTGGGCTCCACGTGGGACCCTGAGTAGCTGACGACCAGGTTCGACACCATGGGCTGGCTGGTGGAGACCGCCACGCTCGCCGTGGCGGTGCGCGTGACGGACCGCCCCGGCGCCTGGGCGTACGCCAGCACTGGGAAGGTTCCTGGCACGGGCGGGGTAAAGCTGTAAGAGCCCGACACGTAGGCCCCGCTGTTGTGCCACACGCCGTCGCGCGGGTCTTGCCACCAGTACTGGAATGTCGCCCCGCTGCTGCCGGTCCAACTGCCAGAGAGGGTGACGGGCGACCCCCAGGACGTCGACGAGGGCGCGTTGACGACCGGGGCCGCGAGCTGGCCCTTGCTCTCGACGAAAGACGCCCAGAGATCAATGTTGGGCGAGCCAAGCCCTGTGATGGGGTTCCAGGTCCCGGGCGTGTTGTCCTGACTTGTAATCTGATACGCGCCGTTGTCTCCGCGCACCGCCTGGGTGAACGCGCTGGGGTCGGCGCTGGCCAAGGCGTAGAGCGTGGGAGCGATATTCCCCTGACTCTCGTTGGTCTGAGCCACCAGGTCTCCTACCCAGCCGGCCAGCAGGGGGGCGCCGAGGCTGGTGCCGCCACCAATCTCGGACTGCCCGCTGCGGCCGTACATCCCAATGCCGGCCACATTGGGATCGGCCAGGAGCGCAACGTCCGGCACTCCTTTGCCAGCAACTGTGCTTGGAACAAAGCCCTGCTGCCAGGACGGGATAGGCTGGGTTTGGCTGTAGCCGCCTCCCGAGGCGGAGAATTGGGACAGCACGTGGGCTTCGAGCACCGTCGGCAGGTACGACAGGTACACGCCGCCCCACGCCTGCGTGTAGT
This sequence comes from Bacillota bacterium, assembly GCA_021828405.1. The sequence goes on from JAKARZ010000023.1 coordinate 4,418, forward strand.
AAGCCTGGCCCGTTTGGTTCACCGACACGTCCGTACCCCCCACGGCCGTCACGGTTTCGAAGTCCGCAGGCTCGCACACGCCCGGTGGGTTCATGGTGGGCGTCGCATTGGGGTTGGGGCCACACCCCGTGATGGTCCCCCAGTCGCCCGCCGACGCAATCACGGTAATGCCTTCGGCCGCCAGGCTGGCGGTCAGGGGCGACCAATACGGGGCGCCCGAAAAGGCAATGGACATGCTGAATACGCTCACCGCATCCTGCTGTGCCACCGTGTTGAGCGTACTCGCGATGTCGTTCAGGGGATCGCTGTATACGATGAGCCTGGAGCCGGGGGCCGTGGCTTCCACCGCCTGCAGGTCCATGTTTTCTTCCCCACCCGAGCCCGGTCCCGGTGTCCCCACGTTCACGTTGACCGTGGACACCAAGGGCGGCGTGAGCCCGTTGGCAGTGGAAAAGCTGGCGAGCGCGGCCTTCATGCTCTGCGACGGCGGCTCCGCCCCATAAAGCCCGATCGTCGGGGCGGGTGCGCTTGGGGCCCCGGCGGTGAGATGGGATGCATGATAGGCGGAGTTGATCTGGGCCGCGTCCAGCCCCTGCACGGTGCTGGGCCCGGTCCACGTCAGCGTGGGCAAGGTCACCGTCGCGGCGATGGCGCCGGGCGCGGGTTGGCCGCTGTCGACCGCCGAGTACACCGTGATGGTCAGCCCGGCGGATAGGGGCTGGTCTGCATACAGGGGCAACTCGATGGTGCCGTTGTACACGAACGGGCCGGGGGACCATACGGCTTGCCCCGTGCTGGTGCTGCCCGCGATGGCATTGGCCGTCAGTCCCGCACTGGGTGCGGGCGAGCCGTTCATGGTGGCGGTCAGGATCACGTGCAGCGGTTGCCCCGTCGCCTTGCTGGCACCGCCGGGGATGGCGGCGGTCACCGCAAACGGGCCGCTTTGCGCGGTGGCCGTCAAGCTTTCCGGCCCAGTGGCGGAGCGGATCCCGGTGGCCTTCGCCGAGGCCACCCGGTGCCTGGCCGGGTGCACGGGGATGGCCGGGGGCGGCAGAGTGGTCAGCCCATCAACGCCCAGCACCACCGCGCTCATCCAGGGCGGCTCCGCGCCGGCTGTCGCCTGCACCCGATAGGTATGCCCCTGGCGGACCACCGTGCCGAGCCTGAGACCCAGGACGCGATGCCAGACGGCGGCGGGAGCGGAGGCGTTCACCACCCACCCGTGCGCTGCGACGTGAAATCCCTGTTGGCGCAACTTGGCGAGCAGGCGGCGCAGGGTCGCCGGACTTGGGCCAAACGCCTCCAAGATGGCGGATGGCGTCCACCAGCGGTGGTAGGAGGGGCTCCCCCGCGTGACGGTGGCCACCGCCGCCGCCTGCAGGGCGGCGGCGCTGCGCGGCGCCAGCACCAGCGTTCCCTGGACCGGCGCGCGCCCCGCCAGGGGGCGGATCGGGCCGACATCGCGGGCGTAGCTGGGCACCGTGAGGGACCGAGTCTGCGGCGGCGCTCCTGCCGCGTTTGCCGTGCTGGCAAACGGGATCAAGAGGGCCAGCCCTACCCCTGCCGGCCACCAGGCCAGGCGTCCCGACCGCATGATACTCCACCTGTTCATTATCGTTCCATCGCCTTTCCAAGGCGCCGACGCGCATCACAACACCCATTCAAGCAGCACAAGAGGTATTCGCAGGCGGCCGATGAATCCCTGCCAGCAAGGCGGAGGAAAGCCAATCCGCTCCCAGCCGCTCGGCGCGGGCTGAATTACCAAACCGGCAGGATGCGGTCCGCATCTCTCCCTGTTTTGGCTGGCATCGGGGGCCTACGATCGAGCGGAGATGCGTTGCGCCGCATCCACCGCGCGCCTTCGGAGCCCCCTTGGACGATTCGGTGCTCTCGTCTCGGCGCTGCGGGGCTAGGAGTCTCAGTTTTTCCGGGACGACCCGGGACTCCGCCTCGCGCGTCCGGCCGTACATGGCATAGAGTGGGGTTGTCGAGGCGGGCGGAGGAGGGTTGTCGGACCGAGGGGTGGGGTGTGGCGCCGGGACGCCCACGCGTCCGAGCTCGGGCTTCGCAGGACGCGATACACCGTCGAGGGAGATGGAGGGGCGGCCGTGGACAGCGGACCGAAGGGCTCGGTGTTCCTGGATCGGTATCTTGATTTGGCCCACGCCGCGCCGTCCGGAGGCCAGGACGCCCCCCCGACAGCTACCATCGCGGAACTGGCGCTTGTGGGACTGCTCTGAGCGATCGGCCGCCAAACCGTGCGGCGCCTGGAACTGCGGGGCCTTTTGGCATGGCACCCCCGCCCGGGCCGCGCGCGGCGCTCTGAGGTCTTGCTGCACGTTCACCCGGCCCACGTCTACTATGAGCGCGTCTGCCGTGCGGAAGCGGCGGGCAGTTTGGCTGGGCGACGTGCTGGCATCCTGTCCCTGCATCCCAGAGTTGCCGAGCCAACTGGTGGTGCTGCGCACCCGCCTCGGGCTGGAACCGCGTCCGGTTGAGCCAGCGCCGTGCTGCGCGATTGACATCCTCCCCACGGCTCAAGCCGGGGGATTCCCCCGAGCCGTGGCGCGGTTCCTGCTTCATCGGGAGGCCAACGCTTATCCCTCCACAGGCAGCCCCCCGAGCCCCCGGGCGGGGGAAACGGGTCAGGCGGGATGGGGACGCAAGGGGACACCCAAGCGCTGACGCCCCCGATCTTCCAGCGTCTCCGCCGCCTTCCCGTCCGCCATCTTCGCGTAGCCGCATGCGAGACAACAACAGCGCTCGCGAGTCGGCCGGTTGGCTTTCGCCGTGTGCCCGCACTGCGGACATGCTTGCGAGGAATAGGCGGCTGGCACCAACACCAATTGGCCGCCCTGGGCCGCCAACGTGTACGCCAGCAACGTGACGAACCGCCCCCAGCCCATCTCCAGGATGGCACGATTCAGTCCCGCCTTCTGACGCCCCTGCGTGCCCGGTGGCTCCACCGTGCCCCTGGCTGAGGCCGTCATATGGCCGATGCGCAGATCGTCCAGGGCCACCGTCGCGTGGTGTTGGCTGACGGTGGGGCTGAGTTTCTGCACAACGTCCCGGCGGAGGTCCGCCACGCGGGCGTACAGGGCATTAAGGCGCCGCTGGGTCTTCTGCCAATTCTGCGAGAACTTCACCTGACGCGCCAGTTTCCGCTGCACCCGGGGGAGCTGCTGGCGCAGGTGGGCGTAAGCCGCCCGGGGAGCGTCGTCGATCGTCCCGTCAGAGAGAACCAGAAAATGTTTGACTCCCAAGTCCCCGGCGATACAGTCCGCCGGGTCTTGGGGGAGGGGATCGGCCACTTCCTGTTCCGTCTGAACACTCACGAACCCGTGGCGGCCGTGACGGCTGACGGTGGTGTTCTTGAGCACGCCGGGAATCGGACGGCTCGGGAAACACTTCACCCAGCCAAGTTTGGGGAGATGCACGCGGTTCCCGACAATCTCAACGCCTTGGGGAAACCGGAGCGTGTCATCGCGGCCCCGCTTCTTAAAGGTGGGCAGGTGTTTCAGCGGCTGGGTGGGGTCAAAGGCCTCATGGAATGCGCGCGCCAGATCCCTCAATCGCGGCTGTAACGGTTGGGACGGTGCGTCGGCCAAGAAGCCGCGCTCGTGGGTGCCTTTCCAGAACCGGAGCATCCCCGCCAAGTCGTCGTACCCCAGCAAGGGCACCCCCTGCGCGAGGCGATGCCGATTGAGGGCCAGCGCCTGATGCCAGACGTAGCGGGCGTGCCCCACAAACGTGGTGAGCCGCCGGTCCACCTCGGGCGAGGGATCCAGGCGAAACCGGTCGCCGCGCCGGATCACCATGCCACCCGTCCCCCCCCTTCTTGCGCACATATGATCGATCGCCACCATCATTCTAATGCCGAGGCCTGCCGGAGTCGCATCTTCGCGATGCATTGGCCGGCGCCGGGGGGGACATGTTGGCCCTCGCGGGCCAAAGGGCTTATATCCCCACGGCTAAAGCCGGGGGTTTTACGCCCCATCTGATAAATCCGCCCTTTCGTGACCAGTTCCCGCTCGCCCCACAACCCCATCGACGGATGTGCCGACTCGCTGAGCGGGTGCCTTCATCGGGGACACCGGGTACAATAAGTGTTCGGATTTTAGGGCGCCCGCTGGGCGAAAGGTGGACGGGACATGGGCAGACATCGGCCCGAGACCGATGCGGAGGAACGGGCTTACTTGAGCCGCGTCCTGTCACGGATTCGTCGGCAGCAGGCCAGCGAAGGGGCGGGCGCGGCACGCGTGGGCGATGAGCTGGCGGGGCTCCGGCGGTGGTGGGCGGACGAAGAAGCCCGCGAAGCGACGCAATTGCTGGACCGCGCCCAGAACATGCCGCTGCTACGGGGGTTGGAGGCCGAGGCGGCATCACGCGCCCGGCGCCTCCGGCGACTGAGCCTCGAGGCGCGCCGGCCCTACTTCGGTCGCGTGGATTTCGCGGAGGCTGACCCCGAGCCCCGAGATGCTCCCGAGGCTTTTTACGTCGGGCTCGGCGGGGTGTGGGACGACGACGGCGCACCGCTGGTGATCGACTGGCGCACCCCGATGGCCGGCCTCTACTACGATGCGGAGCCCGGCCCGGCTCACTTCGAGGGGCCGGACGGGCGGGTGGCCGGCACCTTGGCCCAAAAGCGCCAGTACCAGATCGAGCGGGGCGCGCTGGTCGGCTTCTTCAACACCACGTTGCATATCGGAGACGACCTGTTGGCGCGCGCTATGGTGGCGCGGGGCGGAGCCCGCATGCCCAGCATCGTGGCCACCATCCAGCGAGAGCAGAATCGGGCGATTCGCGACGATGCCCATCGGGCGCTGCTGGTGACCGGGCCCGCTGGTAGCGGCAAGACGGCGGTCGCGCTGCAGCGGCTGGCATACCTGCTGTACCACCGGCCAAGACTGTCTGCGGCGGAGATGCTGTTCGTGGTGCCCAATCGCGTATTTGCCGACTATGTCTCGGAGGTGCTCCCCGAACTGGGCGAGGAGAATCCCCGCTACGCCACCTGGGATGACCTCGTGGCGCCGTGGCTCCCGGCGGCGCACACGGAAACCCGGACGGCGCTGGTCGATGCGTGGATGGCCGGGAGCCTCCGTCCGCTGCGTCTCGAGGGTATGCGCCTCCGAGGCGATGCGCGGTTCGTCACCCTCGTCGACGGGTGGCTCCGTGGCTTGGCGGATGAACCGCCGCCGTTTCGGGACGTGGTGTGGGAGGGCGTGGTGGTGGCTACCCGCCAAGAGCTCGCCACGTGGTGGCAGCAGCGGTGGAGCACCCGGCCCGTCTCTGTGCGCCTGGGCCTTATCCAGGACCAGTTGGCCGAACGCATTCGGGGCGCGCGGCGCCTGGTGGTGCCCCGCGTGCGGGCCGAGCTCATCGACAGCCAGGCGTTCTCGGGGGACGACGACCTCCGGCAAGCCGTCCAGCGCCGGGTGGAGCAGGGGGCCCAACAGCTTTCGGCGTGGGCAGCCAATGGCGAGATGCTTGACTGGCGGGCGCTGTACCTCTCTTTCTACGGGCAGAAGGCCTCGTGGCGCCGCGAGGCCGCAGCGATGGGCTTCCCCAACGTGGATCGGCTTCTGGCCGACGTCCGCCGCCGCCTCCAGCATGGCCCACTGCCATATGAGGACGTAGGCCCGCTCGCCTACATGCGGGCGTCGCTGCTGCGGCCCAAGCTCCCTTGGCCCGTCCGCCTCGTGATGGTGGAGGAGACGCATGAGCTGACGGTGTGCCAACTGGCGGTCCTCCACCGCCTGCTGCCCGACATTCCCGTAACCATGGTGGGCGACGGCGGGCAGGTGCTGGTGCCCGGGCTGTCGTGGAGCCCCGAGCACGAACTGCCCTGGCCCGCCCGAGACATCGGCCGGGTCAAGCTGACGAAAAGCTACCGGTCCGCGCCGGCCATCGCGGCCTGGTGCCGCCTGCTCGTGGCCGACGCCGCGGCATCGGCCCTGCCGACGCCAGCGTGGCTTGGCGGAAGCGGCCTCGGGGCTTCGGTGGCGCCGGTCCTGGCTCCGGTGCCTCCCGAGGCGTGGGCCGAGGCGCTCGCGATGGAGGTGCGGCGCGCACCGAAGGATGCCACCGTGGGGGTCATCTGCCGAACCTGCGACGAGGCCCAGGCCGTGATGCGGCACCTCGCGCCAGCCGCCGGCCGCCCGGTGGCATTGGTGGACCGCCCGGACGGCGCCTTTCCCGGCGGCGTCATGGTGCTGCCGGTGGCGCTGGCTGGCGGCTTGGAGTTTGACGCGGTCGTGGTGGCGGATGTGTCGGCCTATGGGAGGGAGGACACCCGCCACGCCCTGTACGTCGCCGCGAGCCGGGCCCGTCACCGCCTGGCGCTGGTGTGGCGGGGAACCTGGCCCGCGTGGGTCCCTCCCGAGGCGTCTCCTGCGTTCAGAGACGCTGAGCGAGCCGGCTCTTAAAGTCGGGGCTCCAGTAGCCGGACGCCACCGCTTCGACGGGGCCCACCAGCGTGACCGACCAGTCGGGGGCCACGGCCACCTGGAGTGATCCGCCTGGCATGCGCACCTCAAGTTGGCCGGCCACGAGGCCCAGCCGCACAGCCGCCGCCGCAGCCGCCGAGGCGGAGCTGCCGGACGCCAGCGTATAGCCGGCCCCGCGCTCCCAAATCTCAATGCGAATCTCGGACCGGCTGAGCACCTGGAGAAGCTGCACGTTTGTGCGGTTAAGGAAGGCCGGATGGTTTTCTATCGCCGGTCCCAGGTCCTGCACCAGGGTGGCGGTCGCGCTGGGCACCGGCACGATGCAGTGCGGGTTGCCAATGCTGGCGGCCGTGACCACCACCTGGCGACCTCCCACCGCGAGCGATTCGTTCACCACCTCGCGGTCGGCGCCGGTCATGCCGATGGCGCTGCTGCGAAAGCTCACCGTCCCCATGCCCATCTCAATGCGGTGGCGGGGGTCGGTTACCAGCGCCGACACCGGTCCCCCTCGGGTGTGAATGACAAAGCGCTCCCCCACGCGCTGGTCGCCGGCGTCCACCAGATAGCGCGCGAAGATGCGCGTGCCGTTGCCGCTCTTCTCGGCCTCGCCCCCATCGGGGTTGAAGATGCGGACCCGCGGCCGCTCCGGGTGGTCCGCGTCATCAAACGCGGGGCCATACAGGATGCCGTCGGACCCCAGGCCGAAGTGGCGATCGCAGATGAGCCGCACCCGGTCCTCCGTCATCTCGGTCGTCACCTCCGATGTTTCGCGGGGGTCGATCACCAGGTAGTCGTTGCCGAGGCCGTGGTACCGATGGTAGTCCAACGCCGTCATCCTTTCCTAAAGTCCCTAAGTCCCGGAGCTATCCCGAGGTGTCGAGTTGTCTGGGCGCTCCTGAGCTCGTCCAGTGCCCACCCCGCGACGGGGTCTGCTAACATCGACTCTATATCTTCACGAACTTGGACAGCGCGACAAGGGGATGGGCGTACGGATCAAGAGGACCTGGAGCGCCGCGGCGACTTCAGCAGCGGGGGCGGACCGCTCGTGCACGAAATTGCGGACGGCATCCGCCGGGCCGTCAATGCGTGGGCCGAGGAGGAACGCCTGGAGTTGCCGGCACCGTTTGATGTGGCGGTGGAGCCTTCGGCGCGCCCGGAATTTGGCGACTACACCACCAACGTGGCCTTTGGCCTCGCGAAAGTGGCTCGCCGCGCTCCGATGGCCATTGCTCAGGCGCTGGCCCCGCAGGTGGCGGCGCTCTGCCCGGTAGCGACCGGGGTGCAAGCCGCGCCGCCGGGCCACCTGAACCTTACGGTGGACTTTTGGCCCGAGTTGCTGGGGCCCGACCTGCCAGTGTTTCGGCCCCACGGCCGGAAAGTCGTCGTGGAACATACATCGGTCAACCCCAACAAGGCGATGCACGTGGGCCATCTTCGGAGCGCCGTCGTGGGCGATGTGCTGGCGCGCCTGCTGCGGCGGGTGGGGGCGTCGGTGGAGGTGCACAACTACGTCGACGACTTGGGCAAGCAGGTGGCCGACACGCTCATTGGCCTCAGGCATCTTGACTTTGTCGACCCGGTGCCCACGCATCGCTTTGACGACTTCTGCTGGGACCTGTACGCCGAAGTGGCCCGCCGGGTGGCAAGCGATCCGGAGTGGCAGGCGCGCGAGCGGGAGGCGCTGGAGGCCATGGAGCGACAGGACAACAGCACGGCGTGGGTGGGGCAGCTCATGACGGATCGGCTGGTGCACGAACAGCTGGAGGACATGGGCCGGTTTCACATCGCCTACGACCTCCTGGTGCACGAGTCCGACATTGTGCGGGAGGGATTTTGGGCGCGCGCCTTTGCCGACTTGTCGCGATCCCCGCGGATGGTGCATGAGACCGCCGGCCGGCTCGCGGGATGCTGGGTGCTGCGGACCGGGGACGAGCGGGGCGAGGAGGCGCCCCTGCCCGAGGAGGGAGCCGGCAGCGACCCGCGCTTCAACCCCGACAAGGTGCTGGTGCGCTCCAATGGCACCCTCACCTACGTGGCCAAAGACATCGCCTATCACCTGTGGAAGTTTGGGCGGTTGGACCGGGACTTTCGGTACCGGCCCGTTGGGGGAGACGGACCGTGGACCACCGCGAGGGTCGGCCAGCCGCCACCGCATCCCTTTGGCCGGGCGGACCGCGTGGTGAATGTGATAGACCACCGCCAGGACTACGCTCAGGAGATGGTGCGCCTCGCGCTGTCGGCGCTGGGGCACGGCGATGCCGCGCAGGCGCTCACCCATGTGAGCTACGGCGTGGTGTCGCTGTCACCCGCTACGGCAGCCCAACTCGGCGTGGATACGTCGTCCGGGCGCAGCTCGTACCCCATGGCGGGCCGGCAAGGGATCGGCATCAAAGTGTCGGAGCTCCTGGGCCTGGTGGTGGACGCCGTCGCCGCATCGCGCAGCCGCGAAAGCGGGCTGGCCAGCCAGGAGATTGCGGCGGGGGCCATCCGGTACTACCTGCTGCGACACAACCTGTCGACGGAGATTGTGTTTGACGTGGACGCGGCCCGGGACGTGCATGGCAATACCGGCCCGTACTTGATGTACGCGCATGCCCGGGCTTCTTCGGTGCTGCGCCGGGTGGTCGACGTGCCCCTCGACGAGGTGCGGCGGGACCTCTCCTCTGCCGAGCGTGCGCTGGCCCGGCATCTGGCGGCGTGGCCGACGGTGCTGGCGGAAGCGGCGGCCACGGTCAATCCGACGCTGCTCGCCACCTACGCCTACCGCCTGGCAGACGAGTTCACCCACTTTTATGAGACCCACCCGGTGGCACGGGCCGAGCGCCAGGACCAGTCCGGCCGCATCCGCCTGACACGCCGGGTGGAGCGCGTGCTGAAGGACGCGCTCGAGGTGCTGGGACTGCCGGCCCCGGAAGAAATGTGACGAGCCGATAGCCGCGAGAAAATGGGAGAAATGCGTGGCCGTCCGGCCCACGTTCGCTATCATGAAGCCATGAAGCCAACTGACGAGGGGGGAGCATGAGAGCAATGGCACCGGCACCCGTGGGCCGCTCGAACCCCACGAGCCGCTCGCACCCCGGCCGAGGGTGGCTTGGCGGAGGCGGGCGGGCGAAGCCTGCGCCGCCGCCCCGCGTGGCGGCGGTGGATCCAGCCCGCCTGCCGCCGCTGCACGCGCCCATCGAGCTGCACCTGCTGGACGGCACCGTGCTCACGTCCCGGGTGATGGGGCGCGAACCCGGATCCGCTGGTGTGCCGCTCGTCGATTTTTTGGACGCGCCCCGGAGCCGCAGCGGGGGGGCTGTCACCGGATGGGCCCTCTTGGGCGAGCGTGTCGATCTCCAGTGGGGCCATGAGGAATGGGTGGAGGTTTATCCGGCGGAGGTGCGCGAGGTGCTGGATCCCATGCCCGCGCTGGAAGTGAGATATTTGGGGCCGCCTACCCGGCGCAACCGGCGGAAGGAGCCCCGGTCGGCCGCCCATGTGCGGGTGCGGCTCGAGGGCGCTGAGCTCGGTGGGCCGCTGGCCCGAGGGTTTGCGAGTATCACCCGGGACATTTCGCCCAGCGGCGTGCGCGTGTTTACGCCCGACGTGCTGGAGACCGGCCAGGTGCTGTCGGCCCAGTTCATCTTGGACGATGAGCCACCGCTCATCGGGACGGTCAGGGTTCTTCGGTGCGACACCGCGCCATCGGTGTATCGCGGCTACGACGGCGTGGATGTCGTGCTCATGTGGGATCCGGCGCTGACGGGCGCCGCCCTGGCGCGCTGGGCGCTTTACTGCCGCCGCCACCGGTGGGACTATTGAGCGCCGTCGAGCGACTGGGGTGGTCCGTGTGGCGGGTGCACGCACCCGGTCTGACCCTGAAGCCGTACGAGGGCACCCAGTGCTACTTCGTCGGGACGGGCGAGGGCATGTGGCTTGTGGACACCGGGGACGGCGGACCGCGGGCCATCCATGCGCTGGAGACCGCGTGGGTCGAACTGGGGGCGCCGCCCGTCTCGCTGGTCCTCATCACCCACGGCCACCGGGACCACTTTGGAGGGGCGGCGTGGGCGCACCAGCACTTCCGGGCGCCGGTCGGGGTGCACCCGGCGGACCGGGAGGCCGTCCGGCCCGAATGCCCGGACGCCGTGCCATTTCTGCCGGGTTCGCATCATGTTGGGACGGTGCCGGTGGAGGTTTTGCATCTGCCCGGCCACACGCCGGGGCAATTGAACCTGTGGCTGCCGGCCGAGCGCACGCTGCTGGCCGGCGACAACGTCCTGGGCGACACCACCTCGGTGGTGGTGCCGCCGGCGGGCGACCTGCATGCGTATCGGACAACCCTTGGGCAACTGGAGGTGCTGGACCCCGCCGTGATTGGCCCCGGCCACGGCTCGGTGGTGCGGGATCCCCGGGGCTGGCTCGCGTACTACCGGGAGCACCGGGCCGAGCGCGACCGCCAGGTCGTGGACCTGCTGGCCGAGGGTGCGCTGTCAGTGCCGGAGCTGGCTGCGGCCATTTACGGCCGCGAGCAGCCGCACACCTATCGAGCTGGCCAGCTGATGCTGCTGGGTCACCTGACCGCCCTGGAGCACGACGGAGTGGTGGCAGAACTGTCGGACGGCCGCTACGTCCTGTGTGAGGCATCGAAATGACGGCCAGCGGCTTCCACTGGGACCCAGACCGGGTGGGGGAGCGGTCACGCGCGATCGTGCACGAGGTGACCGCCGAGGCTGTGGCCGCCTTTCGCGCCGCGGTGGACCCGGCTGGCGCGGCCGACCCGTCCCCACCCACGCTGCCGGTGCGCCTCCAAACCCTGGAGGTGCCAGGCCTCACGCTGCCGTCGGCGGGGGTCATTCACGCGTCCCAGGAATTTGCCTTCCCGGGGGGGCGAGCCCTCCGGGTGGGCGAGTGGGTGCGGGTGGTGGGGTGGCTTGAGAGCGTGCGCCAGCGGGGACGCTTGGCCATCGTGGTGGTGGTGAACCACATGATGGCCGCCCGGAGCGACGGCGAGGACCAAGCCGACGCGGATCTGCTGGTGGAAACGCGAACCACCGTCATGGTGACCCTGTCGGAGGGAGGAGGCACCCCATGAGCGGCGAGCAGCGCCCCGGGCCCGGACAGAGTCTGCCCGGCGAGGAGCTCACCCTGACGCGCGGCGACCTCGACCGCTACGCGGAGGCGTCGGGCGATCACAACCCCATTCATCTGGACGACGACATGGCCCGCCAGTTTGGCCTCGCCGACGGCGTGATTGCCCATGGCATGCTGGTGATGGGGCGCATGGCCACCTACGTCCAGTCGGCGCTTGGCGGGAGCACGCCCACGTCGTTTCGGGTGCGCTTTCGCTTGCCCGTGCGGCCGGGCGTGCCCCTGCTGCTGACCGGGCGCGTTGCCTCGGTGGATGGCGAGACGGTGGTGGTGGAGGTGGCCGTGGCACCCAAAGCGGGGGGAGGCCCGGCGGTGACCGGCACGTGGACTGGGAATTGGGGACCGGGGAGTCAGGGGCACTGAGGCGGGCCGCCGCGGCCAGCCAGCGGCATCGCCAAGCACCAGGGCCCGAAGGATCGGCCGGGATCCCTCGTCAAGTGTTTCCGCCGAGCTTGGCCTCTGCGCTCTCCGGCTGGCACCGGTGGCGGGCGTAATGCCCACGGAGCACCCCTTGGCCGATAGTTCTGGAAAGGCCGCCGCCTACAAAGAGGGAGGGCGTTCTCGCCCTCCCTCGGTGGGACGCGGTCAGGAGTTGGCCGCCCTCGGGGCCGACTGGCCCAGATACTGCTGCTCGATGCGCTCGAGGGTCATGCCCCGCGTCTCGCGGCCCCAGAGGCCCACCACCGTCAGCGACACGACGGCCACGGCCGCGATGATGAGAAACGACGGCCCGAGACCCATGGTGTGCCAAGCCACCGGCATCAGCGCGGCACCGACAATGCCGCCGAGCGTGCGCGACACCGCCTCCACCGTCGATGCGCCGGTGACCCGGTAGCCGGTGGGATACTGCTCGGCGTAGTACATCTTGAGTCCCGGGAAGGCGCCCGTCCCGAAGAACGACATGCCCATGCCGTCCGCGAGGCGCCAGCCGATGGATGGGGCGGTGGCAAACAGCACCGCAGAGGCGGCCGCCAGCGCCATGAACAGGGCAAACACCAGTTTGCGGCCCCAGCGCTCGGAAAGATGCCCGTTCAAGAGTTTGCCCGGAATCGCGGCGGCGGTCACCAGCGCGGCAAAGGCCAGCGACGTGGCAAAGGACAGCCCGAGCTGGCTGAACACGGTCGGCATGTACGTCATGACCACATAGAACATGAAGAACGTGCCGGTCGCGCCTAGGGCGCTCACGGCGGTGGCGCCAGCGTAGCGGCGCACGGTGTCGCGGGCGGAGTACTGGGGCGACTCGGGCGCATCGACGCCCGCCGGGTCCGCCGGGGGCAGGGGGCCGTAAGCCCGGCTCCGCTCTTCTATGCGGTCCACCGCCACCAGCGCCTCGTGCCGGCGGCCCATGTGCCACAGCCAGCGCGGCGACTCCGGCATGACCCGCCGCACCACGAGCGCGTACAGCAGGGGGAGTCCCGCCACCACCAGAAATACGCGCCAGGAGAGATCCGGCGCCACATGCGGCAGGATGACAAACCCCAGCAGCGGCGCGATGAAGTACCCCACCGAGAGGCAGGCGTCGAGCACACCCGACAGCCACGTGCGGCGGGTGCGGCTCACAAACTCGCTCACAATCGAGTACGGCAGTGGGAACACCGCGCCCATGCCCAGCCCTGCCAGCAGGCGCAGGGCCACGAGCGTGTCGTAGTTGGGTGACAGGCTCGACAGCAACGTGAGGCCGCTGTACACCAGGATGCCGTAGGTCAAGAGGCGCACGCGGCCTATGCGGTCGGCGATTCGGCCCGCGGGAATGAGGCCCACGACGACGCCCACCGTGGACGAGACGGCCAAGAAGCCCACCTGCGCCGCCGTGAGATGCCACATGGGCTTTAAGACCGGCAGGATGACGCCTGTGGCGCCAATCGAGAGGGACTCGACGAACCACGCGCCGCCGGCCACCAGCACCAGCATCCACAGGTACGGGGTCATGGGCAGCCGCTCTAAGCGGGCCACCACGCTCTGCTGCAGGGATCCGGTCGAGGAACCGGTTGACGAAGCCATCAGCGTGCACCTCCTTCTGCGAGTGCGGAAACTTCACTTGCGTCGACGTCGGCATGGCCAGCCGACGCGGCGGGGCGCCGCCGGCGCGGCCAGTAGCGGCGCCACCGATCCCAGGGGATCGGGATCTGCTCGCGGCCAATGGCGTACACGGCCCAGGGTGTGGCGGCGATGCCGCGGACGATGAGCGCCGACAGCGCGAGGGTCACCAGCGCCGTCACGGGTGTGACGATCACGCGGGTGAACGACCCCAGCAGCCACACATATCGGGTCGTCAGTTCTTCCAGGACAGCGGGGTGAATCAGGTAGATGCCGAACGAAAGGTCCGCCACCCACGTGATGGCCCAGGTGGCCTTCTGCCAGCGATTCTGGCTCTTGGCCCCCACCCACCGCTGACCTAGGTGGTACAGCGTCAGAATCACGAACAGGCTGTAAAGCGGCATGATGGGCTGAAATACGTTGGCGGCAAAGGTCACCGGCTCATGCCAGGCGGTGACCGAGAGCACGTAGTACGTGACCATGGCGACCGCCGTGGCGATGAGGCCCCTGACCAGCGTCCGACCGTGGCTCCGAAGGTACGCCTCGATCTGATCCAGGTGCACCGCGGTCACCGCGCCAAATAACAGATAGAACTGATACGTGAACACCACCTGATGGCGGTTGCGGACCATCCACAGCAGCGGCTGGCCCACTCCGGTCGTCATCCAGGTGGGCGCGTACTGGAACACGACCATCATCACCAACTCGAGGCCGAGACTGGCGGCGAGCAGCCACCGGTGGTAGCGGGTGGTCTTCTTCACCAGCCAGACGAACAGCGGGAACACCAGGTAGAACTGCATGGTCACCAGCAGGTAGTACAGATGAAACCATGCCGTGCCCTGCAGCAGATCCGGCCCCAGCTTGGACAGGTAGAACCCGATCCCGTACTTAAGCGCCCCGCCGTAGTAGACGTAGTACATGCTCCACAGCACGTAGGGGATGCCCACCAGCTTGAAGCGCTTGGCCCAAAAGCTCGAGAGGGGGTACGACCGCTTGTAGTACACGTAAAAGAGCACGAAGGCGGTCATGAACATGAACACGTTGCGGGTGTAGTGCAGCATGTCCATGCCCAGGTTCGCCGACAGGTTGGTGGACGTATTCGTGAACCAGATGGTGTGCACCGAAATAACGCCCAGCACTGTGAGCGCGCGCAGCAGATCCAACTCGCTGACGTGTCGGCGCTTGGTGGGCTTCACCGACGCGGTTGCCGTCCCTGCCAGCGCCATCAGGAGGCTCCCTTCGCCGCCAGCACCTCCGCCTTCAAGCGGAGCCGCTGAATCTTGCCGGTTGGTCCCACCGGCAGACGGTCCACGGCATGAATGGCCACCGGCCGCTTGTAGGGCGAGAGATCGCGGCGCGCCAGCGTGTCCAATTCATTCAGCACCCCGGCGCTGGGGCCGTCCACCACGACGTAGGCCGCGACTTCCTCGCCCAAGAGCCCGTGGGGAATGCCAATGACGGCCGCCTGGGTGACCGACGGGTGCTGCAGGAGTACATCTTCCACCTCGCGGGGCGGCACCTTCTGGCCCCCCCGGTTGATGAGCTCCCGCGTGCGCCCGGTCAGAAAGACGTATCCCTCGCGGTCCTGATATCCGTGGTCGCCGGTGTAGAACCAGCCGTCCCGAAAACTTTGGACGCCCTCACCGGCAATGACATAGCGGTCGACGACCCCCGGGCCCCCAATGCGAACCTCACCCGGCTCGCCCGCGCGCACCCGAACCCCGTCGGGATCCACCACTTCCAGGCGCACGCCCACCGGGAGTCCCACGGACCCCGCTTTGCGGCGCCCGGGCGGTAGCGGGTTGGCGGCCACCTGGCTGCCGGCCTCTGTCAGGCCGTACGTTTCCACGATGGGGATGCCGAACCGCGACTGAAAGCGGTTCAAGTCGGGCAGCGGCAGCGGCGCCGAGGCCGAGCGGACAAACCGCAGGCCGGGCAGGGACGCTGGCCCTGGCTGGCGTCCCAAAATGCCGATAATCGCGGGCACCGCGTTGATCCACGTGGGCTGGACCGCGGCCGCCCCGTCCCAGAAGTCTCGCGCGTGGAACCGGTCGTCCAGCGCCAGCGTGCTGCCCGCGTACAGGCTGGCGAGGAGGCCCACCACCTGCGCGTTGATGTGGAACTGGGGCAGGGTGGAAAACCCAACCTGGCCGCGCTCCAAGCGGTGGTGCTGGGCGATGTGCGCCGCGGTGTGCCAGAGTCGCCCCGTGGACAGCCGCACGCCCTTGGAATCGCCAGTGGTTCCCGACGTGAACAGCAGCACCGCGCCGTGCACGGGGTCGCGCCATGCCGGGGCGCCAGCGCGGGGCCGGCGACGCTGGGGCTGCATCCACGCCGAGGCGTCCATCTGCCAGACTGGCACCGAGCCGCTCCAGGAGTCGTCGCCCGCGACCATCGCCAGCCGCGGGTCGGCCTTTTGGGCCACGCGGGCCCGCTCGCCGGCCGGCGCCTCGGGGTTCATGGGCACGGCGGTGGCTCCTGCCGACAAAATGCTCAGGTAGAGCAAGGAGAAGTTAAGCCCGTTGGGCAACGACAGCAACACCCGGTCGCCCGGGCGCACCCCAGCGCGGACCAGCGTCTGGCGCCATGCCCCCACGAGGCGAGCCGCTTCCTGATATGTGACGCGCTGTCCGAGCCGCACATCCCAAAGAAACGGGCGGCCGGGTTCGATGGCCGCCCACACGGCCAGGCGCGCCTCGGGCGGCGCGCCGGTCGCTCCCGTCGTCTCGTCTGCTGGCATAAGACACCTCCCACCGGGTCCGTCGATATTACCCTGCTAGGATAACCGGCAGACCCGATGGGAGGCTTCAAGAAACCCCAAAGATTAGCTAAAGAACGGTTGAAGCCCGTCCTACGCCCGCGTGAGACGCCACTTGAGCGCCGGCGGCGGCAGGGCGCCGGTAGTGCGCACATTCAATTGCTGGCGCTGGGATCCGGCGCTGACGGCCAGGGTTCCTATCCGTGTGCCCGGCGAGACCGTCTTCGGAACGGGCAGGGGCGTGAATTTTAGATGCACCACCATTCCGGGCCACGAGATGAAGGAGACGCTGTGGCGCACCGTGGCCGCCACGGACGGGTGCCAGGCGGCGGTGACGCGGGCGGCTTCGCGGCCGGCCGCGAGCACGGTGGTGGTGGTGAGCACGGAGGTGCTGGCGTTGAGCATACTTTTGCCGGCGTTCAGGGCGCTCTGCAGGATCTGCACGCCCCCCTGGCCCAGAACCGTCGCGATGACCAACAGCCGGTGCGTCCCGACCTGCCGATAGGCGGCGGCGACGTAGCATCCGCCGGCCTGGGTGGTGCTGCCCGTCTTGACCCCGATGATGCCCGACTGGCCCAGATCGTAGTTCACGTTGTACTGGACGCCGGCGACCGGCAGAGTCACCTGCGCCATGGCCACGATGTGCCGGAACGTGGGAATGGCCATGTCGCGCTCCGCCAGCATCGTCTGATCGACGGCGGTCGACACGGTGGCGGGCGACACCCCGCTGGCATCGGCGTAGTAGGTGTGGTTCATGCCGAGCTTCTTGGCCATGGCGTTCATTTGCGTCACAAAGGCGGAATCGCTGCCGGCCATCCACTGGGCCAGCATGGTCGCGATGTTGTCGCCCGAGGGCAGCAGCAGGGCCTGAAGCATCTGGCGCTCGGTCAGCACCTCCCCCTGCGTCACGGGCACCACGGAGTCTCCGTTGGCCTTGTCCTGCTGGTACAGCAGGACGTCGGCGGCACTGACGGTGATCGACGGACCGCTCTGGCCGGTCGACAGCGGGTGGGCCTGCAAGACCAGATAGGCCGTCATCAACTTGGCCAAGCTGGCGATGGCCTGCGGGCGGGTGGCTCCGGCGTGCCCCACGACGCCAAGGCCCTCGACGCCCAGCGCCGACTGGCCCTGGCTGGGCCAGGGGAAGTTGGCGAGCGACCCGGGCACATGGTACGTGGTGGCGGTGGTGGACTGCACTGCAAGCGCCGGCACCGGGCGCAGCAACTGAACGGTCAACAGCGCCACAATGATCACGAGTACGATGTAGAGGCGGTACATGACATTCTCCCCTGAGGCCGCGGACGGCTAATTTGCACGCGATGACACGGTACTACGGACGGCCGTGTCTGGCCAGCCCCACACCGTGGTGATTCCTGGCACGTACAACGTCATTCGCGGCCTCGGGGTAACAAGAGCCCGCTAAAAATCGAACGGCGCCCAAAATCGCCAGCCACAGACGCAGTGCTCCTCACAGCGCTGGCAGCCGGCACAGAAATGGGCGCGGCAGCGGTCGTCGCCGCATTGCCGGCACTGGAACTCCGCCGGGCTGCCGCACTGGCAGGCCGGGCTGAACGCCCCGGGTCCGGGGCCAAGATCACCGGTGCTCATCGCCACTCTCCCCTGGTCGGTCGACTGCGGCTAGCATGTCGGCCAGGAGCGGGCGCTATGCGGACAGCACGGACAACAAGTGGGCGAGCACCGACGGCGCCACGTTGCCACCCGAGAGCACCGCGACCACCTTGGCACCCGCGAGCGGGCTCGGCCGCTGCCACGCGTAGGCGGCGGTCGCTGCGCCCGCGGGCTCGACGACTGTCTTGACATGCGTGAACAAGAGGGTCAGCGCCTGGATGATGGCCGCGTCCGACACGGTCACCAAGTCGTCGACCAGCCGCTCGATAATAGGAAAGGTGAGCTCGCCGGGGATGACCGTCCGGAGTCCGTCCGCGATGGTGATGCCGGCCGGAATGGCCAGCCGGCGACCGGCCTGGCGGGACAGGAACGCGGCCGCTGACCCTTCGGGCTCGACCCCAATCACGCGCACATGGGGGCGGGCCGCCTTGACGGCGGTCGCAATGCCGCTGATGAGGCCCCCGCCGCCGATGGGCACCAGGATCACCTCGACGTCTGGCACCTGCTGAAGAATTTCCAGCCCCACCGTGGCTTGGCCGGCCAGCACTTCGGGATGGTCATACGGGGGCACGTAATCCCATCCGTCCTCCGCCGCGAGCTGCTCGGCCCGCAGCAGCCGCTCGGCACTCTTGGGGCCGACGCGCTCTACCGTGGCGCCGTACCCTTCGCAGGCCGCGATCTTGGCGGGACTGACGTCACTGGGCACCACGATGTGGGCCGCGAGGCCACACATCCGCGCGGCCAGCGCGACCGCGGCGCCGTGGTTGCCACTGGACGCCGTCACCACGCCGCGGCGCACGCCGCGCTCCGCCAATTGGGACACGAGGTTGTAGGCACCCCGAAACTTAAAGGCGCCAGCCCGCTGCAGGTTCTCCGCCTTCAGCCCCAAGGTAAGTCCGTAGCGCTCGTCCAGCAGGCGGCTGCTTAGCATCGGTGTCAGGTGCGCCACCCCGGCCAGGCGCTCGCGCGCCCGGCCGATGCGCTGGGTCAGGGCTCCATCCTTCAAAACTGCAGCTCCCACTGCACCGGCGGACTGTCGACCGGGTGTGCGCTGGCCACGCGATCCACGGGCACTCGGCGGCGCTTGGCGCCCATCTTGATCCCGACCGAGAAGGCGCGCGTATCGTAGACGATGGACTTCGGGTGGTACTCGGCCCAGATGGTCCGCAGCACCTCCACCAAATCCGGCCCGGCCGCGGCCCAGTCGCTCGCGGTCAGCTGCGTGAAGTACCTGTGGCGCCACATCGTGAGACGCACCGTGAATTTGTCCAGCCATACGACGGTCTGCGAGCGCTCGCCAAATCCGTGCGCGGTCAGCGCGCGCGTGAGCGGCACCGCATCCGAATGCGCGGGTCGCCAAACCACCACGTCCACCGATAGGCTGGCCGCATGCGGTGCCACCGACGGTTTCTCATCATGCAGACGCACTGTTCATCCCCTCGCGGCCCGTGGGCCAACAATGTGAAAACCGACGTGGGCACGGTGCAACTCCTCCAGGGGAGTCCCGGACCCCTTCCGGTTGAGTATACTCCCCGAAGCCGACCATCACGGCATCGCGCGCGGACGCGTCCTGTCTCCCCAGCCGCTGGTGTGCATGCGCCCTCGGCATTGTGCTCGAAGGAGCTAGAGCCAGGCGGCGGCCGCCAGCGCCAGGAACAGCGCCGTCAGCGCCACCCCGACGAGTCGCTGCCACGTCTGATTCGCGATCCGCCCCATCAGCGGGCCGTCGCTGGTCAGGGTGCCGAGAAACACCAGCGTGATAGGCATCAGGAGTGCGGCCAGCGCCTGGGCGAACAGCGCCAGAAACCCCTGGGGCCAGCCCGGCAGCACCACCAGGGCGGCGGCGGCCATAAGGGAGCCCGCCTGAAGGGCGCTTCGGCGCCGCCGCTGGGTGGCCGGCTCCGCGGGGAACGCCTCGGTGACCATCCAACTCGAGGAAAAGCCAATGGTGACGGCGGCCAGGAGTCCCGCGTCAAACAGCCCCACGGCAAACAGATCGGCCACGCGTGCGCCCGCGTGGGCCCCCATCCACTGGAGCGGATTGAACACCTGTCCGGGGCTGCCGCGGAGTGAGGCGCCGATCCACAGCACCACGGTGGCCATGGCCATTTGCACCAGCACGCCCGCCAGCAGGTCAAAGCGGCCGCGGCGCAGTTCCCACACCTTCATGCCGCGAGCGACGACGGCATTTTCCTGCCAGTACACCATCCAGGGGGCGACCGCGTTGCCGGCCAGCGCCAGAAGCAGAAAATTTGTGTCGGTGGCCGGCGGCCCCATCTGCCAGGGGCTCTCGACGCCGTGCCCGGTCGGCAGCGAGAACAGCGCCGCGATGAACGCCAGGTTCAGGACGCCCACCACCAGCAGCAGCCGCTCCAGGGACTGATAGTGGCTCCGCATGGCGATCGCCGCGGTGGCGGCCACCGCCACCCCCACCGCGGGGATGAAGGGGACGCCGGCCCACTGCAGCGCCAGTGCCATGCCGGACACTTCCGTCGCCAGCACAATTACGTTTAAGGCATGCAGCAGCAGCGCCTGCAACTGGGCGGCCCCGCTGCCGAACCGGTCGCGCACCAGGCGCTGAAATGGAAGCCGGGTGGCCAGCGCTAGGCGGAGCGCCATGTCCTGAATGAACACTGTGGCGGCCCCCATCGCCAGCAGGGCGGGGATGAACAATCGGAGCTCGTGCTGAGCTCCGGTCAGCAGGTACGACATCATGCCCCCGGCATCGTTGTCGGCCAGCAGGCCCAAGATCCCCGGGCCAAGCGCGGCGAGCGCCACGACCACCGAGCGCAAGAGCCTCGGCGGCTTCGGCGGGGCGGCCGGCGAATCCAATGGACCGCCCCCTTTCGGGCGCATGGTATGGCGCCCGGGGGCCGGCGGTGCACCGGCCGCCGTGCCCGCCAATCTGATAGGATGCGGAGACTGAGGATTGCGGGACCCCGGGGCCGAGGGCGCGCGGCGCTGGGGCGGGAGGGGCAGGTCCGATGGGTGATGCCAAGGGCGGGCCGGAGGCTCGTGGGGCGGTGTGGCTGCCGGACTGGCTCTACGCGGACGACGCGATGCGCGAGGGGTGGGCCGTGGCCGTGGCCGAAGGCCAAATCAAGGCCGTCGGCCCGGCCCCCGAGGTGGTTCCCGCGCATGTCGGCTGGCGGCTCGAGCGAATGGGGAACCGGCTCTTGCTCCCCGGCACCATCAACGGGCACAGCCACAGCTTTCAGGTGCTCATGCGCGGGATGGGCGAGGATGACGATTTCTTTGGCTGGCGGGCCGGCGTGCTGTACCCCGTGTCGCAGGGCTTGTCGCGCGAGGAGATCGGGTGGGCGGCGGAGTTGGCCTACGCGGACATGCTGCGTCACGGCGTGACGACGGTGGCCGATTTCTTTTATCTGAACGACCAAGGGATCGAGAACGCGCTCGCGGTGGCGGAGGCGGCGCGCCGCGTCGGCGTGCGGCTGGTGCTGGCCCGCGCCTTCTATGACTGGGAGGGAGCCCCGGCCCGCTATCGGGAGACCCCCCGCGAGGCTCGCCACCACACGCTGCAACTGGCCGCCGCGCTCGCGGGCGACCCGCTGGTCACGGTGCAGGTGGCCCCGCACAGCCCGCACGGAGCGTCTGCGGCCATGTTCCGGGCCGGGGTCGCCACAGCCGAGGAACTTGACAGCAAGCTCCATGTGCACGTGGCCGAGGGGGCGTATGAGCGTGAGCACGTCCTGGCGGCACACGGGGTGTCGCCGGTCGCCTGGCTGGACCAGGTGGGCGCCCTCAGCCCCCGCTCTGTCTTGATTCACGCGGTGTGGACCGATGAGGCCGATTGGGATCTCATCGCCGAGCGGGGGGCGTCCGTGATTCACAATCCCGCCAGCAACATGATCCTCGGAGACGGCATCGCCCCCGTGCCCGCCCTGCTGGCGCGCGGCATCCGGGTGGGGCTCGGGACCGACGGCGGCTGCACCAACGACCGCGCGAGCGTGCTCGACGAGATGCGCATGGCGGCGCTGCTGCAAAAGGTGCACGCGCACAGCGGCCAGGCGCTGGACGCCGCTACGGCGTTTCGCCTGGGGACCGAAGCCGGGGCGGACGCCCTGGGGCTGGGTGTCGGCCGGCTGGCCGTGGGCTCTCAGGCCGACGCCTTCACCGTGAACCTCGAGGACCTGTCTCTGCTGCCCGGCCCGCCAACCATCGGGCACGTGGTGTACGCGCTGTCTCCCACGGCGGTGGACACCGTCTGGGTGGGGGGGCGCGAGGTGGTCGAGCGCGGCCGGCCGATGGGCCTGGACCCTCTTAGGGTGGCGTGGGCCTCGGGCTGGCAGCGGGAGCGCCGACGCTGACAGGAATCGGGCACACGAGCGCGAATGTTGGGGTGAGGGGGCTCTGCCACGCCGGAGACGCGGGGGATGTCTGAGGGAGAAAAGGTGCTGCGTGACCCAGTGTACGGGTACGTGTACATTCACGATCCCCTCATCTGGGACGTGATGAACACGCCCGAAGTGCAGCGGCTCCGACGCGTACGCCAGTTGGGGCCTGCGTACCTCACGTATCCCGGGGGGGAGCACAGCCGGTTTTCCCATGCGCTGGGCACCTACGAAGTCGTGCGTCGGCTCCTGCAGGCGTTTGACCGCGAGCACCAGGGCCTGTCACCCGAGCGCGGGCGACTGGCGATGGTGGCCGGTCTGTTGCATGACGTGGGACATGGGCCGTTTTCCCATGCGCTGGAGCCGCTGTGGGGTCCCTCCCACGAAGAGTGGGGGGCCGCGTTGCTGATGGAGCCGACGACTGCGGTGCATCAGGTGCTGGCCGCGTATGATCCGTCCCTGCCCCGCCAGGTCGCGGACGTCATCCTCAAGCGCCATCCGGATCGGCTGGTGACGTCGCTGGTATCGGGGCAGCTCGATGCCGACCGGCTGGACTACCTCAGGCGAGATGCGCTGTACTGCGGGGTCGACTATGGCCAGTTCAACCTGGACCGCATTCTGCGGGTGGTGCATCCTCTGGGCGACCGGGTGGTGGTCAAGAAAACCGGTCTGCAAACCGTGGAAGCCTACCTGCTGGCCCGCTACTTCATGTATGGGCAGGTGTACTTTCACCCCGTGTGCCGCAGCGCGGAAGTCGTGCTGCGCCGGGTGATGGCCCGGGCGCGGGCGCTCGGGGCCCGTGGGCAGGCGCCCCCGGCCCCGTGGCCGCTGGACCGGTGGGCCAGGGGCGACGCGCTCCAGGTTCGGGAGTACCTGGCCTTGGACGACAACCATGTGATGGTCGCCTTTGAGATGTGGCGGACCCATCCGGATGCCGTGCTTGCCGACTTGGCCGCGCGCATTCCGGACCGCCGACTGTTTCGGTACGCGGAGTTTCCCGCCGGGGGCAGCCCCCGGATCTTTGGCCGGGTGGAGCAGGCGGTGGCCGACGAGGGATTCGACCCCGGGTACTATCTCCAGGTGGACGAAGCGCTGGGGGTTTATTATGACTACTATCATGACCGGCCTGACCGGCCCGACGGGGACCCGCCCGGAGGGGTCCAGGGCGGGAGCGAGCCGCTCTACGTCTGGGATGGCGAGGTGCTGACCGAGATGTCACGCCTGTCGCGGCCGGTGCAGGCCATCAGTCGCCAGCGGCAGGGACTTCGGCGCCTGTACTTTCCTGCCGAGGTGGAGCAGGTGGTGCTGCGCCAATTGGACCACTGACCGTGCCGCGGCGCTGCCTGGCGGTGTGAAGTGGGAAAAAAATCGAAGGACGAGGTGGCCAATGGATCGACAGGCATCCCCGACCGCGTCGCCAGCCGTGGCTCCGGCAACTCCCATCCAAGAGGTCGCACCGGTGGCACCGGTGGCACCGGTGGAAGGATTTTTCGCATATGACGTGAGGGTGGGCACGGTGGTGGCCGCGCGCGTCAATGTCGGCGCGCGCGTGCCCGCGCTGGTGCTGACCATTGATTTTGGGGAACTGGGCCCGCGCGTCACGAGTGCCCAAGTGACACGGCGCTACGCACCCGAGGCCCTCGTGGGGCGGCAGGTGGTGGCGGTGGTCAATTTTCCGCCCAAGCGCATCGCGGGCGTGCGCTCGGAAGTGCTGGTGCTGGGCGGTGTGCCGGAAAAGGACGACGTGGTGCTGTTGGCGCCGGACACCGAGGTGCCGAACGGGACGAGAATTGGCTAGCGGTCCTATGGCTCCCCGGCGCGTGGCGCTGGTGGTGCGCGACGATACCCCGATGGCCGGGGGCAACTGGCAGTCGGCCGCCCGGCTGGCCGCCGCACTGCGGCGCCGGGGGGCCGAGGCGCGCGTGGCGCGGGTGTCGGAGCACCCCGAGGCGGATCTGGTGCATGCGTTTCACGCGTGGGGCACCGGAGAACCGCTCCTGAACCAAGGGGTGGATCCGGCCCGGCTGGTGGTCACGTGGACCGGCACCGACCTCGCGGCGCTGGAGGGCCCCGGGAGTCGGGACCGCGTGCGCGCGCTGTCGCGCGCCGCTCACCACACCGTGCTCACCGAGGCGGCGCGGGAGCAACTGGCCGCCGCCGCCCCAGGCTGGCGCGTGTCCTATATTCCGCCGGGGGTGGACGCCGCCCAGTTTTGTCCGGGGCCGCCCTCCCCGGCGCCGCAGCTTCCGCACCTTCTGCTGGTCGGGGCGGGCCGGCCAGTGAAGCGGCCGCTCTGGGCCGTAGATTTGGTGTCGGCCCTCTGGGCCGATGGGGTGGAGGCACGGCTCACCGTCACCGGCCCCCCCCGCGATCCCGCCCTGTGGGCGGAACTGGCCGCGCGGGCCCAGGCGTGCCCGTGGCTGGCGCTGGTGGACGAGGTGGAGCCGACCGCCATGCCGGGCTGGTACCGCCAGGCGGACCTGGTGCTGAATGTGTCCGCCAACGAAGGCCTCTCGAACGCGCTGCTGGAGGGGATGGCCTCCGGGGTGCCGCCGGCGGTCGTGGACATTCCGGGCAACCGCGCCCTAGTGGACCCCGGCCGCACGGGGATGGTGTTCGGCAACCAAAGGCAATTTGTGTCGGGCATCGCGGAGCTGGTGCACGACCCAGCGCTTCGGAGGCGCCTCGGCACGGCCGCGCGCGCTCACGTGGTGACACACCACAGTGTGGAGCGTGAGGCGGACGCCTTCTGGGCCGTGTACCAGGCGGTGGCCTCATGAAGCCTCTGTTTGTGCGCCTGGATGTTGAGGATTGGCTGACCCCCGCCAGCACGTGGGCGCTGGACGGAATCCTGCGCCTTTTGGCGGAGCGTGGCGTGAGGGCCCACTTTGCCCTGGTGGGGAAGAAGGCGCGGCAGCTGGTGGGAAGCGGCCGCCGAGATCTCCTGGAGCGCATGGCGGCTCAGGGCGTGATGGGCAGTCACTCGTGGAGCCACAGCGAGCATCCCACGCTGGCCGAGGAATTGGAGCCGCTGTCGGCCGAGGCTGCCTGTGCGCGCCTGGTGGAGCGCGAGCAGCCGACCGTGGACCTGATGACCCGGCTGGGCGTGGCTCCGCGTTTCTTCACTCAACCGGGCGGCAATTGGCTTCCGGAGGTGTCGGGGCGGGCCGGCCGCACCCTCGGATTCCAGGCGGTGCTGTCCGAAAGCTGGAACAGCTACTTGAAGCCCACGAACGGGCCCATGTGGTACGGCGATCTCCTGTACTGGGCCCCCGCCGTGGATTTGCCCAAGGGGCTCTTCTTTCGGCTCCCCGAGCCGGGCGCCGTCGAGGAGGGGGCCCAGGCGATCCGCGCCGCGTGGAGAGCCGGCCGCACGGCGGTTTTCGTCGCCCATCCCACGGAGTTGGTCACGACGGCGTTTTGGGATCAGGGCAACTTCGGCGGGGGGATGGCCCACGGGCCCGAGCGCCCCGGGCCCGCACGCCCGGCGGCCGCGTGGCAGCCGGCCTTGGACGGCCTGGCGCGGATGCTGGATGCGATCGGGGGCTCAGGCGGGGTCGAGAGCGTTTCGGTGGACCATTGGCTCGCGGAGGCCGTGGCCCCCACTCCCACCCGCGTGGGCCGCGAGGAGCTCGGCGACGTGCTGCGGCACGGTGGAGTGGGCCCCGCCTCGCTGTCCCACGGCAGCATCTCCGCCGCGGAAGTGGCCTGGGCGCTGGCGCGGCTGGAGGCGGGCGGGGGCGACGAGGCGGTGGTGCCGCGGGTGGGCGCGCCCGCCGGGTGCTGGCCGGACGGCGGGGCGGATGGCATTCTTGCGGCGCATGCCGCTTGGGGCCACCTGCCCGCGTTCGTGGGAAGCGTGGCGCTGTGGGACTGGGTGGCGGCCGCAGGGGCGCGCCTCGTCGGGAGCACGCCGCGGCCGGCGTGGCGGGATACCGTGCGCGAGCCGTCGGCCCTGCATTGGGACTGGCCCATCTTTCCGCCGGGATTTGCGGCGCCACGGCTGTGGGCGGAGGCAGAGCGGCTCGCGTGGACGTTGAAGCCGGTGGCAGGGCGATAATGTAGCGGACGGGAGGGTGACGATGCGGGCAATCTTGGTGGAGCAGGGCGGCGGGCCGGAGATGCTGACGGTGCGGGAGCTGCCGGACCCGGTGCCGGAATACGGCGAGGTGCTGGTGCGGGTTCGCGCGGCGGGGGTCAACCGCCGCGACGTGTGGGTGCGGCGCGGCCAATTCGGGATTCCGGCGGCCGGCCTGGTGCCGGGCAGCGACGCGGCTGGGGACATTGCGGCTGTCGGCCCGGGCGTCGCGGGCTGGCAGGTGGGTGACCGGGTGGTGGTTTACCCCGGCACCAATTGTGGGCGTTGCGAGGCCTGCCGCTCCGGCCGCACGAATTGCTGCCCTCAGTTCTCTCCCACGAACGGATCCTATGCGGAATTGATGGCGGTGCCCGTGGCCCGGCTCGCGTCTATGCCGTCGGGCATCACGTATGAAGAAGCCGCCACGGTGGGGGTGCCGTATCTGACGGCGGAGGAAGCCTGGCTTCGGGCGGGTGCGCAGCCGGGCCAGGTGGCGGTCATCTGGGCCGCCACGGGCGGACTCGGCGTGGCGGCCGTGCAATTGGCGCGCCTTCGGGGAATGCGGGTGCTGGCGGTCACCCGCGATGAGGATAAGGCGGAGCGCCTGCAGCGGGAGTGCGCGCCGGAGACCCTGCTGTGGGATGGCCGGAGCAGCCTCGCGGCGGAGGTGGAGCGCCGCACGGGCGGCCTGGGCGCGGATGTGGTGTTCGACCCGCTGGGGGCGGGGACCTTCGGCCAGTCCATCGGCATGGCCCGGCGCGGCGGGGTGGTGGTGACCGTGGGGACCACCACCGGCAGCCGCGTGGAGTTGGAGCTACGGGAGGTTTTCACGAAGCGACTGACGATTCTGGGCGCCTATCTGGGGGCGGGAGGCCTCTTGCCCCGCCTGCTGGGCCTGTTTTCCCGGGGGGGGCTCACGCCGGTGATCGACCGCACGCTGCCACTGGAGGAGGCGGCCGAGGCCCATCGGGCGCTTGAGGGCGGGCAGGTGTTCGGCAACGTCGTGCTGACACCGTAGCGCCCGCTCAGGGTGGGGTGGCGGCGGGCAGCCACACCGTGAACCGGGCGCCGCCGTGGGGCCGGTTGTTGGCCGCCACGTGCCCGCCGTGCGCTTCGACCAGTGCCCGCACGATGGCGAGCCCGAGGCCCATGCCGCCGCGGTCGCGGCTCCGCGCGGCATCCCCGCGGTAGAACCTCTCGAACAAGTGGGGCAGGACGTCCCCGGGGATGCCCGGCCCCTCGTCATCCACGACAATGCGCGCGCCGTCCGCCGCGGGCCCCACGTGGACCGTGACCGTCCCCTCGAACGGAGTGTGGCGCAGCGCGTTGTCCACCAAATTCATCACCACCTCAAACAGCCGATCCGGATCGATGCGGCTCCACACCGGGCTGGCGTCGATCGCGAGGCGGCTGCCGCCCAGTGCGCGAAGCGTCGGCTCGCGCTCGCGCACCCACTGGGCCAATTCCACCGTTTCCCGGTGCAGTTCCTGGGTTGGGGCGGCGTCAAGGCGCGACAGCGTCAGCAATTGCGTGACCAGGCGCGTCATGCGCCGCGTCTCCCGCTGCATGGCGGTCAGCGCCTGCCGGCGCTCGTCCGGCGTGCCCTCGCCCTCCTCCCACAACTGCAGAAACCCGGACACGGCCGTGAGGGGCGTGCGCAGTTCATGTGAGGCGTCTGCCAGGAACCGGCGCGTTTCGGCCTCGGCCTCGCGCTGGCGCTGAAACGACTCCGCCACGGCGAGCGACATGCGGTTGACCGCGTCGCCCAGGCGCGCCAGCTCGCGTGGAGCGCGGTCCAGGACGGTCAGCTCGCCGTACTGGCCCGCCGCAATCCCCTCCGTGGTTTGGATGACGCGCCGCAGCGGGTCCAGCGTGCGGCGCACGCTCACGGCGCCCAGCCACCCCACGGCGCCCAGGAGCGCCAGGGCCAGCACGGCAAACAGCAGCGTGTCTTCGGTGAGAATGTGGCTTAGCGGGGCTGTGGACACCATCAGCCACAGCGTTCCGAGAAAGTGTCCATGCTGCCGGAGCGGGCTCGCCACCACCACCCGGCCGCTCCAGACGGTGTAACTGCCCAGGGCCGGGACGGGGGGCCGCACGTTGGCCGGCAGACTGGCGGAGTTGGCAATCGAGAAGCCGCTGGCATTGGCCACCAGCACTTCGACGCCCGGGCTGTGAAAGTGGCGAAACAGAATGGGCACCAGCGTGGCGAAGGTGTTGTGCGAAATCGAGT
>JAKARZ010000077.1 GCA_021828405.1 Bacillota bacterium
GGATCGTCGGTCACTAGTGACCGCGCGCCCGCTCCGGCGGCGGCGGTCCCTCCCGGCGATGGGCCGGCGGTGCCTGGGGCGCCGCCCCCGGAGGGCGCGTCATGAGCCGCCCCCGACCCCGGCCCGGGGCCGCGCGCCCGGACCGCCCGTCACTAGTGACGACGCGCCCGCTCCACCCGGCACGGGGCCCTCCGGCTCCCGGCCGCCTCTGGCCGGGTCGCCGGCGCCCTTTGCCAGGATTCCCCTGGTGCTGATTTGGGGAAATGTGCGTTGGCGTTTTGGGGAAATAAAGATTGCTGTTGACACACGTATTCCCCCCGCGGTCCCCCACCCAGCCGGTGGCGAACGCGGCCGGCGTATGGAGGGCGTCGGCCGTGACGACCCGGCTCCGCACGTCCCGGGCCGCCAGGGTGGGCAGCGCTTCGGGGATCTCATGGGTCTGGGCGTCCACGGCGCGTTGGGCCAACACAAGGCCCAGCGTGTGACTCACGCCCCCGAGCCGGGGTTGGGAGCGCGCCCGGCATGGCCCGACCCGCGCAGCGTCTGGCCATCGAGCGCCACCGCGTCCCCGACCGCCCGTTGCTGCAACCAGTGGCCCACCGCGTGGTCCAAGGCCGCCGCGTCCCCGGCGGTGAGCGCGCGACGGATGGTCGGTTCACTCGGCACCGCGTAGATCCCCGTCGACGGGGAGCGAACCAGGCGGAGGCGCTGGCGGGTGTCGGGGGGAAGGGCCGCCGCCCAGTCGGCGATGGCGCGAAAGCTCCGGGCCCCCGCCAGCACCGTCAGCACGCAAACCGTGAGAATGTGCCGGGGCTGATCGCGCACCCCCCGCCGCGCGCGGGGCTCCGGCACCGTCGCCAAGGCGGCCCCCAAGCCGGCGGGGCCGGCCAGCGGCACCGTGTTGGGGTCGAGCCCGCCCCACGTCGACCCGCCGAGGAGCGGGCCGGCCAGCGGCGCGCGCAAGGCCACCACCGCGCCCCGGGCGAGTGGCCGGATCCACACGACTTTCGGCTGGCCATGCGCGACGTAGTGCGGCCCCTGCCGCGCATAGCCCCGCGTGGTGCCTCGCTTCTCCCACCCGGCGGCTTGGTAGACCGTGCCCAGAAAGTGTGCGGGGTCCACAAACGTTTCACACAGCACCACGGGGTGGCCACGGACCACCGTCCAGTCCGCCGCCAAGCACCGCACCGTCAGGGCCAGCCCCCGCGAGCCGAGATTTGGGACATGGTAGCCCGGCAGAATGAGAAAGCGCGCGTTCTGCGCCACATAGCGCAGCCGGGTGGCCCGTTGGGCCGGGGTCCACCCGAGGTAGGCATCCCGGGCCCCCACCTTGAGCGCCCCGCCAGTCCACCCCACCAGCGCGACCCACCTGCCGTCCCCCTCGACGAAATAGCGCAGGGTCTCGCCCACCAGACGCGTGAGCCCCAAATCGTGATGCTGGCGCACGAGCGCATCCCACTGCTGGATCTCCGCGCGGGTGCGGACCAGCCGCACCGTGACGCGTTGCACTAAGGCATAGGCCGTCGGGGCTGGCCGACGGCGGGGCCTTCGCGATGTGTCATGCCTTCGGCATCCCACACCCGCGCCGCAAATATCAGGGGCCCCGCGCCCCACCCGTCCGCAACCCCTCGCTGGTCACTTTGGCACAGCCCTGCTGACCTTCCTCCAGGCACTGACCGAATTCCTGCGCCCGCCATGTTGCGGCCACAGCGACGGCGGCCTGGACCGAAGTGTTTCCTCCACCCGCCAGTCCGGGCCATGCTCGCCGCCGACCCACGACTCGCGCCAGGGCGCGCAATCCGCACCCGAGCCAGGATCTCTCGCGGCTCCGGAGGGTTCAGGCGGCGGCGGGCAGGCGCACCATGTCCGGAGGGGGAGCTTAAAGGCTCCCCCTCCGGACATCCAGCTGCCGATGCGGGCCAGGAACGGCTACCGCGGGGCCATCGCCTCCGTCGGCGCCAAGATGACATTGCTCTCGGTCACGGCCCGCGTCATGAAGGTGAGTAGCAGCGACAAGACGCTGGCGAGCCCCATGCTCACGAGCCCCGCCGTCACGAAGCCATTGGACAGGAGCGCGGCAAAGACCGGCCCGCCCAGCATTGCTCCCACATTGAAGGCCAGAAACAGCCAGCCCGTGACCGTTCCTGCCAAGTTGTCATCCACCGAGTCCTGCCCCAGCGTGCAAATCAGGTCCACGTAAATGCCCCACCCGGCCCCGAACGCGAAGGTGAACACCGTCAGCGCCGCGACGCTTGGTGCGAACAAGAAGATGCCGATGCTGCCGGCCGCAATGAGAAAGGCAGCCAGACTCACGATCTTCTTGCGGCCGAGCTTGTCAGCAAGATACCCGATCGGAAACGCGCAGATGAGCCCACCCAAGCCGCCCATCGACGCAATCGTGGCGGCCTGCCCCGGCGGCAGCGACAGCCCTTTCAGGAGAAAGTCCGAAAAATATCCCAGGTAGCCAAACAGCACGATGCCGAAAAGAAAGATGGACCCTGACAGCACGAACACGTTGCGGTTGAAGATGCCGCGAAAGCGAACGGTCCGCTTCTCGGTCTCTTTGTACGTCTTCGGGATCACCAGGTAAAACACAACCATGACCAGGAGCGAGAAGATCCCGGACAGCACGAAAGGCGTCACGTAGTGCGGAAGAAACGGCGTGATGAGGTATGGGCTCACGAACAGCCCACCACCGAAGAACACGGCGAAGGCCGATACCGCTCGTCCCCGCGTTTCCCAGAAGATGTCCCCCAGCAGGGCCACGATCGCCGGCTGAAAGATCCCGACCCCCACGCCCACCAGAAAGCGGGTGACAAAAAGCCACAGCGGACTGCTGGCCACCCCGGTCATCACCGTGAAAATGGCAAAAATCGCGACCGACAGCAAGACCGTGTTTTTCACCGAGAAGGTGTCGAACAAGTATCCCCCGACCAAGCTGAAGATGGCGATGCCAAGCGCGAACCCGGTGGCCACCGTGCCCAAGAACGCCGCGCTGGCATGTACGTTGTGCACGATGAACGGAGACCCAAAAAAGTACAGGTTGCTGTCAAACCCCTCCAAGAAAGCCGGCAGCGCCGCGACCAGCACAATGAGGAGCAACATTCCTCGGCTCTTGCCTGCCACGGAGCGCACCGTCACGGTGCCCCGCCCCGGGCTCGCCTCAGTCGACACGTTTCTCCACTCCCTCTCCTCCTAGGCCTTCTACGTCCAAGCGATGGGAGACAAGACACTTATACTAAATACAATATTATTGTAACATGTGGGCACACGAGCTACCCACGGCAACCTATCCCAACGCCGATTTAGGTTCATTTATCATCGTAGCGGGAGTCTGTCAATGGGAGATAGAGGGCGAAGCGTCGCGGGTATCCGAAGGAGGGATCGGCGGCTCCGCACACGCCGAACTCGTAACCCTGGCAGCCTTGATGGCGCGGTCCCTTGCGGCCGAGGCCTACTCGGCAAAGAGGGGCAGGTACTCCGCGTACCCTTCGGCGGCCAACTGGACCTTGGGTACGAACCGCAGCGCTGCGGAGTTTATGCAGTAGCGAAGGCCGCCCCTCTCTCGCGGCCCATCGTTGAAGACGTGGCCCAGGTGGGATTCGGTGGCTGTGGACGTCACCTCGGTGCGCACCATGCCATGGCTCGAATCCACGTGCTGGCCGATTCGGCCGCTGCCGATGGGCCGGCTGAAGCTGGGCCAGCCGCAGTCGGAGTCAAACTTGTCCCGCGACGAAAACAGGGGGATGCCGGAAATCACATCAACGTACAAGCCTTCTTCACGATTGTCCCAGTACGGGTTCTGAAACGGCGGCTCCGTGCCTTTTTCCTGGGTGACCTTGAAGGCCAGCGGACTGAGTCGGGCGCGCAGCGCTTCGCGATCGGTGTCCACGCCCCACCTCCTTGGCTCCATGGTACCAGCGGCGGGCCCTACTGCGCCGCGAGCGGAGCACCCGCGCTGGACTCCAACACGGTGACCGTCTGTCCTGCAGCCAGATGCGCCAGCCGCTGGGGTGGGCCCAGGAACGGCAGCGACGCCGTGTCCTTGCCGCCAACGGAGGCCACGATGGCAGATCCGCTCTTGCTCACCAGCGTGCCATGAACCAGGGTGGGCATGCCGGCCAGCCCCAGCAGGCGGGGCGGTTTGGACCGGGTGGCCAGGATCGCCACGTGCGCTCCCACCTCGAGGGGCTGTCCAACATCCACCGTGTCCCCGGAGGGATAGGTGCTGGGGAGGCTCACGGTCACCTGCTTGTGCTTGGCCGTCGTGACCACCAGGGTGCTGGAGCTCACTTGCTGAATCGTGCCGGCGGCCGTCGGGAGCAGTTCGAGCAGCGACGGCGAAGAAGTTGTCCCCACAACCCGCACCCGCTCTCCCGTGTCGAGCCATCCCGCAACCGGTATCCGCGCCCCCTCAAAGTACAGGGGAACGCTGCTGGGCACGGTGACCGTCCCGTGATGACCGCCCTTCAACGTGACGGAGGAGGCGGACACCCCCGTGATGCGATAGGCAGCCAGGCGATGGGATCCCCGATGATGATGCGCAGGGCTCTTGCCGGCGGGCGGTGAGGTGTTGTTGGTGGCGGGTGGCGTGCTGGACGTGACGCCACAGGCACTCATCAGAACGGCGGCGAGAGCCGCACCGGCCATGCGGCCCCCGAGTCTCCGAACGCTGGTCATGGAGCGCCTCCTTCAATTAGCAGCGGTCCTGAGCGAAACCCATCGAGGCCACGGGCGCACCGCGGCGCCAGACTCACCCTCAGAATTACCAGAGACCTGTGGGAAAATGATTAAGACGCCGAGGCTCGCCTCACGACTTGCGCCTCCCGCGAACCCAGACCGCGTCGTGCCGAGAGCCCGGCAAACTTTCCTGGGGGCTAGCAGGAAAGCGCCTGGAAGGCGCGAACCATCCGGCGCTTACCCGGGCCTCACCTTGATCACCGGAAGATGAGGGCCGGCGCCGGGCCAATGATCGCAGCGTAAACAGGGAGGCGCAGCATGTCGACCAGTTATCAGGGGACGGGCGCGGACATTTTGGTGGAGGCGCTGGTGAGAGCGGGAGTGCGGGTGCTGTTTGGCTTCCCGGGCGACACCGGCGTGGCCCTGTATGACGCCTTGGGCCGGCGCCGCGACGCGATCACGCACGTGCTGGCCCGCGATGAGCGCGCGGCGGCCAGCATGGCGGACGGCTACGCGCGTGCCAGTCGCCGCATCGGGGTGGTGGAAGCGTCGAGCGGCGGAGGCGCCACCTTTCTCGTCGGGGGACTGGGCGAGCCGTTCGCGGCCTCCGTACCCCTGTTGGTGATAACCTCGGACATTCATCGGCTGAGCCGGGGAACCTCCGCCATCACCGAAGTGGACCAGCAGAAGCTGTTCTCCGCGGTCACCAAAGCCCAGTGGGTGGTGGAGCGGGCCAGCGATATGGCCGAGCGCGTCACGGCCGCCGTCGCGCGGGCGTGGGACGGCCGCCCCGGCCCGGTGAGCCTCATCATCCCCGAGGACGTTTTCGACGAGCTGGGCACCGCAGAATTTTCTCCTGCGCCCGAAGGGCCCGGAAGGGATGTGCGCCCAACCGGAGACAATGACTGGCTCGCCGCCGCCACGGCGGCCGCCCAAGCGCTCAGCCGCGCGCGGCGGCCCGCGCTGCTGCTGGGCTCAGGGGTGCACTGGAGCCAAACTTACTCGGTGGTGCGAACGTTGGGGGAGCGCACGGGGGCTGCGGTGGCCACCACCATCCACGGCAAAGGCACGTTCGAGGAATCCCACCCCCTGAGCCTCGGCGTGGTGGGTACCAACGGCGCGCAGGATTACGCCAACCGATACCTGGCTCAGGCCGACGTTGTGTTCATGGTTGGGACACGCGCAAACTCCACGGATACCGACGGCTTTCACAGCCCGCGCCGTGACGGGCCACAGGTGTTCCACCTCGACATCGACCCCGCCCGCGCGGGGCGCAACTATCCCGGATCCACGCCGCTGGTGGGCGACGCGGCCGTGATCCTGCCTCGCGTGCTCGAGAGCCTGCCGCCCTCGGGCGAAACACGCCGGCGCGCCACCCAAGCGGCCATCCGGGCGGAGCGCGCGCGCTTCGAGGAGCGGCGCGCGCCGCCGCCACCGGCCGGCCTGTCGCCGCGCGACGTGGTCGAGGCGCTGCAGGCCGCGTATGGCCACGAGGTGACCGTAGTAGGGGATGCGGGCACCCCCACCCCGTATCTCGCCGCATACTGGCGCACCGCAGGCACCCGACGTGAAGTCATCCTGCCGCGCGGCCATGGAGCCATGGGGTTTGCGCTACCCGCCGCGGTCGGGCTGGCCTGGGCCGACCCCGGCCGTCCCGTGATCGCGATGACGACCGACGGCAGCCTGGGAATGGCGTGCGGCGAGCTGGACACGATCGCACGCCTGAACAGGCCGGTGCTCATCCTGCATCTCAGCAACGGATCGCTGGGATGGATCAAGGCGCTGCAGCACTTCTACCTGGATCACCGCTACTTCAACGTAGATCTGAAGCCCGTAGACGCCGTGAAGATCGCGGAGGGCTTTGGCATTCCCGCCGTCTGCACGCCTACGCTGGCGTCACTGCAGGAGGCGATTGCCGAAGCGCGAGCCGGCCTGGTCCCCCGATTTGTCGATATTCCCATCCCGGAAGAGTTTGAGTACCTGCCACCCGTGGCACCGTGGGCGGCCACTCTCCTGGGGGCGGCGGAACGTCCGGTGTACTGAGCGGGGAATCGGCATCGGCGACCGAGTGCTCGCCCGAGCGGTGTTGCTATGCCCCAGGCAGCAGCACCTTGGCCAACAGGCCCAGCATCATCACGGCCATGAGCCCGAGACTCCACATCCATCGGCGATCCAGGACATCGAACCGCCGGCCTACGGCTTCGAACCGCCGATCGGTCGAAGAGCGGAGGTCGGCCACCTCGCCGCGAAGGTCCGTCACCTGAGCACGCACGTCAGTCACCTGCGCGCTGATGTCATCCAGTCGCTCAAGGATGAGCCATGTGGTGGTCGGCCGATCTTCCCCTGGCTTCGCCGGTCCGCCGTTCTCCACCACGTCCATCGACCCGCCTTTCTGACGCCCCACAGACGCAACACGCCACGGAGCAGTGACCGCCGATGCGAAAGGCCTTGTCTTCAACCCGGCTCCTGTCGCCAGAGCGTGGCGTCCCGCAGGTGCCTTCCCCATGCTCTGACACTTTTCCATACTATGCATGCATGCCGTTCCACCGTCACATGCGATCAATCGTCGATTTTCCCCATCGTTTGACACCACGCCAAGAGGTGCGGATGGCCTCGCCTGGCCGGCGAACACACCTCCGGGGGCGTGGCCAGCCCACAGCCCGCGAAGGGAGTGGGACCCCTGCCGTTCCTTCGGCCGAAAGCACCCGGCTGGGCAGAGTCCGAGCGCCGAAGGCGCCAAGGGGTCAGCGGCGGCGCGCGACGCTTCCTCATGCGAGTGGCCCGGCCGCTCGGGCCGGGCCACTTTTTCCGATCACGAAGGCGGTTAGGAACCGAGGGTCCAGTCGTTCGGGTAGTAGAACCCGGTGATGG
>JAKARZ010000024.1 GCA_021828405.1 Bacillota bacterium
GATCTGGGCAACCGGCGCCCTAGATAGATGGCCGTCCACGACAGAACTCGGCTTATTGTCAACTCGCCTGCCAGGAAAGCCGGCGTCTGGTTCATCCAGAGCCGGCTTTCGGTGTACCTGGTAATGCACCAGCCAAAGTCGCGAGAGACACGACCACCGGCTGGTTTGATACGTCACCCGCTGCCACACAACGTCCTCCCACCAACTCCGCGCATACCCGGACGGCGGAGCACCGCTCCGCCGTGTCGCGTGCTGTCACCTCAACCTATGCGCCGGTTCCTGAACTAGCGGGCGCTGCTGTTCTCACTGCACTCGCAGTGCGCACAGCTGCACGTGCCTCCGCAACTGCAGTCGTGGTCGCACTCATCGCCGCGGCAGTTGCTGCAGCAGCAGTGTCCGGCATCCTCCATCTGGGCTCGGTCCGTCGACGCCATCGTCCGGGGTCTGGTCATCTTGTCGCCGCCTTCCGCTTCGTAGTGGCACGCGGCTAGACTGCACCGCTTTCGCGAAAACATACCCGCCCAGGCGGCGGAGGCTCTCAGGCGACGTGGTAGCCGGCGGCCTCAATGGCCCGCGACAGCGCATCCAGGGTGGCGACGTCCGTGTCGTAGGTCACGTGCGCCCGCTCTTCCTCGAGCGACACCGTGACCGTTTTCACCCCCGGCACCTCTTCGAGCGCCTCGCTCACGTTCATCACACAGTGGTGGCAAGTCATCCCCGCGACTTTGATGTACTGTTCGACCATATTAGCCACTATATCCCTCCTGTCGGCGGCAGTTTGGCTCGCCGCGTCACCAGTCATCATACTCCTCAGCGGGCCGCCTTTTCCGGCGGCCCGACGCATTCGCTGCCTGTCGGCTCCTTGCTATGGATGCACAACCGACGCACATAGTGCAATCCCCATGCACTGGTGCTAAGATAATTGCGCCTGGGGGAAGCTAGCTAGGAGGCATGGCGATGACACTGAAGGGCAAGCCGAACCGCACCGAGGAGGCGGTATCGGACAATGAGCACTGCCCCGTGGCGCTGACTGCACGGCTCATTGGGGATCCCTACATCCTGATGATCGTGCGCGACCTCGCCAATGGCACGCTGCGCTTTGGGTCCCTGTCCGATTCGGTCAGCGTGAACCCGCGCACCCTGACGGCACGGCTCCGCCGCATGGAGCAGGATGGCCTGATCGAGCGGCACATGTTTGCGGAGATCCCCCCGAGGGTGGAATATACGCTCACGGGCAAGGGCCGTGCGCTGCTCCCGGTGGTCGACGCGCTTCGCGCCTACGGCGACGCCTGGCTGGTAGGGCGGGTCTAAGTCACGCATTATCTCGAGAAGCGGGGCGTGCCATCATGAAGCTGTGGATCATCCCGGTGGGGACCTTTGACGCCGACGTCGGGACGCTCACGCCGCAGGACCGCTCGGGAAATCGTCTCAGCTTCCCGGTTTACGCCTACCTGGTGGACATGGGTGGGCGCTGGCTCCTGTTTGACACCGGTTGCTCGCGCACTCTTATGACGGACCCGCAACACATTTTGGGATCGGCCGTGGCGTCGCTCACGCCGGTCATGGATCCGAACCGGGACTACATCACCGCGCGTCTCGGCGCGTTAGGGGTCGATCCTT
Organism: Bacillota bacterium; assembly: GCA_021828405.1. The sequence continues at coordinate 1,621 of JAKARZ010000024.1, forward strand.
CGCGCATCGACATCGTCGCCACCTCGCACATGCACTTTGACCACGCCGGCGCTAATGCGGATCCCGCATGGTCTCGGGCGGAATTTTGGGTTCAGCGCGCCGAGTGGGATGCCGTATCGGCCACGCCGCGCCGCTATCCCGACGGTGGGTGGCATCCGCAGGCCGGCGTCCGCGTTCGTCTCATCGACGGCGATGTGCCGGTCGCGCCCGGCGTCACGCTGGTGGCCACGCCCGGGCATACGCCGGGCCATCAGTCCCTCATGCTTCAGTTTCCCGGTGGGGGCGGCGTGTTCATCACCAGCGACGCCGTCTACAGTCGGTCCCACTATGATCCCGCCCATGTGGGGACAGCCGCGGACCCTGCCATCAGTGCCCTCTCCGTCCAAAAAATTCAGGCTCTGTGCCGTCAGCACGACCTGGTCCCCTTCTTCAGCCACGATCCGCAGCAGGCTCAGGCCGAGGGATGGCGGCTGGCGCCGGACGCGTATGCGGAAGGCAAGTTCCCGACTCCCCAGCCCACCTGAGCCCAGCCGGGCCGAATACACGAACAGGAATTCTTGGTTGGGGCGACGAAGTAGCTTGCCGAGGTGGGTGCTGTGGGCAATTTTGCGTGCAACGTGCTCCGATACGGGATGGCCCATGCTGCGGACTCGGCACAGTGGGTGCGCACGACCGAGGGCTGGACTCCCATCACCTACGAGCGCATGGCGTCACGGGTCGCAAGCCTGACCCTGTGGCTCCGCCAACAGGGAATTCAGGCGGGCGATCGCGTAGTCCTCATGGCCCCCACATCTCCCGAGTGGGTGTGGGCCGACTTGGCGGTGCTGGCGCTGGGCGCCGTCGTGGTTCCCATCTATCCGTCGCTCCAAGCCGCGCAGGTCATGGAGATGCTGGAGGACTCCGGCGCACGCTTGGCGGTGATGGCGGATGCGGAGCAGGAGGCGAAGCTACCGGTGGGGTTCCCCCGCCTCGTGATGAGCTATCCCCGCTGGCAACAGGCGATCACCCAGGCCCATCCTCCCGATCTGGCCACCTGGCTCAACGAGGTTGACACGGTGTCCGATGACCAGTTGGCGACGCTAGTGTACACCTCCGGCACCACCGCCCACTCGCGCGGCGTCATGCTGTCGCATGGAAATCTCCTCGGCAACCTCGCGGGGCTCGACATGTTGGCCGAAAGCGACCCCACCATCCGCATGACCCGGCAAGATCGGGCGCTGGCCGTGCTACCGCTGGCACACATCTTTGAGCGGCTGGTGCACCACTACATGCTCGGACGCGGCGTCGCCATCTACTACACATCCCCGAACCGGATGGCGGAAGACATCACCTCCGCGCACCCCACCCTGATGATATCGGTGCCACGCATCTACGAGCGTGTTTTTTCCGCCATCAACGAGGGAGCCAAAGGACCGTTGCCGCGCCGGATTGTGGCCGCCAGTATCCCGGTCGCGCGCCGCCGAGCGGACCGCCTGGTCGCCGGCACGCTCCCCCGTACTCGCGAATGGCTGGCCGAGCGCTTCTACGACCTGCTGGTGTACCGCAAGGTCCGCCGGGCACTGGGGGGATCGCTGCGGTTCGCGTATTCCGGCGGCGCGCCCCTGCACCCGGATCTCGCGCGCTTCTTCGTGGGAGCCGGCATTCCGGTGCTCGAGGGCTACGGCCTTACCGAAACCTCGCCGGTCGTGTCGGTCAACACGGGAAGATCCCTCGCCTTCGGGACCGTAGGCCGGCCGTTGCCCAACGTCCGCGTCATGATCGCCCACGACGGGGAAGTGTGGTGCCAGGGCCCGAGCATCATGGTGGGCTACTGGCATCGGCCGGAGGAAACCGCCGAGGTGCTGGTCGACGGCTGGTTTCACACCGGGGATGTCGGTGAGCTGCTGCCATCGGGCCACTTGAAAATTTTGGACCGCAAACGCGCCATCTTGGTGTTGTCCACTGGCAAGAACGTGGTGCCGCTGGCCATCTGCCAGGCGCTGGAGGCATCGCCCTGGATCGCGCAGGCGGTACTGCTGGGCGACCGGCGCAAGTACGTGGCCGCGCTGTTGGCACCCGACCTGACCCAGTTGAGTGCGTGGGCGGAAAGCCAAGGACTCGAGACGCTGGAACCGGCGGTACTCCTGCGCCACCCTGCCTGCCGGGCCCTCATCGATGCTGAGATTGCGGCCCGCACAGCCGGTTTTGCCGCCTTTGAGCAGCCCAAGCGCTGGGCGTGGGTGGACGAGCCGTTCACCGAAGAAAACGGGCAGCTCACCCCCACCCTCAAAATCAAGACGCGGGTCGTGGAGGAACGCTACCGAAACCTCATCGCCACGCTCTATCCCGACGACGCGGATGGCCCCGGTACCCACTGAGCGATCCGAGGGGCACGAGGCCCGGAGGCGCACAGCATCAGCTGATTCAAGCCTGAGTGTGGCTCCGCTGTGGACCACCGCTCCCTGTGGCCCTCGCCAAAGTCCTCATTCCGGGGGAGCTGTCCGGTCCCAGCGCTTCGCCGATGCGACCAAACCGAGCAGGACAGCATTCCCAGGGACTTGCTGGGCCACCCACTCCGGCCACATGCGCAGGCCACAAATCAGGGGTACACCATCGGCCCCCACGGCTTAGACCGAGGTTGTGAGGCGTACAAAGGCCGACCGGAGCATCTAACCTCCAGAATCCCCGCCGAACGCCAAGGGCTTCCCTTCGGCGCCCTGGTGCACCGCGATCCTGGAGCCCAACGCCCACGGCGCCACGCGCGGCTCGAAGTCCCCCGTCGCTGCCGAGCGTGTTTTTCCCGCCGCTGCATACCCTACCGAACAGAAGGCTAAAGCTTCGGCAGCCAGGAATGGGGGGTGCACATGACGCTGTTGGACGAGTACCATCAAGCCCTCGCGGAGTGGCACGCGGCCACCGCGGCCTTTGATGCAGCAGATGACGCCTACGTCGATTACTACACCCTGCGGCTGACCGCCGCCGAGCATAAGTTGGACATGGTGCTCCGACTGCTGAAAGCCGAACACACGGACGCCGCCCCGCTCACACGCTGACCTCCCCCCAGGCGCTGTGCCGCCGACCTGCTCGAGGGCATCCCGGCCCCGACGCGCATGGGAAGGAGGCGTTGGCTAAAGAATGCCAGGAAGCGCGCGTGCTTGGCATCGTGCCCGTGCCGGTCGATGGTGGGCGTCCGTCGGTCGCCCCGCTGCCATCGCCGACGCTGACGAGACGCCCAAGCCCCACCGGCATATGCTCTCCGTGCCTGGCTTGGGCGCTCGTCCACCCCTGTCGCGCACGCCACGGGCCAGCCGGAATGAATCACCCGCGGGCCCCGTGACCAGACCGCCGCAGTCCCGGCGCCACGCGTTCATGTTGGCTGGCCGCCAGGATACGCGAATGACCACTGGCTCCGAACCCGGCGCCGGCTGCTCCCGCCGACCCGCTCCCAACCCGCGGGTCTCCACCGCGCTCCATCACCCCGGCCCCGTATGGGTTGCAGCGGCTCTATCTCGAACCGGCGACATCGCCAAGCCGCTGAGGCCACAGCAGATAGGCCACCCAGCCGCGATACGGATGGTTGGATTCCCGCCAGCGCTCGATCCCGAGCGCGACGAAGGGTTGGCCCACCGTGGCAAGCACCACGGCCGCCTTCCTGAGCCCGAGATCGCTTGCCATCCGCGCATCGTCGTCCCTCTACCCAAACAGCCGAACACCGGCTGTGGTCCACGGTCCTACCCCTGGCCGCTTCTGCAGGCGCAGCCCAGTGGGCCGCAAACTGGAGGATGGTGGCGGGGCGGCCGGGAATAGCATCCGCCACCAACCCGTCCACGGTTTCCGGCGAGGCGTCGCGCACCGGTCGCATGCCCCACCACCAGGCGACCAAGGGACTGAGCTACGGGTCCTGCCGAACCCGCGCCCAAAACGCCGCGGCGTCGACATCCACGGAGAATCGCCACGCCAGGCACTTGGCGGCGGGGGCGGGCGCGGTGCAGTGCACGCGAATGCGGACTGAGACGACGCATGCCGTGACGGCTACCGAGCCGCCTCCGGCAAGAGGGACCACCGACTCCCAGTTCGCTTCGGCATGGCCCACCACCCGCGCATCGTGCGTGTTTTCCTGGCAGGCGAACGCTAACCTGCGCTCCCAGTGAAAGAGACCCGACACCGGCACCAACGTCTCCCTCGGCATGCGTTCCGTGTAGCGACGACCCTAGTCTAGTAGCCGACTCATCCCACGCGCCGGCGCTAGAATTCGCGTCGAAGGCCAAGGGCGCGGACGTGCCGGCGGCCCCTCAACGTACTGGCGCAGGCCGCGTTCAGCACGGAGGCGATGCTGAGCCCCGCATTTCCACGGGATGCGCACCCGTGCTGGACGGGGCTCACCTAATGCTCGGCACCCGCTTAAAGCTCGGGCCGGGCGGACGTCCCGCCGGCTCTGCGCGGCTTAGGGGGCGCCCGCCAGCAGCGCCCGCTGGACCTGTTGCGGCCCGTGACGCTCTTCGAGACAGGGATTGCCACCGTGAGGGCGGACATCGCCCCCCGGGCCGCACATTTTGCGGACGCCCCCGGAAGCGCGGCCCGGAAGCCGCGGGCGGCAGCGTACTTCACGCCGTAGGCGCCGGGGCGACACCTGCCTGGCGGCGTACCAGGTGTGTTCAAGACTCCGGGATCCGCCCATCGAGTCCAGGCGCGGACTGCTGCGGCCAAGGGACCCGGTTGCCCTGCTGCCACGCCACGCGCCACTCCTAAACGTCGGCCCGTCGCGGCGGCGGGCATGCGGCTAAAAGCGGGCCCCGGTAGAGGAAGGGAGAATCGGACGCCCAGTGCATTTTCTTGTGCGTGCTCGTGCTGGTCCGCGGCGGCCCCAGCGACGAGCCGAGCGGAGGCACCTCGCCTCCGCCTTGGCCCGCATTAGTCGAGGTAGTCTCTGAGCTTCTTGCTGCGGGTCGGGTGTCGCAGCTTTCGGAGCGCCTTCGCCTCAATCTGCCGAATGCGCTCGCGGGTGACGCCAAACACCTGTCCCACCTCTTCCAATGTGCGCGCACGGCCGTCCGACAGCCCGAAGCGCAGCCGCAAAACCTTCTCCTCACGGCTCGTCAGCGTGTCCAGCACTTCCTCCAGCTGCTCTTTCAGCAATTGGTACCCGGCCGCCTCCGCTGGCGCAGGCGCCTCCTCGTCTTCTATAAAGTCGCCCAAGTGGGAGTCTTCCTCCTCCCCAATGGGCGTTTCCAGGGAGACGGGTTCTTGAGCCACTTTTTGGATCTCGCGGACACGTTCCACCGTGATGCCCATCTCCGCAGCAATCTCTTCGGGCAACGGGTCTCGTCCCAGATCCTGCAGCAGCTTCCGCTGGATCCGGATAAGCTTGTTGATGGTTTCCACCATGTGCACTGGAATGCGAATTGTCCGTGCCTGGTCGGCAATGGCCCGCGTGATGGCCTGCCGAATCCACCAGGTGGCATAGGTGCTAAACTTGTACCCCTTGCGGTAGTCAAACTTCTCGACAGCCTTGATGAGGCCCAGGTTGCCTTCTTGGATCAGATCCAAGAACAGCATACCGCGGCCGACGTATCGCTTGGCGATGGAAACCACCAGCCGCAGGTTCGCCTCCGCGAGCTTCTTCTTGGCCTCCTCATCCCCCTGCTCAATCTGCTTGGCCAGCGATACTTCCTGCGCGGCGTTCAAGAGCGGCACCCGTCCAATCTCTTTGAGGTACATGCGCACGGGATCGTCAATGGCCACGCCTTCCGGCACCGCCAGGGCATTGGGCGCCTTGTGGGGTTCCTCGTCTTCGTCTTCTTCGTCCTCGTCTTCCGCAACCACCCCGTCTCCGCCATCCGCCGCCTTCTTGTCGCTGACAAGATCTACGTTCTCCTGGCCAATCAACTCATAGACGGCGTCAATCTGGTCGGTGGGGATGTCCATGGCTTGGAGCGCGTCTAACAGCTCCCCGTAGGTCAGCCTGTTGCCACGGTCCTTGGCACGGCTCACCAGGGTTCGCACAATCTCCAGCACTGCTCGCTGCTCTTCGCGCGGCACATCCTCCGACAGTCCGTGGGCCAGTCCGCCTGCCTTCGCCATCCTCATCCCTCCCTTCTGGGCGCGCGCTTGCTTGCGCTGATCTCCTGAAACAACTGCCTGATCTCCGCCGCCACCACGGGGTCGTCCGGGTCAGCCACGGCCTTCAGATGCCGCCACTCGCGTTCCCGCCGCTGGGTTTTCACCTGCTGCGCCAGCTCCATGACCAAGTCTCCTGAGACGGGCCACGGGACCGCCGCCGCCGCGGTGACTAGTTCCTGTGCCTCGGCCGGCAGCCGCATCAGCCATGTGGCCAGCGAGGAGCCCCCCTGCTCGGCCAGCGCGGGCCACTCCTCCCGGATGGCCTCCCAACGCGGGTCTCTACAGAGTTCGGGAAGCGCGGCCAAAACCCCTTCCATGCGGTCGGGAAATTGTATCAATGACGCCAGCAAATTGATCTCCACATCCTGCGGGCCAAGATTTACCTCTGAACGGCGCATATTATGCCGGGTTTTTTCCGAATTATTCCCGCCAGCCCCTTGTTTCCCCTTGGGTCGGTTTGCTAGAACTTTTGTTTCCACCCCCCACGCGCTCTCCAGCAAGGCTGCATATTCCGCCCGCTCGACAGGGTCGGTCATGGCGTCCAACAGCTCGACCATCTCGCGGACGGCCCGCACCTTGGCCTCGGGATGGACATGCACCGCTGCCTGCCCATCGCGGATGCGGCGGGCCAGATACGGCATCCGCGCCTCCACGACCGTCACCAGCGCGGCGGCCCCCTGGGTAGCCAAAAACTCGTCGGCATCCTTCGCCGTCTGGTAGTCGACCGAGGAAACCGCCAGACCCTCCGCCGCCAACACCATGAATGCCCGGCGCATCGCCTCCTGGCCGGCGGCGTCCCGGTCATACGCACACACCACTTGATTCGTAAAACGCCTCAGGTACCGAACATGTTCCACGGTCAACGCGGTCCCGAGCGATCCAACCGCCTCCGACAACCCTGCCCGGTGCATGGCCAGGACGTCCATGTACCCCTCCACAATGATGGGTGCCCGCCCCTGAGACCAAGTTGCACGTGCCCGATCTGCCCCGTAAAGAATTCTCCCCTTGTGATATACGGGTGTTTCTGGTGTATTCAAGTATTTGGGCACCCCTGCCTCATCCGTCACCGCCCGTCCACCAAATCCCACCACCCGGCCGTCCGGGTCCCGGATGGGAAACGTCAGTCGGCCCCGCAGGCGGTCGTAAGCTCCTCGGTCCCGTTCCATCGCCAAGCCCGCTTCGACGATGTCCGTCACCGGGTAGCCCGAGCGCCGGAGGTTCGACAGGAGCCCGTCCCATTCATCGGGCGCCCAGCCCAGTCCAAAGTCGTCCACCGTTGCCGCGGGAAGCCCACGCCGGTCCAGGTAGGCTCGGCCCGCGCGGCCAGCGTCCCCCGCCAACGCCGCGCGAAAGTACTGCTGGGCTGCCGCCAGCACTGCGAGGAGCGCCGTGCGGCGTCCCCCCCGGTCCCCCGACCGCTCCGGCAAGGCGATACCCGCCCGGTCAGCCAGTTCTGCCAGTGCCTCGGGAAAGCTCTTGCCGTCGCGCCGCATAACAAACGTGAACACGTTGCCGCCCACCTGGCACCCGAAGCAGTAAAATAACTGCCGCGCGGAGTCCACGCTGAAGGACGGCGACTTTTCGGCATGAAAGGGACAGAGCCCCCAAAGCTTTTGGCCTCGCCGGCGCAAGGTCACGGTTTCGCCAACCACGGCAGCAATGTCGGTCGCGTCGCGAACGCGATCCACCGTCGCCGCCCCCGACCCATCGTCTGTTCGCACCCTATTCACCATGACTTTAATTCGCGCTCGTCCATCCAGATTCCTGCCGGCAGACTCCCTCGACCGTGCTTTGGAAAAATTCTGTGTGCTGGAGGGCAGCAAGCACAGACAGGGAGCGTGCGCCGCCATGCCGAATCCGCACGGCAGAGGGGCAATTTTGGGGAGGTGCTTCGTCGTGCGGATATTGATTTTGGGGGGCACCGTTTTTTTGGGGCGCCACGTTGTCGAGGCCGCGGTGGTGGCTGGCCACGACGTGACCCTGTTCAACCGCGGCCAGAGTCAGCCCCACCTATTTCCTCACCTCGAGCAGATCTACGGTGACCGGGACGGTGACCTCGGGGCACTCGGCGGCCAGCAATGGGACGCGGTGGTGGACACCTCCGGACAACTGCCCCGCCTGGTCGCTGCGTCCGCGGCGGCGCTCTCCAGCGCAGGACAGTATCTGTTCGTGTCGTCCATCTCCGTCTACCGTGACGTGTCGGCCCCTGGCGTGCGGGAGGACGCGCCACCCCGAACGCTCTCCCACCCCGATTCGGAAGATGTGCGCACCGACTATGGCGCGCTGAAGTTTCTCTGCGAAGAGGAGGTGCGGTCGGGCTTCGGCGCCAGCGCCACCATTGTGCGGCCCGGTCTCATCGTCGGGCCGTGGGATCCCACCGACCGGTTCACGTATTGGCCCGCCCGCTTGGATCAGGGCGGCGAGGTGCTGGTGCCGGGCCGCCCCGCGCGGCGCATTCAGTTCGTGGACGTCCGTGACCTGGCCACGTTCATGCTGCGGCTAGTGGAGCAGCGCACCCCGGGCACGTTCAACGCCGACCAGCCCCCCGGTGCGGTCACCATGGGCGACCTCATGGCAGCGTGTCAGGCCGCGGCGGCCAAGCCCTCCCACCTGCACTGGGTGGACGACAACTGGCTGGCGCGGGAAGGGGTGGGCGAGTGGACAGAACTGCCACTCTGGATCCAACCCACGCCCGACCATCAGGGATTCTATGAGGTAGACTGCACGGCCGCGGCAGAGGCGGGTCTCACGCATCGCCCTCTCGCGGAAACGGTGCGCGACACGCTGCTGTGGCACCGCCAGCGCGAGCCCTACGCCTGGACCCAAACCGGGCTCGCGGCGGAGCGCGAGCAGGATCTTTTGATGCGGGCGCCGTAAGGGCGCACCGGGACCGGCAACGGCGGGGGATTCCCGGTGCACCGCGGCGGCCTCACGTCAAACGTCGGCCGGGAGGTGTCCTGCTGCCAGGCCACTCGCACCGCCGCATTCGGTTGGTGGACGGACGCGACGTAGCCGGGTGTCATCGGATTGCGGCCAACCGATTACGCCGAAGGCGGCCGGATAGCGGCCGCGCGACGCGAATGAGCCGGTGCTCAAGCGCGTGCCACCTTGGTCCCAGGAGACAAGGCGGGGCGGGCGTGTTTGGCCGAAAGAGGTCGGTGGTGGCAGACACATCCGTGATCATCGTCAGGGGGAGGCATCATTGGGCTCAGCACAGCGTTCAAAATGGCCCCGGGGGGCGGGCGGGCATTACCGCATAGGCGAATCGAAGCGGGCCCAGCGGTCGGTAACCTCCACCAGCACTAGGTCAGTCTCCCCGTTGGCCGCCAAACGGAAAAGGCGCCTTAAGCCTTTGCGCCTCTCCTTCAGGCCGGAGGTACGTTCTCGGACGGCGGGGGTCCCCTCGTAACCGCACTCTGCCGCTGTTTGCGGTAGCCGTTCCAACTGGCGCGCCCGGTTCCCCGCCGCCAGTTGTTTTTCTGATGAGACCCGGGCGTCCACGGCGCAGCGGACAGCCATCGTCCGACGGGAGCGGAGCACACCGTCCACCTCCAGTCGGGAACAACGGCGCGGGCCGGTAGGCAACCGGATAGAATGGAGACGCCCAGCCTCTTCCTACCGATAGATCGTCCGCACGGTTATACTAGGTATTTGGCGGTTTGTCCGGTAGAACGCAAGTGTTCTGTGTTCATGCTTCCATGATAGCCCTGCGTCAGGACTTGTCAGGCGGGACAAGTACCTCTTTTGACCGCCAGCCACCAACACGTGCGGCCACGCCACCCACGACCCACCGCGGCACAGGATGCCAAAGGAGATGCCGCATGGTAGCAAGAGAACCCTAGTTCTACTGGCGGCGGTTGGAGGTGGTCCTTTGGGACGCCCGGTAGCCCAGGCTACCCGGAGACGTCGGGCACGCAATCACGTAGGTCATGTCCAGGGTTACGGTTGCGGGCCCGCCGCTAGCGACGCACAGCGACTCCCCGACCGCATGAGAACGTCGGGGAGCCCGAGCCCGTATTTTCATGCCGCAGGATGCCGCCTGCCGGTATGGGTAACCATGACCAGGGCGCAACCTCCCCCTCTCAACTCGCGCCAGGTGGGTCTTGGCTTATCAGCGTGTGCAGTTCGGTGGCCTCTTCGAACGCCCAACGCCCATGCCCGCGACCCAAGCCGCTTTGCTTCACTCCACCGAAGGCCTGGTCCACTCCCGAAGCACCCGCTCGGTGCGCATTGATAAACGTGGTGCCGGCCTCAAGTTCCCGCGCCAACGCTAATCCTCGGTCCACGTCCGGCGTCCAAATGGACGAGCACAGACCAAACTCAGTCCCATTGGCCCACGCTTGGACTTCCGCCCACTGCCGAAAAGGGAGGACCGGAATCGCCGGTCCGAACTGTTCTTCCGCCACCAAGGGCGCATCCGGCCGAATGTCGGTGACGATTATTGGGGGTAGGAAGTACCCCTCATGGTGGGTGGCCCACTCAGACATCGTCCCACTGCGATAGACGGTGGCCCCCTGGTGCGCGGCCTCTTCCACCAGTGCCTCGACCCGCCGCATCTGGTCGCGGTTGTTCACCGGTCCCATGCCGGTGTCGGGATGAAGTCCATTTCCCACCCGTATGGTCGCGGTTTCCGCTCGGAACGCTTCCACGAACTCCTGGTAGCGCCGCTCGTGCACGTAGACGCGTTTGATGTTGAGGCAGATTTGCCCACTGGCGTTGAATACCCCGGCCGAGATGGCCCGGCACAGTGCTGGGGTCACCGGCATATCTTCCAGGATGATGGCCGGGTCATTCCCTCCCAACTCCAGGCTCACATCGGCAATGCGATCGGCGGCCACTCGCATCAGCTCGCGGCCGGTTTCTGTGCTGCCGGTAAACGCGATGCGGCGGACCGCCGAATGCTGGGCCAGCGAGAGGCCGACGCGTCTTCCCGCTCCTGTCACCACGTTCAAGACGCCGGGCGGAAGCCCCTTGGCCACCATCCTCAAGACGCGGGACAGCGTCAGCGGCGCCAAACTGGATGGTTTGACCACTACCGGGTTGCCGCTTAACAGCGCGGGGATGAGCATTAAGAAACCAAGCGTGAGCGGCGAGTTCCAGGGCACAATCACCGCCGTTACGCCGACGGGCTGCCGGATATACCGCGTGATCCCTCGCTCGGTGCTCTCTTGCCACTCCCAGGCAAACCCCTCCCGTGAGAGATCTGCAAAGTAGTGCAGCATGTGCAGGGCGGTGTCCAGGTTTCGACGCGACTCCTCAAGCACCTTGCCGTGTTCGCGAGTTTGCAGTTCGGCCAGCTCTTCCCTGGCCGCCTCAATCAAAGGCGCGGCCTGCAACAGCCGGTCGGCCCGTTCCGCCACGGGGCACCGGCGCCATTCCGGAAAGGCATCGCGCGCCGCTTGAATAGCGGCCGTGACCTGACGTTGATCGCCTTCTCCCACGTAACCCACGAGCTCCTGCACGTCGGCAGGATTTCGGACCGGTGTCCATTCTTCCGACTGCATCTCCTGCCCGTTGATGTGGTGCGCCAAGCGCATGGCTTCACTTTCCATCTTCCATCGGCGGCTCCCCTCTGACGAGTCTCACTGCTAGACCTGCCGGTCCCGCGGAACTTTACTCAAGGCCGCCCGCCTCTTGATAGGCGGCAATCTCCTCGGCAGACAACCCGAGCACTTCCCGCAGGATGGTCTCATTGTCCTGGCCCAACAGGGGCGCGTGCCGCCACACCCCCCCCGGGGTTAAGGAGAGGAGTATTGCGGGCCCCGGCAACATCAACCCCGGCAGGAAAGGATGCTTGGTGTCCACCAACATTTCGCGCGCCGCCAATTGGGGGTCGTTCAACAGGTCTTGCCCGTTGGCCACCACGGCTGCTGGCACACGGTGAGCTTGGCAAGCGGCAACAACCTCTTCGGCCGCGAGCGACGCCGTCCACCTGCCGATGGCCCGATCCATGGCTTCCCGGTGAGCACGGCGACCCGATGCCGTCGCAAACTCGGGGTTTTGGGCCCCCTCCCCAAACCCCATGACGGTACAAAGCCCTGCCCACGCCTCGTCGTCAGGGCAGGCGATGAAACACCAGCGATCTTGACCAGCGCACGGGTAGCACCCGTGGGGGAACCAAAAAGGATGACCGTTCCCCTCCGGCTCAGCGTCCTCACCGCTACCAAGGTACTGGGTCAGGGCCGGCCCCACCAAACTGGCGGTCACCTCGGACTGCGCCACGTCAATCCACCGCCCCACGGGATCGCGATCCCGTGCGAAGAGCGCCGCCAAAATCAGCGCGGCGACATGGACACCCACCACGTAATCGGGATAAGACGTCTGCGAGCCCACCGGCTCTTCCTCGTTGGGGTAGCTCCACAGATAGGTGAGGCCCGAGAGTGGCATCAGGCTCGGTCCCCAGGTCACCCACTCACTGTGGGGTCCCACACTGCCGAGGCCAGGAATCGACACGATCACCAGGTCAGGCTTGACGGCCCAGAGCGCCTCCCGTCCAAGTCCCAGGCGCTCCATCACCCCCACGCTAAAATTGTCCACCACCACATCGGCGGTGGCGACCAATCGGAGGGCCAACTCCCGTCCCGCCTCCGTCTTGAGGTCGAGCGTCATGCCGCGCTTGTTCTTGTTGTGGTCCGCGAAGGGGCGCGATGCCTCGATGTGGCTGTTTCCATCCCGGATTCGCCACCCGTCGGGCCGAAGCCGCGATTCCACCTTGATCACGTCGGCCCCAAAGTACGCGAGCTGCATGGTGCCATAGGGCCCAGCCGCGATGTGGCTGAAGTCGAGGATCCGAACTCCTGAAAGCGCTCCTTGGGTCGGATCCATCCCCGTATCCCCCATCATCCCCATCATAGCGCCCCCCACGCGTGGAGCTGCTCGCGCTCAACCGCTGTCAGGTTGAGCCATCCACCCAGGATGGCGTCGTTGTCCTGTCCGAGAGTGGGCACCTCCGTGCTCCCCGCGGGGCGACCTTGGTTAACCATCCACGGCGTCGCCGGAAAACCGAGCGTCTTCGCGTCGTGCCCGTAAACCGTCGGGATAAACCCGCGCGCGACCGCTTGGGGATCATGCGCATAGTCCGAGACCCGGTTCACGGGTGCGCAGGGGATCTTGCGCCGCTGGGCTTCCTCGTAAAGCTCTGCCTTGGAAAACCCGCGCGCCCACGCACCCACAACGCCATCGACAAACTCGGCATGCGCCCGGCGGTACGCGCCGGCCTTCCATTCTGGGCCCGAAAGCACGCCGGGGTTTCCCATCCACTCCACCAAGCGCTCCCACGCGCCCTTCTGAGCGGGACTCACGAAGAAGTGCACATACCCATCCCGGCAACGATACACACGCCCCGGGGTCGCCACCCGGTGCTGGCTGCCGGATCGCTGGGTTGCCCGACCTTCCCCGGCGGCCGCCGAGATCAGGTTTTCCTGTGCCGCCAGCGCCGCCTGCATGGATACGTCCACATACTGCCCGCGTCCCAGTCTCCGACGGGCCCAAAGCGCCGTCAACACGCCCATCGCCGCGTGGGTGCCGGCGACCACTTGCGCCTGTTCGCCGGGCGCCGCCACCGGCTCCAAGTCGGGCCGGCCGCTCACGGACATGAGCCCTCCAGCTGCGAAGGCCACCGCGTCGGTCGCGCGCCAATCCTTCCGCTCGCCCTGCTGACCCCACGGCGTGATCGACGCCATCACGACCTCGGGATGGCGCTCCCGCCACTGGGCATACTGCAACCCCCACCGCACCAGCCGCCGGGGCGCGCCGCCCTCCACCAGCACGTCCACCCGGTCCAGGAGCCGGTGCAGCAGCGCTCGTCCATCCGCCGTGTCGAGGTCCAAGGTGATGCTTTTCTCTCCTCGGTGGTAATAGGCAAATGACGCGCTTAACCGCCCGCCGCCCGCGGTTTCGATGAAAGGGAGCCAGCGTCGGCGAACGGCCCCGCAAGGCGGCTCCACCAAAACCACGTCCGCCCCCAAATCCGTCAGCAGGCGAGAACAATATGACGCCGGGGGGTCTGCCAACACCAGCACCTGGACCCCGGCCAGCATGGGTCGTGCTTCACGGGACATGTTAAAACCCCCGATACTCCGGCGGACGCTTTTCACGAAAGGCGGCTAGGCCCTCCGCCGCGTCGGCAGTCTGCCGATTGCGCCATGCCATCAGATTGTCCTGCACCAGTGCCTGCGGGAGGGTCTGGTCCATCCCGCGGTACACCGCCTCCTTCACGGTGCGCACCGCCACCGGCCCGTTCTGGCAAATCTTGTGCGCCAACTGCAGCGTCTGGTCCATAAGCTCGGCGGCCGGCACCACCCGTTCCACCAACCCGATGCGGTACGCCTCAGCAGCATCGATCCAATCGCCCGTGAACAGCATCAGCAGCGCGTATCCCATGGGCACCAGCCGGGGCAAGCGCTGACACCCGCCGGTTCCGGGAATGAGCGCGCGTTTGACCTCGGGCGTACCAAGCCGAGCATTGTCGGCCGCAATACGGATGTCGCAGGCCAGCGCCAACTCCAGACCCCCGCCCAGCGCGTAGCCGTTAATGGCCGCAATCACGGGCTTCCACAACGTGATCGGGTTATGGCCGTTCAAGCCCGGGGCCCTCTCCCGGCGGCCGACCGCCTCCGAAGCCCGGGACAGGTCCAGTCCGGTGGAAAACGCTCGCCCGCTTCCCGTAATCACCAGCACCCACGCGTCGTCATCGTCTCGAAACGCTTCCAAATAGCGAGACTGCTGGGCCAATCCGTCGACGGTGAGCGCATTCATCTTATCGGGCCGATTCAACGTCATCACGCGAACGCGACCGTCGGCTCGATAAAGCACTTCGGATTCTGCTTCGGCCCCAGCTTGGGACTCCACTTCGGATCCAACTCCGGATTCAGCCACCTTCGGAACCTCCTTCGCCGCCCCTCGGGCACTTGCTATGCGGGTCTAAAGCACGGCAGCGTGACGTGCTCCGCCACCGGCACAAAGCGCACCCGCACCGGCATGCCGATGAACACGTCTTCGGGGGAACAGTCCACGATGCGGGTGGTCATGCGGGGTCCCTCTTCCAAGTCTACCAGCGCGAGCGTGTAAGGGAGCTCGTCTTTGAAAGCGGGGATAATCGGCGAGTGTACCACGCCAAAGGTGTGCACCGTGCCCCTGCCGGACAACAGCGCCCACTCGCACCGGAGCGAGAGGCACGCGGGACAGACCAGCCGGGGACGGAACCTCAAGGTTCCACAGTCCAGACAGCGCTGCATGCGTAACTCTTCGCGTTCACAAGCCTCCCAGAATGGAGTCGTGTCTTCGTCGGGTTTCGGTAGGGGACGCCTCGGTTCCGCCATCGCTTCGTTCCTCCTCCAGTTGGGACCGATCAGCCAACAGGTCAGGCGCGGGGTCGGTTAGGTGGTGGTCAGAATCAACGTGCCGTGCGTGCTCATTTGCCCGCCGTGCCCGGAAACCAACGCCCACTCGGCGTCCGCCACCTGTCGCTCGGCTTCCACCTCGCCGCCGCGCAACTGACGCACCGCCTCCACGACATGCAGCATGCCCTCCACGTGCCCTTGCGACAAAAGGCCGCCATGCGTATTGACGGGCAGTTCTCCCCCAATCTGGATGCGGCCATCGGACACGAAATCACCGCCCTCGCCCTTCTCGCAGAACCCGTAATCCTCCAACTCCGCCAGCACCACATAGGTAAAGCAGTCGTACAATTCCGCCACATCGATGTCCCGAGGCGTGATCCCCGCCCGCTCGAATGCCTGGGGTCCGGACACGCGGGCGCCCAACCGCGTCAGATCCGCGTTCTGGTCCGAAAGGAACCGGTGGGGATGAAACTGGCTGTATCCTGCAATGCGCACGGGCCGCTTCTTAAGGTCCTGTGCGCGTTTGAGGGTAGTTACGATGAACGCCCCGGCACCGTCGCTGACTTGACAGCAGTCCAGCAGTCTAAAGGGCTCCACCACCCAGGGCGAGGCGAAATAATCCTCCAGCGTCATCGGTTCGCGGCGCTGCGCGTTCGCGTTCAATGACGCATGCCTCCTCGCCGCCAACGCCACCTGGGCCAGGTCCTTGGCCTCCGTCCCGTACTCGTGCATGTGCCGCCGCGCCGCCATCGCATGGATCGCCGTTGCGCCGGGATGGCCGAATGGCCGGTCGAATTCCTCATAGCCCCGTTCGACGGGCGGCGCATGGCGGGGGCGTGTCGGCCCAGTACGCTGGGTTTGACTGTGAATGCAGAGCACCGTCTCTGCGAGTCCGGCATCAATCGCCATCATGGCCTGCTGAGCCATGCCCACAGAGGTGGCGCCGCCCAACTCCATCACCGTCGTGTATCGCGGCTGAATGCCCAAAGCGCTCGCCAGCTCCAGGCTGTAGATGAACGTCGCACCCATCTGCGATGTAAGCACGCCATCAATCTGCCGCGGGTGAAGGCCGGCATCCTCCAAGGCATGTTTGGCGGCCAACAGCGCCAACCCCGCCTTGCTGTACCCCGGCACCTTGCCGACCGGCGTATCTCCCACGCCCACGATGGCATATTGGTCACGCACCATGGTCAAAACCTCCTTCGCGTCGTCTCCCAGGGGTTACCCCGCCCTTACGCATCCGTGCCGTCCTCCCAAGCCTCCCGGACCACCTCGGTGATTTGCCCGCTCCGGATGAGGCCCAGCACGGCGTCAATGTCCTCCTCCAGCTCGCGGTCGGTGTCGACAAACCGACTGACCGACCGCACCAGGTTATAGACGGCCCGCGTGCGTCCTAGCCCATCCGCTCCACGAAGGTCGGCCGCCTGACACAGCCCAATCAGGTGAACCGCCAACGTTTCCTGCACCAGCTGCACCACATCGCGCGTGCGCCGCGCCGAGGTGGCACCCATGCTCACCTTGTCCTGGTTGTGCGCCGCCGTCGACCGGGAAAATACCGTCAGCGGCATGCACAGTTGCAGGGCTTCGGCGGTCAATGACGACATCAAGAGCTGCATGCCCTTGAACCCATGGTAAATACCTTTGTCGGGATGGTCGTCCGGCAGCGGAACGATGAGCCCCGGCGTCAGTCCTTGGTTGAACTTGTCGTCCACCAACAACGCGAACTGCCGGTCCACCAAGTCGGCCACACTGGCCAGGGCGGTGCGGAGCGTATCCATCGCCAAGCTCACATGGCCGCCGGTAAAGTTGCCGCCGCTGTGCACCATCCCCGTGGACACGTCATAGAGGGGGTTGTCGTTGGAGGAGTTGACTTCTGTTTCCAGCCAGCTTCGCACCCACGACAAGGTGTCGTAGAGCGCCCCCACAAAATGAGGGGCGCAGCGAAGCGAGTACTTGTCCTGAATGCGAACCGAGAGCACTCGAAAGCCGCTCTCCATTTTTCCAAGTCCCGATACCACCTGCTGGTAGTCTCGCGCCAGCGCCGTGCCTTCGAGCAGCCAGCGCAGGGCCGCGGTAGAGCGCAGCAACCCGGCGTGAGGCTTATGTTCCCCCAGGAAGGGATGGAACGGCCCCGTGATCCCGACCAGGACCTCGACGGCCATCGCGGTGCAGACATCGGCCACACGGGCAATCTCCAGCGCGTCAGCGGCGGCCAGAATGCCAAGGCCCGTCATGAATTGAGTGCCATTGGTCATGGCGAGCCCCTCTTTGGGCTCAAGCACGAGCGGATCCAGACCCAGTTCCGCCAGCACCTCGTTCGAAGGGCGCACCGCTCCCTGGTAATACGTCTCTCGCTGTCCCATCAGTGTGGCGGCGATGTACGAGCCGGGAATCAGGTCTCCACTCGCTCCCACCGATCCGATTTCGCGAATGCAGGGAGTCGCACCCCGATTGAGCAAGGTCACCAGGTTATCGATGAGGAGCGGCCGCACGCCGGAATTACCGCGGGCCAGACAGTTGGTTCGGGCCATCACCACCGCCCGGGCTTCCTCCTCCGGCAGATAGGGCCCCCGGCCGCAGCCGTTCTTGCGGATTTGCGCCGCCGGCATCCGGCTCGCCCGATCGGCTCCCACCTGGCGATTGACTGAATCCCCGAAACCCGTGGTCACCCCGTACACCGGACGCCCAGCCTGCACCAGCTGCTCGTTCAAGGCATGGCTTTGCCGGATCCGTTCGGAAACCTCCTCGCCGGGGCCCAGTTCGACATAAGCGCCGCCGCGGGCCACTTTCACTACGTCCTCTACGGTGAGGGTGTACCCGTTTAAGTACACCGTTGTTTCGTTGTCGCTCACGCGGTCCACGTCCTTCCCCTCTGGGGCGGCCGACCGCCCCTCTCTCGACCGAGCCATCCAAGGGTGGGCGCCACCCCAGCACGGGGCGGCGCCTCCCGGGTCGCCTCATTGAATGCGATGACCAGCCGGGCGCGTCCGCCCAATGCGGCTATCCCCCGACGCCGCGAAGTCTTGTGCCAACAGCGCCACGTTGGGCTTTGAGCTCGCTCCCCGGATTGGAGAGCACCCGCCGTGCCCGTGTAATAGACGATGTCATTGCTGGTTCCGGTGGTGCCCAGCGGTTGGAAAGGAGAGGCGCTGCCGGCGGCAAACTGGTAGATCTCCAGGTTCAGGTTCGTGGGACCACCCGTCGCCCGCGACGCCGCATCCGCCCCGGCAGCGCCCGACGCGGCCAACATCGAGATGGTCTGGGCCGCCCCCTCCATGTAAGCCCCGGTGAAAGTGTGGAGACCCCCGGGGGAAATGAACCCGTTCTTGATGCCGTGCATGACAGCCGTCTCACTGGACGCCCAATTGGACGAGACCGAGCGGGCCACATATTGGGTCACGGCCGTGAAATAGGCACCGACAAAGTCGGTGCCACCGCCGTTGGGGGCTTGATACGCCGCCATCTTCGCGTCGGGCGCGAGCGCTCCCGATCGCTCGACATCGAAGGAGGTCTCGCACGATCCTGCTGCTAGGGACGGGGTCGAGGAGCTGCCGTCAACGTTGACGAACGCAAGACGCTGTCCACGATCTTTGGCGTATTGGCGCCGACGTTGCCAAACCCGGTGACCCCGTTCCCCGGAGACCAGCAGGGTGAGCGCGGCCACAGCTCCGGGTCCTCCAACCACCCCGCCCAGCATCGACGTCGGGAGAGCGCCTGGAATCAGAGAGCATGTCGACCACCGCATCACACACCTACTTCTGCTTCCTTGTGTTAGCCGCTGTAGCGAATTCGAGGGTCCTCAATCGCATAAACGAGGTCAGCTAGCGGGTTGCCGGTAATTCCCGGCACGCCCACCATCAAGACGAGGGCCATCAGCATGGGATACTCCCGTTGCGAAGCCGCATTCCAAAACGGCAGGCTATCCCTGGGTAGTTGAAAATCCTCCCCGATGATGAGGAAAGCGGACCCGGTTGTCAAGGCCGAGGCTCTATGCTACAATCTCCCAGATTATGTTCGCTGCGGGCTCCCACAGCGCACAGAAGGCATACCTTGGCCACCCGCTCATCATCCGCGGCGAACCCGGAACGGAGATCACTGGCGACGTGTACGTCACGGGCCAGAATGTGGTGTTGCAAAGCCTGAACTGGCCCGGCACCGTGGTGGTGTCTTCCGGCGCGTCCGTCTCCGGGTCCGACTGCCCGCTCACAGCGGAAAACCTGGCGCTGGCGCCCACCGTGAGCGCCGGGGTCACCGCACGCCTCACCCAGACGAAGTTAGTCAACGGCCCCGGAGGAGGCGGAGGCATCCGGGTGCTGGATAGCCTGCTGTCAGTCGTCGAGTGCCACATGCAGGAACAGAGCGGCAGTCTGGTCCAGGTGATGGGTTCGGGCCGTGCAGAATTGCAGTACTGTGAGTTGGAGGGCGCCATGAATCATCGCGCCGTTCTCTGGGCCCTTCGGGACGGCAGCGTCAGTCTGGCCCTCGGAACAACTAAGACCTTGAAGTTACCGTGGGTTTCCCCGACGAGACCACGGCGCTGACTTGGCAACTGGGTATGATAGAGGTATCGAGGTCCACCGACGGGGGCGCCTGCTATGATGGACACAGATCGTGCTGATTTCCTCCAACCCGTGTTGCGCCGTGTCCTGTTTTGGGACGTGCCGCTCGAAAACATCGACCTGGACACACACGCGGACTGGCTGATTGCTCGTGTGCTCTGGCGCGGCACTCTGGTCGCCCGTGCGGAAACGCGGCGCGCTCTGGACCTTCCCGGGCCCCACCCCCCGATCCAAAGGCTGCGGGCTGGCGGCTAGAACGGGATATCGTTCGCTCGCGTCAGCAGGTGCGCGCGGGCCGCGCCCCCCACGTGGATTGAGGGCGCCAACGCGTCCGTCGGCCCAGCGGGCCCGAGAGTATCCCACACAGCGGGCGGGTCCCACATGGATCCCGATCGAGCCGTCTTACGCCCAGTGCGGGCGGACATCGACCGCGCAAGGTATTGGTTCATCCCCACTTCGCCATGGGTCGGTGGGCCAACACGCTGACCAGGGGGAATGCGGTCCACCAGAATGGCCAGGTTGTGCTCGCAGAACGCCACGACTGCCTGAGGCCAACCGGCGGCGTCTCGGTGTCGGCGGCAAGGCGAAAAGTTCTCCTTTCCCCCAGCCTCCGGCAGGATAGGGGCCGCGCAACGCGAATGAGCCGGTGCTCAGTCGCGGGCCACCTTGATCCCAGGAAAAACGAGGCGCGCCCAAGGCGCCTGGCAGAAAGAGGTGGGCGGTGGCAAGCACATCGGTTATCGTCGTCGGGGGAGGCATCATCGGGCTCTGTACGGCGTTTGAAATGGCCCAGGCGGGGCGGCATGCTAGCGTTACCGTCTTGGAGCGGCACCGCCTCGGATCCGGCACGACAGCCCGGGCTACCGGAGGCATCCGCACCCAGTTTTCGTCCGAGGCCAACGTGCGCCTGGCGCTGCTGTCCCGCGAGCACTTTGCGCACTGGCAGGACATCTATGGCGGCGATCCCCGCTTTGCCCGCATTGGGTACCTGTTCGTCACGGCGCGCGAGCGGCAGGCCGCGCTGCTCCGCGCGGGCGCCGTCGAGCAGCGGCGCTGGGGGGTGGAGGTTTCGCTGCTGACGCCGGCGGCGTTGGGGCCGCTCGTCCCCGGAATGACGACCGGGGACCTCCACTTAGGCACGTTCACCGAGTCCGACGGCATCGCCGATCCCGGTGCCGCCACCGCAGCGCTGGAGTCGGCCTGCCGCCGAACTGGGGTGGTGCTGCGCGAGGGCGCGGAGGTCCAATCGCTGCGGCTGCACGCGGACGGAGCGGTCGCCGGGGTGTCTTTAAGGGACGGTACTGCCGTGGATACCGACCAGGTGGTGGTGGCGTGTGGCCCGTGGACGGCGCCCCTGCTGGCTGACATTGGCGTGCGTATGCCCATCGAGCCCCACCACCGCCAGGTGTACCGAACAGGGCCCTTGCCGACCTGGCCTCCCCACATTCCGCTGACCGTGGACCTGGATACCGGCCTCTATTGCCACAGCGATGGCGCCGCGGTGGTTTTTGGCGGCGGCGACCGAGATACCTCCCCAAGCTTTGACGACGAGCCTCGACCGTCTGACGTCGCGCAGCTCGGCGCCGCGCTCGTCCACCGCTGGCCGTTCTTGGGGGAGGCCCCTATCACCCATACCTGGGCGGGCCTTCGCGAAATGACTCCCGACGACCTTGGGGTGGTGGGCGAGTTGTCCGATCATCCGGGACTGTTTGTCGCCGCCGGATTCAGCGGCCATGGATTCATGCAGGCCCCAGCCGTCGGCCTGGTGATGGCGGCGCTGACAGCGGGCAGTCCTCCCCCTGTGGATGTCTCCGCCCTCGGTCCCGGACGCTTTATCCACAGCCAGGGCAGCGAGGACAAGAATGAGCACTACGTTTTTTGACCGTCACCAAGACGTCGGACGCATCGGCAACCCGCCGCCGCCTCAGGATTGAAACAGAATGCCAAGGGGGACACCCATGGCCGTGCCAGCGGGTGACAGGAATGAAAAATGGCCTCCGAGCGCGGGACGATGGGGCGTCAAGCGCCTTCTGCCAGTTGTGGTCGCAAGGTGTTGTGGACACCATCAGAAGTAGGTGAAGCGTATTTTTAAAGGGAGATGGCCGCATGACAGGGGGAAGACGGCCATTCTACGGGCGGCGATTGGGGGCGTCGTCCTTTTGGACGCCGGGCACCCCAGGCTGCCCGGAGACGCCGGGCACATCGACACGTATGAACATCGAGTGCAATTTAAGGTCGTGTCCGAAGTCTGAGGGTTGGTCCGCGGCACCCTGCAGAGCCTGGCCGACCATGGCGCCATCACGGCGATCGGCGGCTGCGGATTTTTCGCCCGCGTGCACCGCGAGTTCCGCGACGAGGGCCCGATCCCGTTCTTGTCTTCCGCCGTGGTCCAGGTGCCCTGGCTCCGGGCGCTGTACGGCGACCCCGTGGGCGCTCTCACCATCGACGAAACGTCCTTGAGCGAGCAGTGGGTCCGCGACGTAGGGTGGTCGCGGACCGACCCCGCCTCGCTGTTTTGGCACCGGTGTCCGCTGCCATCCTGGCGTTGCTGAACAGCATACCCGTCCCACCCGCCCGTACAATCCCGATAATGACCAAACTTACAATACTCAGCCTTTTATGAAATCGACTAACTTTCTTCACACTCACCCGGCATGTGTGATGTCTGCTCCATGCCATGCTGCCACGACCTTGGTCTTCCCGGGATCGATCCCATCCCCTGCATGGCACCAGAATATTTGGTACCTTGCACCGCGTTCTTGCCTGCAGTAGGGGCCGAGCCATCTTATTCCGTTCCACTCTCTATTCCACTTCTCATTCCGCGCGCCGCTATCCGGCTTCCACAACCGACACCGAGCCCGATGTCCCCGGCGTTCGCAGGACTCCGGCCACCCCCATCAGCAGTAGCGCGCCGCCGCCCGCCGTCCGCCATGTGAGGGGCTCCCCCAAGACCAGTGCGCCCAGGAACACCGCGATCACGGGGTTCACAAACGCATAGGTTCCAGCGATGGTCATGGGCAGCAGGCGCACGGCGGCCGCGAAACTGGCATAAGCCAGCGCCCCCACCACCACCAGGTAAAGCGCCGCCGCCCCCGTGGCGGCATCCCAGTGCGGCCAGGGCTCGTGGGCGACCCAGGCCAGCCCGAGGAAGACGGGGGCGGCCAGCCACTCCTGCCAAGCCGCACTGACCAGCGGCGGAACCGCGCGGAGGCGGGTGCGCTGCACGACCAGGCTTCCGGCCTGGGCGATTGCCGCCAACAGCATCCACAGCACATCTAAGACATGTCCTCCGCGAATCTGAGCCGACACATTGGACAGCACCACCAGCCCGGCGCAGCCGAAGCCCATCCCGACGAATAATGACCACGACGGCCGCTGGCGCCCCACCAGCAGGTCGATCATGCTCACCAGGAGCGGCACCATGCCCATCATCAGGGCGGCGTAGCCGGTGGCCAGATGGCGCTCGGCCACCATGATGAGTCCGTTGGCGCCGACCCACAGCAGGAGGCCAGCCAGTCCCGTCCACGCCAGCTGCCGCCCTGGCACCCGGAGCGCCTGGCGTGCCAGTGCCGCCATGCCCGCTAGAATTCCTCCGCCCAGCACCATGCGGATAAAGCCCAGTATCATCGGGGGAGTCCCGTAAGGTCCTCGCACGGCAATCCCAATGGCCAAGAACGTTGATCCCCACACCACGTACACCACCAAGAGATTGGCCATGCCGCGGCGTGCGGACTCCTCCGTCCACTTCACGAGGGACTCCTCTCCTCGCCATCCCACTGCTGCGGCCGCCGGGACGGGTACGCTTGCCATGCGCGTGCCGGTAAAGCGGCGCTCACCGGCTGGCGGATCGTACAACAACCCGGGTTTGCCCACCATGCGCCTGGCGTTTGGTCCTTGGGGCAGTCCGTGCGCCCGAGCCGCTCGCCAAACCCCGTGTTTGCATGATTACCGGGCCAACCAAACAGGTCTCCACGGCCCTGGCGCGCCCCCACCAGCGATGTCCCGGACCGGGCGCCACGGGCGTGGCGCGAACTTACCCGCTATCGGACGCGCTGAACTCCAGACCGCGCCCAAGACGTCCATCGCCTCGCGAACGGTGGGGCCGCCTGCTGACCGACCTCACCGGTGTGACGGGCCGGGCGAGCTGTGCGCCATCGCCCCGGGCGAGCACGATCCCGCGCCCCGGCTCGCCGACCGCGGCGGCCCGGGGAAAGCAACGCCCGCCACCTTCGTCGCCGCCGTGACGGGGATCCTGACGCCTCACCCGCGGATGATGATCACCACCATCCGGGACGGCATCGAGAGCCGGGAGCCCCGCCGAGCCGCCGGAGAGCGGGCCAGCGTCCTCGGTGCCGCATGCCCCCCCGGCACCCCCGCCTCGGCAAACAGCGGGCCATGGTTGCCGTCGCGCCCAGGGGACCCGGTGACGCTCACGCGCCCCGTCGCGTCACCCCGGGTCCCCAATCCGCCAGCGGAATTCGCGAGCCTCTCTACGGTGTCCAGCCCCCCATTTCCCAAAGCCCTTTTCGCGTCGAGGTCTCCGGATTGGCCGTGATATTGACACCCGCGAGCCGCCACGCGTAATTGGCCGCTGAGTACACCGTGATGCGCATTCGCTACCTGACCAAATTCACCAAACTCGTTTATGGCGTCTGGGCGGCGGTGTCCATGTGTGTAGGCCTGGCTCTCATGTATTCCTCCGCCAGTGCCGGCGTGATCCTGCTGCTGGTTGCCGGGGACTGTCAAGGGTGTTGTGTAAACTCCCCGGTGGTTATTTCAGGTAGGGGGTCAGGCGGTCCTCAAAGTAGATAACCAACTGGCCCAGGATCTCGCCCCAGTTCGGCAGCCGCTTCGTCCACTTCCGCTGCGCTTCTTGGCCCGCCAGGTACAGCATTTTCGTCAGCGCCGTGTCTGTCGGGAACAAGGTCTTGCTCTTGGTCACCTTGCGCAGCTGCCGGTGGAACCCTTCAATGAGGTTGGTGGTGTAGATCGTGCGCCGCAACCCCTCGGGATACCGATAAAAGGTCGCCAGTTCGTGCCAATGGGTTTCCCAGGACCGCACTACCGTGGGATACCGGTCCCCCCAGTCGGCGGCAAAGTCCGCCAAGGCGGCCGCCCCGGCGTCTTCCGTCGGCGCCTGGTAGATGGGCCGCAGGGCCGCCGTGAGGGCCGCATAGTCCTTGCGGGCGGCATACTTAAGCGAGTTCCGGATTTGGTGGACCACGCACTTCTGCACGTCGGCCTGCGGGAACACCGTGGCAATCGCTTCACTGAACCCGGTGAGGTGGTCCACCGCCACCACCAGGACATCCTGGACCCCCCGGCTCTTGAGCTCGCTCAGCACCGTGAGCCAGAACTTGGCCGATTCGTGGGCCCCGATCCACATCCCCAGGACGTCCTTGTAGCCCTCGAGGGCAATGCCCACCACCATGTAGGCCGCTTTGTTGACCACCCGACCATCTTCCCGGACCTTGTAGTGGATGGCGTCCAGAAACACCACCGGGTAGCAGGCGGCCAACGGCCGCTGCTGCCACTCGGTGATCCGGGGGAGCAGCTTGTCCGTGATATTCGACACCAGGGCCGGCGAGATGTCCACGCCGTACAGGTGGGCCAGCTGCGCCTGGATGTCCCGGGTGCTCATCCCCCGCGCATATAGGGCGATGACTTGGTCCTCGATCCCGACCCTCGGGGTCTGGTGGGGCGGGACTACGACGGGCGTGAAGCTCCCGTCGCGGTCCCGCGGCACGTCCAGGGCCACCTCCCCGTATTCGGTAGTGACCTGCTTGGGATACCGGCCGTTGCGGCGGTTCGGGGTGGGCTTGGGGCCCGCCTGGTGCTTGGGATAGCCCAGGTGCGTCTCCAGCTCGCTGTCCAGCATCGCCTGCAGCGTCTCCGCAAACAGGCCTTTCAGGGCCCGCTGGACGTCTTCGGGGGACCGGAAGTCATGGGTCGCAATGAAGTCGCGCATTTGCTCGGACGTCAACATGCTCATGGGAAGCCTCCTCACGGTAAACTCCAGGATATGGGACCAGGGAGTTTACACAACCCATGCTACACTCCCGGTTGCCGTGCTCGTGGTGGTGTGGGGATATGGCGGGCGGCCCCTCGCCGCGTGATCGCACGGGAGTCGCGGCGCTACGCGCGCGAACAGCAGGCGGGGCTGCAAGAAGCGGAGCGCTTAGTGCGGGGAGACTCCCGGCCCGAGGACCCCCAGTACTGGAAGCGGTGACGCCCCCGAACTGATCAGGCCGGCTTGCGTCCCGCGAGGGCTGCCCAGAGGCTAGCCCTCCGCCATTGCGACAGATTAGTCGCATCCATCTCCCATGGCCTTCTCCCATGACCTTCTGCCCGTGACGTGACACCAAGTGTTGCCTCCTGTGTGAATAGACGCGCGCGACAGGATGGCGAAGAGGCTGGAAGTCCGGGTGGAGCGCGGCCTGGGGGCGGCGCGGACGCTCCAGGAGGCTTGGCGCGGCCCCGCGTGACCGAAATTGTGTGCGCTGTGGGCTCCTACAGCACACAGGCGGCATACCTTGGCCACCCGATCGTCATCCGTGCGAACAGGCCAGCTCGTCGAGGTGGACCCCAACGGCCTGGTGGTCGGCTCCTTGGGCCAGACCGCCCTGAAGACCCAGCGGGCCATTGAAGAAGCCATGGGGGGGGGGGGGGGCATCGATGACGCGTACACCGTTACACCCCGGGACGACCGCCAGGACTTTGGCCGCGAGCCGATCGAGACCCGGCTGAAGGCGATGGAAGACTGGCGCGACTCTTTTGTCGTTGTCCGCGCCGACTGCCGCGAAAACATGCGGGAATTTGCCGCCAACCTCGGACTCGCGTCGCGGTTCGACTATCAGTTGAGTTCCAGGACTACGGCGTGGACGACCTCCTCCGCATCTTCGCCCGGGAAGTGGCGCGGTCGAGCCTCCGAATGGCCGACGACGGGCTGCCCACCCTGTCTGCCCAGCTGGCGGCCCGTCTCCGCCGGCCGCCCGAGAATTCATCCAGCCATTTTTCCAATGGGCGGTTCGTCCGCACGGTGTACGAGCAGGGCCAGATGGCGCTGCGCCTAAGGCCGTACATCCCTCGGCGCGCTCGCCCGAAGCGCTGAACCTCCTGCTCGCCGAGAACCTGCCCCGCCTTCCCGATTAGCACATGGCCGGCGCCCCGCCCGGCGCGTCGGGCCGCCGGCCTCCGCGCTCACCCTCCTGTTGGCGGCGAGGTGGGGCACACGAAGCGGGCTTCTGGCACAGGCCAGATCTCGGCAGCCACCGTGATGACCCGGGATCAGCGCCATCGCCGCCGCGCGCCCCCCGCCGTGGGTCTCCCGTGTCACCGGTGAAACGCGGCGCCCGTCATCCGGAGGCTCCGGGCAGCGCCCCCACCAGCAGCCCGGCTGAAGGCGGCATTTGAGCGCCGCGGTCGCAATTCCACGTCCACACGAGCAGGCGGCAGGCATTCGCCCGCCACCTGGTGGTTGGCGCGACTCCCCCGGGCCGATCCTCCCGCAGGCTTCGGCAGGCGGCCTGGCCAGCCGGCGCCCCGCATCAGGACTGCCCGGCTTACCCTGCCAGGGCCGCCTGAGCTGCCGCCAGCCGCGCGATGGGCACACGATAGGGACTGCAACTCACATAGTCCAGCCCCACGTCGTGACAGAAGCGAATCGACGTGGGATCCCCGCCGTGCTCGCCGCAGATGCCCACGCGGAGATCCGGACGCGCTTGCCTGCCGGCTTCGAGCCCCATGCGCACCAGTTGGCCTACGCCGTCGGCATCCAGCACCACGAAAGGGTTCTCCGCCAAGATCTTGTCCGCTAAATACGCCGGCAGGAACTTGGACTCGGCGTCGTCGCGGCTGTAGCCAAATGTGGTCTGCGTGAGGTCGTTGGTGCCGAACGAGAAAAACTGGGCCGTCTTCGCGATCGCCCCGGCCGTCAGCGCCGCTCGCGGCACCTCGATCATGGTGCCCACCTGGTAGGGCAGCGGTCCGCCGTGCCGCCGCTCTTCGTCGGCATGCACGTCGGCCACCAGCTCGGCCATGCGCTCCAGTTCAGGCGCGACGCCCACCAAGGGAATCATGATCTCTACGTGGGGGTCGAGACCGGCGGCCAACAGCCGCGACTCAGCCCGAAAGATGGCCCGCACCTGCATCGCGTAAATTTCCGGATAGACGATGCCGAGCCGCACCCCGCGAAACCCGAGCATGGGATTGAACTCGAACAGCTGACGGGCGCGGCCCAGCACGCGGGTGAGGCGCTCCACCGCCTGGAGGTCCCCCTTCTGCCGGCTGTCAGCCAGCTCCGCCTCCACATCCGCCTCGTCGGGCAAAAATTCATGCAGTGGCGGGTCCAGGAGGCGAATCGTCACCGCGTGGCCGTCCATCGCTTTCAGGATGCCGAAGAAGTCCTCCTCCTGCATCGGCAGGAGCCGACTCAAGGCATGCTCCCGCTCGCGCTCGGTCTCCGCCAGGATCATCTCCTGCACCACCGGCAGGCGGTCCTGGCCCATGAACATGTGCTCAGTGCGGCAGAGTCCTACGCCCTCCGCGCCAAAGTCGCGGGCGCGCTGGGCATCCTCGGGCGTGTCCGCGTTGGCCTCCACTCCCAGGCGCCGGATGTCGTCCGCCCAGCTCAGGAGCGTCTCAAATTCGTCGAACAGCGTCGGCGCCACGGTTTCCACTTCCCCCAGGATCACCCGGCCGGTCCCCCCGTCAATGGTGATGACGTCGCCCGCCCGGACGGTCACATCGCCCACCGCGCACACGCCCTCCGCGAGGTTGATGCGGAGCACCTCACACCCGGTGACCGCCGGCTTGCCCATGCCGCGCGCCACGATGGCCGCGTGCGAGGTCATGCCGCCGCGGCTGGTAAGCACCCCCTGGGCCGCCACGATGCCGTGGATGTCGTCCGGTGTGGTTTCGGGCCGCACCAGGATGACGGCGTCTCCTTTTTGGCCCCGGCGCTCAGCCTCATCCGCATCAAATACGACCTCACCGGCGGCGGCGCCCGGCGACGCCGGCAGCCCCTTGGCCAGCTCGTGCAGCTCGGCCTTGGGATCAATCTGCCGGTACAGCAGCTGCGCCACCTGGGCCGGATCCTGCCGCTCGATGGCGTCTTCCTTAGAAAGCACGCCGTCCTTCACTAGATCAACGGCAATCTTCACCGCTGCGCGCGCCGTCCGCTTGCCGGTGCGCGTCTGCAGGAGGTACAACCGCTCGCGCTCAATCGTGAATTCGATGTCCTGCATGTCGCGGTAGTGCCGCTCCAAGAGCGCACACACCTCCTGCAACTGCTTGTGAGCCGCCGGCAGCACCGATGCCAGTTCGTCAAGCGGCCGCGGGGTGCGCAGGCCCGCCACCACATCCTCACCCTGCGCGTTGGTGAGAAACTCACCGTACATGCCCGGCTCGCCCGTGTTGGGGTTGCGCGTAAACAGCACACCCGTGCCCGACGTGTCGCCCAGATTGCCAAACGCCATGGCCTGCACGTTGACCGCCGTCCCCAGCTGGTCGCTGATCTTGTTGATGCGCCGGTACACTTGCGCCCGGGGGTTGTTCCAGGAATCAAACACCGCCTCGATGGCCATCTGGAGTTGCTGCCGGGGATCGGTGGGAAACGGCTGGCCGGTTCGAGCTTCGACCAGCGCCAGGTACCTGTCAATCACCCGCTGAAGCGCCTCGGCCGAAAGTTCCTGGTCCTCCTTCACGTGCTCCTCGCCCTTGACCGCTTCCAATACCTCTTCGAACTGGCCATGATCCATGTGTATCACCACGTTGCCAAACATCTGAATGAACCGGCGATAACTGTCCAGGGCAAAGCGCTGGCTGCCGGCCTCCTCGCCCAATCCCCGGGCCGTCCCGCCATTCAAGCCAAGGTTCAGCACGGTGTCCATCATCCCGGGCATAGAAATCGGAGCTCCGGAGCGCACTGACACCAAGAGCGGCGATCTGGGATCTCCCAGGCGGCGGCCCGCCTTTTCCTCTAGCTGCGCCAAATGCGTCCACACCGCATCCAAAAGCCCGTCCGGCAGCCGCTTTTGGTCTTGGAACGCCAGGCAGGCTTCCGTCGTAATCGTAAAGCCGGGCGGCACCGGCAGTCCGATGCGGCTCATCTCTGCCAGGCCCGCCCCCTTGCCGCCCAGCCGGGCGCGATCCTCAGCGGACCCTTCTTCAAACGCCAATACCCACGGCATCATTCAAACAGCCTCCCTTTGAAATAACTCCAGGATTTTACTGGCGGTTTCTTCTACCGCGTGGTTGCTCACGTCAATGACCGGACAGCCGACATCCGAAAAAACCTGCCACGCGTAGTCGAGCTCCTGCAGGATCCGCTCGCGGGTCGCGTACTGAGCGCTGGACGACAGCCCCAGTGTGCGGAGCCGCTGCCGGCGGATGGGCATCAGCAGGTCGGGGTCAATGACCAAGCCCACACATTTGCGCTTGGCCGGACCCATCACCTCGCGCGGCGGCGGCACCTCCGGTACCAGGGGAATGTTGGCTACCTTGAGCCGGTGGTTGGCGAGATACAGGCTCACCGGCGTCTTGGACGTCCGCGACACGCCCAGCAGCACGATGTCGGCCAGCGGCACCCCGCCCGGATCCTTGCCATCGTCGTATTTGACCGCAAACTCGATGGCCTCGACGCGCGCGAAATAGTCGCGGTCCAGTCGGTGCACCAGCCCCGG
>JAKARZ010000078.1 GCA_021828405.1 Bacillota bacterium
GGTTGGCCACCGAGGTGGCCACCCTCTTGCGCGGCAAGCACAAGCCCATTTACACCCCGCACCTGGACACCGGCGACCACGTGATCATCGTGAACGCCGACAAAGTCGTGCTGACGGGGCGGAAGCTTCAGCAAAAAATTTATTTTCATTACTCGGGCTATCCCGGTGGTGGCAAGCGCGAGGTGTACAGCCGACTCATGAAGCGTCGGCCGGAATTTGCGGTGGAGAAGGCGATCCGCGGGATGTTGCCCAAAAACAGCTTGGGCCGCGACATGTTCCGGAAGCTCCGCGTCTATCGGGGCCCGGACCACCCGCATGCGGGTCAGCAGCCGACCGTGTGGGAGGTCAGAGGCTAACATGGCGGATGTCGTACAGGTGTGGGGTACCGGCCGCCGCAAGAACGCGGTGGCGCGGGTGCGAATCATGCCCGGCACGGGCGAATTTCGAGTAAACGGGCGCACGGTGGAGCAGTACTTCCCCACCAACGCCCAGCGGCTGGTGATTTACCAACCGCTGAAGGCGCTGTCGGCCGACGGGCGGTTTGACGTCATCGTGAAGGTGCACGGCGGCGGCGTGTCCGGACAGGCGGGTGCGGTGCGCCATGGCTTGGCCCGGGCCCTGGTGAGCTTGGACCACAATTTTCGCCCCCAACTGAAGCGGGAGGGATATCTCACCCGCGATGCGCGCATGAAGGAGCGCCGCAAGTACGGCTTGAAAAAGGCCCGCAAGCGGCCGCAGTTCTCCAAGCGCTGAGCGAACGCCGCCCACCGGGCGGCGTTTTTCTTTGACCTTGTCCGCATACCCTGTCTCTAGTGGCTGCGAGGCGACAGGGTGGAGGCGGCGCGTTGCACAACATCTGGCGATCTTTGACCGCCGTCGGGCTGGCGTTGTTGGCACTGGGCGCAGGCGTCCGCGCCTGGTCGGCGGGCGCCCGGGCGCCCCGGGCCGTGGCGCCCTATGTCGGCCTGCTCGCAGGCCGGACCATCGTCATCGATCCCGGGCACGGGGGCTGGGACCCGGGCGCCACCGGTGGTCGGGCCCGCGAGGCCGACATCAATGTGGCGGTGGCCGAAACGTTGCGCGGCCTGCTGGAGGGGGCCGGCGCGCGCGTCCTGCTCACGTGGTCGGCCGCGCACCCGATTCCCGCCCGCCGCAAGTACCGCGTGCAGGCCCGTTCGCAGTGGATCAACCGGCAGGGCGCCGACGTGCTGATCGACATCCACACGAACATTGGCGCGGGGGGGGTCGGCCCGCAGGTGTTCTACTGGGATGGTCTTTCCTCGCGCGTGCTGGCGGATGCGATCCAGGAGGAGCTCTCGGGGTTCACGGGGACGCATCGGCGCGTGGCGCGCATCAATCAGTATGTGTTGCGCCACAGCGCCATTCCCGCCGTGAACGTCGAGGTGGGCTTTCTGTCGCATCCCCAAGAAGCCGCTCGGCTGACAGCCGCCCAATACCAGCGGGATTTGGCGTGGTGCATCTTTGTGGGCGTTCTGCGCTGGTTCGTGGGCGGCACCGCCCCGCCGGCGTATCTCGCGCCGCCATGGCCCGCGGAGCTAGTGCGGTAGGCCAAGCGTCCGCAGGCTTCGGGGGCCAGGCGGTATACTACCGCTGGAGGGAGGCGGTCGCCCACTATGCATGGTCCGTCAGAGGCAAAGAGTGTTCGGGTGATTGGGGTGCCTCTGGATTACGGAGCAGATCGCCGAGGGGTGGACATGGGTCCTAGTGCGATCCGGTATGCGGATCTGCAGGAACGCCTGAAGCGCATCGGCCACACCGTCTCGGATGCGGGGAATATTCCCGTGCCGGTGCCGGAGAGCCGGGCGACGACGGACCACCACCTGAAGTTTTTGCCCGAGATCGGGAAGGTAACCCGGGTGTTGGCCAGGGCCGTGGAGCGGGCGCTCAGCGATGGGGACTTTCCGATCATGCTGGGTGGGGATCACTCGCTGGCCATGGGGAGCATTGCCGGCCTGTTGCGGGTCAGGCCCGAGCCCGGGCTCCTGTGGGTGGACGCTCACGGGGACTTCAACACGGCCGACACCTCGCCGTCGGGCAACATTCACGGCATGCCGGCCTCGGTCGCCTGCGGACTGGGTCACCCCGACCTGCTGACGGCGTTTCGGGGCCACTTCGTGGATCCGCGCCGGGTCGCCTACATCGGGATTCGGACGCTGGATAGGGACGAGGAGCGGCTCATGCACCAGGCGGGCGTCACGGTCTTCAGCATGTACGAGGTGGACAAGTACGGCATGCGCGAGGTGGTGGCGCGGGCCCTCGAGGTGGTGACCCGCAACACGGATGGCGTCCACGTGAGCTTCGACATTGATGCCGTCGACCCGCTGTTTGCTCCGGGCTCGGGCACGCCCTACTCGGGCGGCTTGACGGAGCGGGAAGCGCACCTGCTGCTGGAGCTGGTGGCCGAGGCCGGCGTCATGACCTCGATGGACATGGTGGAGGTCAACCCCATTTTGGATGAGCACAACCGCACCGCGGCGCTGGCGGCCGACTTGATTGCGTCGGCGCTGGGTCAGCGCATCTTTTAAACACGGCAGCACTCGAAAGGGAGCCTGACCGAACAGAGGAGCAGGGGGGACGCCATGGCAACCGGGGGAGCCGAGCAGCTGGTGGCGTGGCGGCGCGATTTGCACCGCCTGGCCGAACTGGCGTACGAAGAAGTGGAGACTGCCCAGTATGTGGAGCAGCAACTGAGGGCGTGGGGCCTGGACCCCCGCCGGCCCACGCGCACGAGCATCGTGGCCGACATCGAGGGACGCGCGGGATCGGGGCCGCTGGTGGCGCTGCGGGCCGATATGGACGGACTGCCGCTCACGGAAGACAGCGGGGAGCCGTTCAGCTCAACCCACCCGGGCGTCATGCACGCCTGTGGCCACGATGGCCACATGGCCATCCTGCTCGGCACAGCGGAGCGACTGTTGGCGCGGGACTTTGCCGGGACAGTGCGACTATTGTTTCAGCCGGCGGAGGAGCGGCCGCCCGGCGGGGCGGTGGAGCTCATCGCGGCGGGTGAACTTCAGGGCGCGCGTGCCGTGTTGGGCCTGCATCTGCAGGCGGGGTGGCCCGTGGGGTGGGTGGGGCTAACGCCCGGTCCCCTGATGGCATACTCGGACCGATTTCGCATTCGGATCCACGGAAGGGGCGGCCATGGCTCCGAGCCGCAGAGCACCCAGGACGCCGTGCTCATCGCCGCCGAAACCGTGGTGAGCCTGCAGACGATCGTGAGCCGGCGCGTGCCCCCGGCGGAGACCGTGGTGGTGACCTGCGGGACCATCACGGCGGGCCAAACGTTCAACATCATCGCGGAAACGGCGGAGATCACCGGGACCGTGCGCACGTTTGCCCGCGACGTCCAGGCCCAGGTGGAAGAGGAGATCCGCCGCCGCGCCACCCACATCGCGGCGATCTACGGCGCGGTGGCGGAATGCGAATACGTGCCCGGGTACCCGGCGCTTGTCAACGACGCGGCGGTGGTGGAGGAATGGGGCCGTCTGCTGGCGGACGTGGCCACTGTGGAGCAGCCGCCGGCCCTGCCGCAGGGGGAAGACTTCGCCTACTACCTGCAGAAGGTGCCCGGTGCGTTTCTCTGGTTGGGGGCGGCGCCGGCGGGCGAGGGGCACCCGCATCACTCGCCGCACTTTCGCATCCACGAAGACGCGCTGCCGCTCGGGGTAACCGTCATGGAGCGGGGGGCGCGCCACTTCCTGGCCCACCCCCCGGCCGTGCGCGCCTAGCGCGAATCATTCCGCGGGAGGGGGCAGGGTGGCGCTGCCCCCTCCGCATGCTACGGCGTGGCGGTGGGCGACAGCGTCAGCTGAAAGCTGGTGCCGGACGCCGCTGTCGGCACTACTTCGATCCAGGTCTGGCCCGGGTCGAAGCGGGCGGGCTGGCCGTTGGCTAGGTAAAATTGGGTTGGTTGTCCCGGTCCCGCGTTGCTCCAGGTTCCGACGTAGTACCGGTTCCCCAAAAACATCTTGGCTACCCCCTGGCCATGCGTGTCGATGAGGATCCAGCGGTCGCCGGGATTGGGGTTCGGATCGCTGTTGTCCAGGTACTCGGTGGTGTACTGGAAGATGATGTTCTTGGCCACGACGGGACGATGCGAGTTTTGCCCCATCACCTGGGTGTAGCCTGTTTGGCTGCACGAGACCGGACACATCACCCAGCGGGTGTAGCCCGCGTCGGCGCTGTTCCAACGCCACTGCTCAATCGTGTTGCGCGTGTTCCACCGCATCGTGATGGTCTGATAAGGAGGCGCGCTGGCGCCCGCCGGCGTGGGGGACGCGAAGGACCACTCGGGTGTCACCGCCGGGTTGCCCCACTGGCGCTGGGCGTAGGCCATCAGGTTCACCATGTCGGAGAACAGATTGTGCGGGGCGGGCAGCGACGTGATGCGATAGTAGAGGGACTGGGCGTTAGCCAGCCCATCCATGTTGTGCACTCCGTCGTTGACGATGGCCTGGTCTCCCAGCGTGGATCCGCCCGCATGCGCGTACGCGGCGTTCCACGAATGCACCCAGCTCACGAAGTACGGCCGTGCCGACCGCACGGGGCCGACGGTCTGCGGGGCGTGGCCCCAGTACAGCGCCATGAAGCGGGTGTAGTAAAAGCTCTCCATGTACGTCTCGTACACCACGTCCGCCGAGGACAGGCCAAACTGCGGGCGGGCGTACTCGGAGTTTTCGATCATGAGGGCGACGAGGGGGCCATGCACGGGCGTGGCCAAGCCGGTGAGCGGGTCAAGGGTGCCGGAGGGGGCGGTGGTGGGAGGGGGCGACGACGGGGTTCGGCTGCGGTGATGCGGATGATGAGCAGGCGGGCTCGCGGCCGGAGCGGGTCCGCCACACGCCGCCAGCACCGCGATCCCAGCGGCCAGCAGCACGGGCCAGAGAAAGCCGGTGCGCACCGAGCCGCCGGGGAGGCGGAGCGGGCCACCGGTCTCGTTCATGATCGATCGCGATAACTTCATGCGTCAGCGGCCATGCCGCTTCCCCCTTTCCATTCCTCATGTGGTGAACGCCGCCGGGAACTGTAGGGTTACCGTGAGTGTAGCACGGGAGGCAAGCGCTGGAAGGTGGGCCGCAGAGCACCTCTGCGTGTGTGCGCGGGCCCTCGGGGCCAGCGCCGACCGCCACGGCCGGGTGGCCATTTCCCCAAAGCTCGTCACAGCTCCACAAGCGCTTGCGGGCCAT
Organism: Bacillota bacterium; assembly: GCA_021828405.1. The sequence goes on from JAKARZ010000078.1 coordinate 5,211, forward strand.
GACCTTCCGATCCCCGGCTTCGGATTGGCTGCCGGGCGGCCGCCCTCCTTCGCTATTTTCGGCCAGACCCGGGCTTCCCCGCTCGGGCCGCGCCCCATGGCCCTGCCTTCCGAAGCGGGCGGGTTCCGGGGTGATCTTGGCCGATCTGCCGCATGGGTTTGCGCGCACCGCGGACTCCTTCTATGCTGGAAAACATCCTGGAAAAACGAGCTTATGGGGCAAGGTGGTGGCCGATGCAGCTGGCGGAGGTGTATCGAAGGCTGGAGGCCGGGTCCCACCGACTGACGCCGCAACGGCACCTGATCCTGCGCACGCTGGCTGTTCACGGGGACACGCCCCTGTCCGCGGAGGAGCTCCAAGCCCGCGCGCAGGCGGAGCATCGCCTCAGGATCGGCCTGGCCACGGTGTACCGCACGCTGGATCTGCTGGTGGCCCTGAACGTGGTGTCGCGCGTAGAGGACCCCCGGGCCCAAGACACGGCCGCGCGGTTTGCCTGGGCGGGGGAGGACGGCGCGGGTCAGCCGAAGCGCGTCTGTGTGCGCTGTGGGGAAGTTGGCCGCATCCCGGTCGACTGGACAACCGCCGTCTGGCAGCGGCTGCGGGACGAGCAGGGGTTCGAAGTGGTGGACCAGGAAGTGCGGGTCTACGGCGTGTGCCAACCGTGCCGGGTCGAGCAACGGGTCAGGAGGTAGGGTCATGATTCGGTTGTATCACTATCGCGGGTGAAGCACCTGCGTGAAGGCGAAGGCGTGGCTTTCGCAGGCGCTGGCCGCTCGGGGGGCGGCGGCTCCCGTTTGGGAGCGGGACCTCATTCGCGATCCGCTCTCGGGAGACGAGGTGCGGGAATTGGTGCACCGGGCGGGGGGCCTGGAGTCCGTCCTGGCCACCAAGAGCCCGGCGTATCGAGCGCGGGCGGGCGCGGTGGCGGACGAGGCGGGGTGGCTCGCAGCCATGGCGCAGGAGCCGCGGCTCATCCGACGGCCGATCTTGGAGACCGACAAGGGCATGGCGGTGGGATTCTCGGAGGCGCACTGGAGCCGGCTGCTCGACTGACCAGGCGGCCGGAAGGCGGTGGCCCGCGCCAAGGTAGCATCCGACGCTTCGTGCGACTCGCCTCCCATCGACGGCGAGGCCCAGGAATCGGGCCCACACCGCGTGGTGCGCCGGCAGTCCTAGGCCTGTCTTCGGACACCCCTCGTCGCATAAGGGCGCGCGGCTTCCACCGGCGGCATGCCCTTCTCGGAGGAGAGCGGCCTTCCGCCAAAGTCCCAGGCCTCGCCGGGCTTTCACCCGCGTGGCCGGCGGTCGGGGAAACGGACGAGATGCCCTGAGCCATTGACACCTCGCTATACTTAGAGAAGCGAGGGGGTGGGGCGCATCGTGACGGAACCGCTGACCCGCCCCGTATTGCAGGACAAGTTTGGGCGGGCCGTACATAAATTGCGCATTTCCCTGACCGACCGGTGCAACTTCCGGTGCGTCTACTGCATGCCCGAGGATGCGGAGTTCCTGCCCCATGACGAACTTCTGACCGCCGACGAGATTGTGCGGGTGGCCGGGCTCTTCGCGGAAATGGGGGCCGATACGATTCGCCTCACCGGCGGCGAGCCGCTGATGCGGCCGGACGTGGTGGATATCACCCGGCGGCTGAAGCAGCTTCCCAAGGTGCGCCGCGTCTCGATGACGACCAATGGGTTCATGTTGCCGCGACTGGCCGCGGGGCTTGCGGCGGCTGGGCTGGACGGGGTCAACGTGAGCCTCGATACGCTCGACCCGGATCGGTTTCAGGTGCTGGTGCGCCGGCGCTACCTGAAGGAGGTCCTGGCAGGAATCGAGGCGGCCGAGGCGGCGGACCTCACCCCGGTCAAGATCAACACGGTCGTCATGCGCGGGGTGAACGACGGCGAGATTGGGGAGTTTCTTCGGTGGGCGCGCGACACCGGCCATGTGGTTCGGTTCATTGAGTTTATGCCGCTGGATGCCGACAACATCTGGCAGCGGCAGACGGTCGTGACGCTGGCCGAAATCCTGGAGATGGCGCGGAC
>JAKARZ010000079.1 GCA_021828405.1 Bacillota bacterium
CGGCCTTGACGGACCAAGACACACGCCACCACCGTCTTCTGGTGGACATCGAGCCCGGCGCACCGGGCCAAGACGACCTCCATCCGGTTCCCTGCTGTCCTTCTCGCTCGCGACGCACGTGAAGGCCGTCGGCGGCGCTGAACGCCCTATGGATGGATTCTGCTCCGCGTGCTCGCCCCGAGGGGCCGCAACCAGGCGAGGTCCCCACGGCGCTCCGGGTCACACTGCTCCGCGGCCTCGCAAGACCCCAGAGAAAACGACCTCCTCACGGGAGCGCCGCGCCTTCTTCGCCACGGACGACCGGGAGCCCTGTTTTTCATGGGGCGGGGTGCAGCTTAGCCGCATCGGGAACTGCTCACGGTGTCCGGCCCGGCAGGACGGGTGTGGTGGCGGCCGATGGCGCGGATCAGGGAGCATTGGTCCCTTCGCGCCCGTATCGGTCGGACAGTCGCACCACATCGTGCAATTCCGGCGTCGACACTTCCACCACCGTCAGATCCTCGTCCGCCGTGAGCCGGTGCCGCGTGCCGGGCCGAATGTCATAGGCGGCTCCCGGCGTCAGCCCGTGCTCGACGCCGTCCAGGTCCAGGCGCCCCCGCCCACTCTGGCAATACATGGACTCGGACTTCTTATCGTGATACTGGAGTGAAAGCGCCTGCCCCGCCCGCACGAACAAGATTTTTCCCACATAGCGATCGGTGACGGCCCACCAAATTTCATGGCCCCACGGCTTCTCGATCCGCTCCATCCTCATGGCCTCCCTATAATGTCTCGGGGACGCCCCCACTTGGCCGACCCCGGCCATGCCGCGATGTCTTGGCCCAGCGCACAAGCCGCGCGCCGCCTAGCTCAGAACTTCCTGCTGGCCGTGCCGACCGGCACACGGCTCGCGAACGGGAGCCGGCATCCTTCGGCACGCGGCCACCTCGTGTCCACACAAAGCGGGAGCCTTCGTGCAGAACCACCCCGAGGGTGGCTCCCCTGCCACGCGGTGCACCCCAGGGGTTCTGGCCGCGACGATGGCCCGCACGCCCGAGCCTTGCTCATTTTGGACGCCCGCGTTCAAAAAGGTCAACACCACGTCCCGCCCACCAGCTTCCGGCAATCGCTCGGGCAGGAGTGGGCGCTGGCTTGGGTGGCCGCTCTTGCTTTGCGCGTGCCGCGCGCCTCCGAGGGTGAAGCCAGAGCGTTTTCGGGTCCTCGGACCACGGATTCAAGCACCCGTGGGCCCATTCACCTCTGCCGCCAAGGCGTGCTGCCACCATCCCCGGTGCTGCCGCACGACATGGAAGTCGGCCTGGGTCACCAGAGACGCGAGCGCCTTCGGAGACAGATAGTGAGGGTCCGGCCCATATTCGCCCAGCACCAGCATGCCCCCCGGCTTTAGCACGCGGCGGCACTCGGCCAGCACCGCGGGACGCTCGTGCTCGGGCACCTCCCCCAGCATGGCCACGCTCACCACCGCGTCCAACTGCCCGTCCGGCCACGGCAGGCGGCGCGCATCCCCGACCGCCACCGCGCACCGCGGCCACGCGGCTGTGCGGCGCAGGGCGCGTGCCACGGCGCCGCCCTGCCGGTCGACCGCCCACACCTGTCCGGTCGGCCCCACGCTGCGCGCTAAGAGCGCCGTGACCATGCCCGTTCCGGCGCCCAGCTCCCCAACCCGCGCCCCGGGGGGCGGCATCCATGCGCGGGTCACCAGCCCGGGCGGGAACGCCGCCCGCCGGAGCGGATTGTCGAGAAACATCGATTCCATCCACACCGCCATCGGACGAGGCCGGCGCTGCCCATCCCACCGCAGGGACAGAAATCCCCCCGCCAATACGACCACGATGACAATGACCCAGATGTCCATGGCTCCTCCTGCATGCGGATGGACTGCCGAGTCCATCCTAGCTTGGGCTCATCTTAGCAAAGTGCTGTCGGGCGGCTCTAGGTGGGCACCGGTTGAACCCGGGAGGAAATGCGCATGAACCACACCAAGACCCTGAGAGTGGGCAGCCGGGCCCCCACCTTCACGCTGCCGGCCACCGGCGGGTCCTCGATCAGCCTGGCCGACTATGCCGAGCATCGACTTGTGCTGGTGTGCTACCCCCTGGCCTGGACTCCCGTCTGAACCAATGAGATTCCCGCCTTCAGCCGCGCCGAGGCGCGCTTTAGCGCGGTGGACGCCCACGTGGTGGGCGTGAGCGTGGATTCCGTCCCCTGCAATGAAGCCTGGGCAAAGAGCCTCGGCGGGCTCGCCTATCCCTTGGCCAGCGATTTTTGGCCCCACGGGGCGATGCTCAACGCGTACGGCGTTCTGCGGGACAACGGCCAGGCGGCGCGGGCCGTGCTGGCGGTGGGGGTCGACGGAACCCTTGAGTTCGCCAAAGTGTATGGGGATGACGAGCTTCCGGATCCCGACGAGGTGCTCCTGGCGCTCCAGTGACCCTGCGGCCCACGGCCATAAGGAACGCGAGCCTTCCTTCGACTGTGGGCTGCGTTTAGGCGCGCCCGGACTCGGACTCCACCAACTGATGCGTCTGCCGCCAGTTTACCGCCGGGCGGATGGCCGCCAGGTTGACCCGGTCGCGATGGCGCTCCACCACGCCAAATACTTGGTGCAAGAGGGTGTCCGACAGCAGATGGGGCTCGAGTCCGAGGTCCATGAGGTACGTGTGCTTGGCATGGTAATAGTGTTCGGGCGCCTCCACCCGGGGGTTTTCCAGGTGTTCGATCTTGGCGGTGGGCCGCAGTTCCTTCACCAGGTCGGCCAGCTGGGTCAGCGTGAATTCCTCCGTAAACTGGTTGAACACGCGGTACTCGCCATCCGCCGGTGGGTTCATGCACGCGAGCTCAATGCACCGCACCGTGTCCCGAAGGTCCAGCATGCCGCGCGTCTGCCCGCCCGTGCCGTACACCGTCAGCGGATGGCTGACGACCGCCTGCACGCAGAACCGATTCAGCACGGTGCCAAACACGCCATCGTAGTCGAACCGCGTCGCCAGCCGCGGATCCATAGCCGTTTCCTCCGTCTCCGCTCCGTACACGATGCCCTGATTCAGATCCGTGGACTTGAGACCCCAGGTGCGGCAGGCAAACATAATGTTGTGGCTGTCGTGAACCTTAGACAAATGATAGAAAGATCCTGGCTGCTTGGGAAACGGCAGCACGTCGCGCCGGCCCTTGTGGGTAATTTCGATAAACCCTTCTTCGATGTCGATGTTGGGCGTCCCGTACTCGCCCATGCTGCCCAGCTTCACCAGGTGGCAGGCCGGCATCACGTCCGCCATGGCGTACAGCAGATTCAAGGTTCCCACCACGTTGTTGACCTGGGTGAACACGGCATGGTCGCGGTCGATCATCGAATAGGGCGCGGAGCGCTGCTCCGCAAAGTGCACTATCGCATCCGGCCGAAAGCTGGCCAGCATCTCCGCTACAAATGGGTAGTGGCTCATGTCGCCGACAAATGGATCCAGGCTTTTCCCGCTCACGTCTTTCCACGCGCGAATCCGATCGTGAAAGCCCGCGATGGGAACCAGACTGTCGACACCCAGCTCCTGATCCCACTGTCGGCGTGCAAAATTGTCGGCCACGCCCACTTCAAACCCACGAGCCGACAGATGCAACGCTGTTGGCCATCCCAAGTATCCGTCTGCACCCAACACCAACACTCGCACTAGTTTCGTCCTCCCAGCTGACTACTGACTCCAACCTATCTTTGGCTCTTGTCGCGCCGCTCATCATCTGGCCATTCGCATACGTATATATGATTGGGCTTTAGATTACAACATCGGGCGGGCGGGGAATACCCAGCGCCGCCGCCAAGTCCGCCCACAAATCCTCCACGCCTTCGATGCCCACTGACAGGCGCAACAAGCCCGGCTCGATTCCCCGCGCCAGGCGCTCGTCGGTGGAGAGCCCGCGGTGGCTCGCCACGGCCGGGTAGCGGACCATCGACTCCACGTTGCCCAGCGTCCTCCCCCGCCCCCAGAGGCGAAACGCACGCCACGCGGCGTCGACGGCCGACCGGCCGCCGGGCAGCTCCACGGACACCAACGCGCCGAATCCGCCCTGCCACAGGCGCGCCGCGAGCACGGCAGCCGTGGCCATCTGCCGTTCCACACGGAGCCCCAGGGTCTTTAGCCCGCGGGCGGCCAGCCACGCATCGAACGGCGAGGCCGACGCCCCCGTGTGGGTGGGGTGCGCAGCCACCGCGCGCGCCAAGTCGGGGTCCACCCCGGCCACAACCCCGGCGGTCACATCACCGTGCCCCCGACGAACTTGGTGAGCCTCTCCACGACCAAGTCGGCGCCCAGAGCCAAGGGGGCCAGCACCAGGGGCGACAGCAGCGTGTTGTCCACCACCAGCCGCCCCTGTGCGCGGTGCACCGCGTCCGCCAGCGCCGGCACGTCGACGGCCCGCAGCAGAGGATTCGAGGCGCTCTCGACAAATACGGCCGCGGGTCGCCGCACCCGAATGGCCGTGAGGAATTCGGCCCCGCTGCCCACCGGCGCCCGCGCGAGGGTGATGCGCCCCTGGTCCCGCCAGGTCGTCAGTGGCGCCATAAAGTGCGTGGGCCGCCAGCACGAGCGCCCCGGGGGGCACGGCCGCCTCCAGCGCGGCCGCAATGGCCCCCATGCCGGACGCCACCACCACCGCCCAGTTGGCTTCTTCGAGGTCGGCCAGCGCCCCTTCCAGGGCCGCCACCGTGGGATTGCCCTGCCGGCTGTACTGGAAACCCGTCTCGCGGCCGCCCAACACGCCGTCAACGCGGTCCAAAGCCTCCGCCCCATAGGTGGTCGAAGCATAGAGCGGCGGCACGGTGGGCGGATCCACCACCGCCACCCGAGGCGGATGCACCAGCCGGGTGAGTCCGTCCGTCGCCATCCCTCCCGCGCGCATTGTAACCGGCCGATCCCGCGAAAAGGTCAAGAAGCTGTAAACACGACAGCCATCGAGGTTGGCCCGCCGGACCTCCCATATTCTAGGAGTCAAGCATATTCTACGCGGGAGGCGATGGGATGGCCAGCCCCAGCCGCGAAGATTATCTCGAGGCCATTTGGATATTGACGCGCGACCGCGGTGCGGCGCGGGTGAGCGACATCGCCGCGCGCCTCCACCTGTCCGTGGCGTCGGCCAGCAAGATGGTGCGCCGCCTGGACCAGGACGGCCTGCTGAAATATGAGCGCTATCGAGGACTCACGCTCACGCCCTTGGGAGAGGGGCGGGGGCGTTCGCTGGCGGCGCGCCATGACGCCCTGGAGCGGTTCTTGCGGCAGCTCGGCCTCCGGGATCCGCTCCACATCCACGACGTGGTGGAGGGCATCGAGCACTTCATGGATGCGGAGGCCCTGGAGGCGATCGAGGCCCTGTTGGACCTGGCCCAGCGGGACCCGGCGTGGTGGGAGCATTTTCAGGCGCACCAGCGCCAATTTGCCGATACGCGGGCCGGCCGCCCCACCGTGCAGACCGACCCGTGACTGTGTACAATCAATCTGGCATGTGGGTGGCGTGACGCCACCACCGGGGGCACGCGCAACGTCCGGCATCAGGAGGGCGCCGCCCGCCCACGGCATCTCAAGTCCGGGGGGACGCCGGTGGCACGACGCAGAAGAATCCGCCCGCTGGCGCGTCGCATCTTAGCCGCGCTGGCCATGCTCGCGGCGGGCGGCATCCTGGCATCCCTGGCCCTGCATTCGTCCCGCGCCGCCGTGCGGCCCCACGCCGCCAGCCGGGACGACGCTGACACCTCCGCCGCAACCCATCCCATCCGCTGGATCCCGAGCGGGACGCCGCTGCCGTTCGCGCTGCACGAGCCCGACGCCGCGCTCGCGGTCTACGGGCAATCCCAGCTCCTGTATGCCCAGAACCTGACGCAGCAGGGCCCCATCGCGTCCACCACCAAGCTGATGACCGCCTACCTGGTGGCGGAGACGCTGCCCATGAACCAAGTGGTGGTCATCTCCTCGACCGCGGCGGCGACCGGCGGCTCGGACATGCGCATGCACCCGGGCGAGCGCTTCACCGTGCAGCAGCTGCTGACGGGCATGCTCATGGTGTCGGCCAACGACGCGGCGGTGGCGCTGGCCCAGGCGGTCTCGGGCCACACCGCCGCCTTCGTGGCCTTGATGAACCAGACCGCCCAGTCGCTGGGCTTGCATCACACGCACTACGCCGACCCCGACGGCATCTCCCCGGGATCCACCTCCAGTGCCGGCGACTTGCTGCGCCTCGCGGAGTTGGACCTTCAGATTCCCGTGCTGCGCCAAATCGTGCGCACCAAAACCGCCAGCCTGCCCAACAACCCTACGGTCATCAACATCAACGGCATCCTCTGGCGGGATCCCACGGTCATCGGGCTGAAGACGGGGTGGACCACCCAGGCGGCCTGCACCCTGGTGTTCGCGGCCCAGCGGACCGTCAACGGATACCCTGTGACGCTGGTGGGCGTGCTGCTGCACGCCCGACTGTTCACCACCGAGTATGGCGATGCCGAGTCGCTGCTCAATTGGGGCTACGCGACGATTGCCCCAACCGTGGACGTGCTGTCTTTCGAAAATCAAATGCCAAGTACCTTGAATCCCTGAAGCGAAGCCGGTCACACCGTGAGGAACCCGCAGCCTTTCTGCTTCAGCGCAGGGATCGGCCGCTCCGCCGCCTGCACGGTGGCCATGCCCCCCGTGGCCGTCGTGGAAAATCACAATGGCGCCCGGCTCTGCCTGCGCTTCCACCCGGCGGGCTGCGGTGCCACCACCTCGCGGATCGATGCTCCAGCGACGACCAGATCATGCAGACCGCCCAGCACCGAGACGGTCGTGTGGTGGTGTCGGCAGCTGCCCGTTTTGCTTGACAAACCCGGACAGGCCCCGTTCGTGCCGCCCCGACGGTAGGACTGTCGCTGGCTTTGCCAGTCGCCAGGCCCTCCCCGTTTGCGCATCAGTGCGGGAGGGCAGTCCGTCGGGAGTCGTTCCGCGCCTCTGGCGGCCAGCCGCTTGCGCACTCGCACGGAACCAACACCAGCCTCACCACCGGGAGTCAACAAACTCTCCCTCTAGGGCCTGGGGCCGCCGGGGCATCCGCCGTTCGGGCGTTAGCCCTGCCGCCAGCCTAAACGGCTGCCGGGACCTGTTCAGGATTCACGGCTGCGCCACCGTTGCCGGCGCGTCTTAGTTCAGCCGCCTGCCGTTCGGCTTTCGTCGGATAGCGGAACGTCCGGTCCCACTTC
>JAKARZ010000080.1 GCA_021828405.1 Bacillota bacterium
GTCGGCATGGAAGTGGGGCTCCACCAGCGGCTCCAAGGTCAGCTGCACGACCATTTGGGCCACGCGGGCGGCCACGGTGGGCACGCCGAGAATCCGGACTCCGCCGCTTTTCTTGGGAATCTCCACCGCCTTCACGGGCGGGGGAAAGTAGCTCCCCGACGACATCCGGTTCCAGATTTTGTCGCGGTTGTCCTTCAGGGCGGCTTCACATTGCTGCAGGCTTTCGCCATCGACGCCTGCCGCGCCGCGATTCGCTTTCACCCGTCGGTACGCGTCATACACCAGCTGTTTGGAGATGGTGTACGGTTTGGTCTGGTCCATACGTTCCTCCCTCATGGTTGACGTCTTTCCCATCCCTCGAGATACTGGCGCTCCTTGACTCCCCCGCCATTACGCGGGTTCCTCGCTACTATGAGCGCCTCCGCCCCTACCCCGCGCGTTGGTACGTTCGGCCTCGCGGGTCCTCCGCTTGCGCCTTTTCCCTTGGCATCGCCGGATAGGTTCCCACGTTCCGCCCCAGAGCCTGTGTGGAGGTCCTGCCGTCTTCATGCCGGCCACCGTGGAGCCCGTACACCGGTATCGGCCCCACTCGTCCCGGGTTAACGACTACCCCCCGGTTTTGATGGCGTCCCTACGCTTTCGACCCGTCGTCAACGGTTCACTCGCGTTCAGCTCCTCCACACCCACCTGACGCAGTCCTGCTCCGCCTTTTCCCGTCACGCTCACGACCCCGGCTTTTGTCCGGAGCCGCTGACGGTGGTTTGAAACCTCCCCCGGTAGGGCGGTTTCGAGGGGCCCCCCCTCATCTCTGGTACAGCATGGCGTCGGGCGGTTACCCCCGCCCTCCGCCTTCGTGGCGCACAGTCGTCCGCATACCGCACCAGCCCGGCCGCTCCTTTGAGCCGCGGACGCACCGCGTGGGCGAACCACAGGTCGAGCACATAGTGCAGGTACACATTCGCCAGCAGCGGGGAGAGCGGGCCCCCTTGGGGCGTGCCCTCCTCCGGATGCGTGACGGTACCCTGGTCCCAGATCCCCGCCCGCAGCCACTGGCGGATGAGGCGGAGGATCGTGGGGTCCCCGATTTTGAGGGCCAGCATGCGTAGCAGCCACGCGTGGTCCAGGTGGTCGAAGAAGCCGCGAATGTCCGCCTCGTAGACGTACGGGCCCCGCCCGCCCTGGACGGCCTGCCGCACGCGGTGCCACGCGTCGTGCGCGCTCCGTCCCGGCCGACACCCGAAGGAGCTGTCCTGGAACACCGGCTCGTAGATGGCCCCCAGCACGCGGGCGACCGCCGCTGGCCGCCGCCGGTCTTCCACGGTGGGGATGCCCACCGGCCGGAGTTTCGCGGGATGCCCGGCTTTCGGAATGTGCGTCCGGCGCACGGGCGGGGCGCGATACGCGCCCCGCTTCAGGCGGGCCACTAGGTCCGCCAGCCGGTCCTCCAGGTGCTGGCCATAGGTCGTCATGCGGACCCCGTCCACGCCCGGGGCGCCGTGGCGGTTCATCAGGAGATACGTGTCGCGCAGGACCTCCTCGGTGAGGTGATGGGCCAGGGCGGTGAACCGCTCCTGCGGCGCCGCCTGCGCCCGTTCGGCGATGCGATCCCATCCAGCGTACGTTTCGTATTCCTCCTCTGCGTGAGGGACTCGACGGGACGGGACCGCGGAAACCGTGGACGGCCTTCCCCCTGTACGCGGCTTTCCCGCGCTCCGAGTACTAGGCCGTCCTCCGACTCCTCCCGGCGCGTTTGCCGCCCTCTGGCATTCGCCTGGGGTGAGGCATACGCTTGCGCGCCCCCGGGAGGTCTCCCATGTTCCGACTGCTCAGCTTTCCGCCATGCCGCGCTCTGCGACCCCGCCGAGGTCACCGCGTCCTCGCCTATACCGGCCGCTTGTTGTTGCCTTCCGGGTTTCCCAGCCCGTCGGCCCTCGGTCAACGTGTTTACGAGGCTCCATCGCTTCACCCTTGCGGGTTGCGGCCTGGTCGTCGCGCGGTCTACGCTTCGCGACCGCCCTCACGGACGGCCCCGCAAGACTCGCTTCGCCGTGGGCGGCTACCCCTTCGGCGACCGGAATTGCACCGGCTCTGTGCAGCCAGCTTCATGGCGCACGGGAAATGTCACCTGCTGATTTTGCGGAAATGTCAGTGGCGCTATTGGGGAGTGTAGGGCTGGCGCTTACAACACCCCGACGACCCCGCCGGCCGCGCCGCCGCCGGCGACGTCGGGGCTCAGTTACCTCGCGCTGCTCGCGGACCGCCAGCAGGCCCGCCAACCGGGCGTCGCGTATGCCGGGCCGGGGCCGGAGGCGCCCGCATGAGCACGTGGTGGGCGTATTATGGCGCCACCGCCCCGCCGTTTCCCCGGGACCTGCCGGTGAGCCAGCTCCTGCCCACGGCCGCGCACCGCGAATGGGCCGCCCGGTTCGCGACCACCGTCGCCGACCGGGGCGTCGCCGTGCTCACCGGGGAAGCCGGGGTCGGCAAAAGCACCGCGCTGCGGGCGGTCTGGGAGACCTTGTCGCCGAACCAGTTCTGGCCCGTGTATCTGGCGGCGTCCGACGACTGGACGCCGCGGCAGTTCTACCGCCGGCTGGCGCACGCGCTGGGGTGCCCCGGCGCCCGGTTCCCGGAGGAGACGGAGCAGCAGGTGCGGGACACGCTGTGGGCGCTGGCGACGCAGCAAGGCCGCCTGCCGGTGCTGGCGGTGGACGAGGCGCATCTCCTCGCGCCCCGCCTGCTGCAGGAACTGCGCTTCCTCTTAAACTACCAGCTCGACAGCACCGCGCCGGTGGCGCTCATTCTGTGCGGGCATACGGAGCTGCGGCACAAACTGGCACTGCGCCCGCTCGAGGCCATCCGCCAACGGGTGACGGTGGCGTACCACCTGCCGGTGCTCACGGCGTCGGACACGGCGCGCTATCTGACGCACCAACTGACACAAGTGGGCGTCACGCGGCCGGTCTTCACGGACGCCGCCATCCAAACGGGGTTCGAGTGGTCGCGGGGCGTGCCCCGGCGGGTGAATACGTGGGCGCGGGCCTGCCTCATGGCGGCCTATGCGGGGCAGCAGACGCTGGTGGATGATGCGGTCACCGCCCACGCCGCGACCGAACTCCAATGGGCCAGCCTGGAGTAACGGCCCCGGTTTCCGATCTCCCGACCCCACCCACTGACGGGGCCCCCGTGACCGGGGGCCCCGTTCGTCCGACCCGGAACCGGTCACCGAGCGTGAGACGACCCGGGCCACACAGCGTTAGACTCGACAGGAAGAGGTCTTCCAAGGCGAACTGCATGTCGAAGAGTTCGAAGAGCCGTAAAAACGGACGGTCGGGTTGGAAGGTAATCAGCACGTCGATGTCGCTCGCCGCCGTGAAATCGTCGCGCAGGACGGACCCGAAGAGGGCGAGTTCCTGCGCCTGGTGGCGCTCAGCGATCGCTGCGAGGGCCGCTGCGTCGATGGCGATCGGTAGATGACTAGGAACATGGACTTGGCCCATCGGTGTCCCCCCCCCTGCGCCGTAGTGATTGCTGTCATTCTACCAAGTGAGTCCGGCACTTCTACACCGTGAGTCAGGGGGGTCAAAAGGGGAAGGGGCGGTTGGGACCCAAGCTCGGTATCCCCGTCGTCGCGGACGCAGCGATGGGGAGAGAGGGGCCGGGCATCCGGTTGCGAGCCCGGCGGAGGAGGTCACGGGCGACAACGCGGGGGCCGCTATTGGACGAGCGGCTCGAACGTCGTGGCGCCGCGGTACTCTTGGCAGAGCGCATACCCGGAGGATAGTTGCAGACTGTAGCTGCCGCCCCTATCTGACCGAAACCTGACGGGCTCTGGTGTCCGGGCGTTGCTGGGAGCGGTAGCCACGGTGGGGACGACAGGAAAAGGCCCGCAGCGGAGGCGGGCCCCGTTGCGGGCGGTGGGGACGGGGAAGCTAGTCCACCGGGGGCAGCAACGACGCCACCCAGCGGCGCATCTAGGACGCGGTGCCCATTTTGGGCCCCCTACAGCAAGGCGTGTGTCGCCGCTTGGTTAATGAGGCGGGCCGCGCCGCTGGCGTACGGATGGAGGGTGTCCACCGCCGCGTCGGCGAAGATCGCCTGGGGCGTCCCCACCTCCGGGATGGGCGCCTGGAGATAGGCTGCGGTCTGCGCCCGGTGCAGAATGTCCGTAGCACCTCCCCTTGCGGGGACGCCTCGTGAATGGGTGGTGGAGGCGTTTCGGCACTACTTGGTCGACCAGCGCGGGTTGGTCGCGAGCACCAGTCGCTGGGATTGCGCGGTCGCTCGGGAGTTCGTGGCCACCATCGAGGTGCACGGCAAGGTTGCCCCGTTTGTCCTGACGGTGCAGGGCACGGACGTGAACCAGTTTCTCCAGGGGAAAGCGCGGGCACGAGGTGTCGGCGCTGTTCACAATGTCACGGTGGCCTTGGGGAGTTTTTTCCGGTTCGTGTTCCTCGTCGGGTGGATACCCCCGCCCCTAGCCGGGACCATTCTGCCGGCGCCGGGCTGGCGGGATTCCGCTCCGCTGCCGGCGCATCCCCCCGTGAGATGACCGCCCTGCTCACCCTGGCGGAGTGCGACGCCCGGCCAGCGGGGGTCCGGGATTGGGTGATGCTGTTGCTCCTGGCCCGGCTCGGCTTGCGTGCGGACGAGGTCGCGCGGTTAACGCGGGACAATGTCGATTGGCGACAGGGGACGCTCCACGTCGCGGGGAAGGGGCGCCGACACAACGTGCTGCCCTTGCCGCCGGATGTGGGGAACGCCCTCGCGACGTACTGTCGCCAGGGGGAGCCCCCCTCTGGGCCGTGGGCCAGTACTACGGCATCGGCGGTTGGTCACACGGCCTATTATGCTCAGCCCGATCCCGACGAGACGCGCGTCGTGGCCCGTCTCTGGTAAGGGGGGGACCCCCGATGACCGATATGCGCGCTGCCCTTCAACAATATTTGACCCTGCGCCGTGCGCTCGGATTCACGCTGCGTCTGCACGAGACGTGGCTCACGAGCTGTGGCGCGTACCTGGATACGTCGGGGCGACCACGGTGACGCCGGAGCGGGCGGTCACCTGGGCCACCCTGCCCCAGTCCGCCCACCCGGACACCTGGAAGCGCCGCCTCCGGGTCGTCCGTGGCTTTGCGCGCTACCTGCACGCGCTGGTTCTGGCTACCGAGGTGCCGGGGACGGACGTCCTCGCCGTCCGCTACCAACGACCGGTGCCGTTTGTCTACACCCCGGAGGGACCCGACCACCTCACGCCCCGCTTTCGCGCGGCGACCTATCGGACCTTGATGGGGTTGCTGACCGCGACGGGGATGCGCGTGGGGGAGGCCATTCGCCTCACCCAAGGGGACCTGGACACGCACGCCGGTCATGTCGTGATTCGGTTCACCACGTTTGGGAAGTCCCGTCATCCCGCTGCATCCGACGACCCTTGCGGCGCTGAACGCTTACCGCCAACACCGGCAGGCGTATGCCGTCCCATGGCCGGCCACGGACACCTTGTTTCTCTCCATCCGCGGGACGCGTCTCCAGGACGCCGTGGTCCGTCGCACCTTTCGCCACCTGGCCCAGACGGTGGGTCTCACGCCCCGCGCGGGGTCGGGTCCCCCCCGCCTGCATGACCTGCGCCACACCTTCACGGTTGCGACGCTCCGCGATGGGTATGCTACCGGCCAGACGGTGGCCAGCCGACGCCCGTTGCTCTCGGCCTACTGGGGCCACCGCCACCCCGCCTCCACCTATTGGTACATCCCAACCGACCCCGAACTGCTCCGATGGGCGATGGAGTTGTCCGAGGCCATTCCGACGGTGCGCCCATGCGTACGCTGGCGCCCACACTGGAAGCCTACTTCCTCGACCGCCTACTAACCCCACGCCAGGCGAGTCCGCGCACGATGGCGGCCTACCGCGATACGTAGCGGGCTCTTATTGCAATTTGCGAGCACGGCCACGGGCAAGATGCCCAGTCACCTCGATGGGTCCGATGTGAACGCCACGCCCATCGGGGACTTTTTGCAGTGGCTCGAACGTGAGCAACACAACCCCGTGCGGGCTGGGATTCAGGCCTTCTTTAAAATACGCCGCCTATCGACCTCCCGAACAGGCGGCCGTGATTCAACAAGTGTTGGCGATCCCCTCAAAGCGACACGACCAGCCCGACATTGACTGGCTCACGCCGCCCGAATCGGAGGCTTACTGGCGGCGGTGGATCGCGCGACCTGGGTGGGGCGCCGGGACCACACGTGGCTGACCCTTGGGTGGCAAACGGGACGGCGGGTGAGCGAACTGACGGGATTGACCGGCCAGACTGTCGACGGGGGGCGTGCGTCTGGTGTCAGGGTAAAGGACGCAATCAGCGGGCGCCCCCCTGACCGCCGCCCCGGGAGCCACGCTCAAAGCGTGGCGGGCAGAACGTCCCGCGACGGCGGACGAGCCCGTGTTTCCCCGCGTGCGGGGTGGGCGCCTCCGCATCGACGCCGTGCCCTGGCTGCTGACGACATACGGGGCCATTGCACATCGCGGGTGCGCCACCCTCGCCCAGCAACACCTGACCCCGCATGTGCTGCGCCACACGTGCGCTATGACTTTCCTCGCCCGCGGCGTCGATGTCACGGTCATCGCCTTGTGGTTCGGCCACTATCTCTGATGGCCCCTCCGAGGATGGGCGACCCCACCCCGCCGCATCGTCGCCACCTTCCCGCGCGTGCTCCTTGGCGAGCACGGCCGCGTTGGGCGCGTCCCGCGCCCCCCTGGGTCACAGGGCGCAACACCTCCACTCACCGGCTGCTGGGATCGCGGCGGCCCACCAAGGACTCCACTATCTCCCAGGCGGCCGCCGCGGGCGGGGGAATCCGTTAGGACTTCCCGGCCGCCGCCAGTTCCAGGATGGCCAGGATGGCTCCCAAGTGGCTGAATCCCTGGGGAAAGTTGCCCCGCGGCTCGTTGCTCTCCATGTCCACATGCTCGCCCAAGAGGCCCAGGTTGGTGGTGTGGGTGAAAAGGTCGCGCAAGATCTGCTCCGCCTCACCGAGGCGGCCCAGCAGCAGGTACACCCGGGCCAGCCAGTAGCTGGCCAGAATAAACGGATGGGCGGCCTCCCCCATCATGTCATTCCGATACCGAAACACCCACGGATGCTGGACCAGGTCCTGCTCCATGCGCTCCAGTGTCTTGAGAAAGCGC